>NZ_CAFJ01000649.1 GCF_000239795.1 Bradyrhizobium sp. STM 3809 | reverse complement strand
CTCCGCACACGGCCGCGACAAGCGGCCGATACCGTAAACAAATGCTCAGAGTCGCTGACAATGACTGGCTTCAAGTCTGATTTCCTGAACGTGCTGCAGAGCCGCGGGTTCATTCATCAGTGCTCGGATTTCGAGGGCCTGGATGCGCTCGCCGCCAAGGGCCAGGCGACCGCCTATGTCGGCTACGACTGCACCGCACGCTCGCTGCACATCGGCAACTTCCTGACGATGATGATGCTGTACTGGCTGCAGCAGACCGGGAACAAGCCGATCACCCTGATGGGCGGCGGCACCACCATGGTCGGCGACCCCTCCGGCAAGGACGAGACGCGGGCGATGCGCACGGTCGAGGAGATCGAGGCCAACAAGGCGTCGATCCGCGGCGTGTTCGCAAAAGTTCTGCGCTATGGCGACGGCGCCACCGACGCCATCATGCTCGACAACGCCGAGTGGCTGACGAAGCTGAACTGGATCGAGATGCTGCGCGACATCGGCCGGCACTTCTCGGTCAACCGCATGCTGACCATGGATTCCGTGCGCCTGCGCCTGGAGCGCGAGCAGGAGATGAGCTTCATCGAGTTCAACTACATGGTCTGCCAGGCCTACGACTTCGTCGAGCTCGCCCGCCGCACCGGCTGCCGGCTGCAGATGGGCGGCTCCGACCAGTGGGGCAACATCGTCAACGGCGTCGAGCTCGGCCGCCGCATGGGCACCGAGCAGCTGTTCGCGCTGACCACGCCGCTGCTCACCACCGCCTCCGGCGCCAAGATGGGCAAGACCGCGCAGGGCGCGATCTGGCTCAACGCCGACCAGTGCAGCCCGTATGAGTTCTGGCAGTACTGGCGCAACACCGAGGACGCCGACGTCGTCAAGTTCCTCAAGCTGTTCACGACCCTGCCGCTGGCCGAGATCGAGAAGCTCGGCGCGCTAGAGGGTGCGGAGATCAACGAGGCCAAGAAGGCATTGGCGGATGCCGCCACCACGCTGCTGCACGGCGAAGAGGCCGCGCGCACCGCAGCCGAGACGGCGCGCCGCACCTTCGAGGAAGGCGCGATCGCCGAGAACCTGCCGACGATCGAGGTTGCCAAGTCCGAGCTCGACGCCGGGCTCGGCGTGCTCAATGCCTTCGTCAAGGCCGGCCTCGTCGGCTCCAACGGCGAGGCGCGGCGCCAGATCAAGGGCGGCGGCCTCAGGGTCAACGACGTCGCGGTCACCGACGAGAAGATGGCGCTGACGGCTGCGGAGCTCACCAGCGAGGGTGTGATCAAGCTGTCGCTGGGCAAGAAGCGACACGTGCTGGTCAAGCCTGCATAGGGGCATTCGCTTTTGCCTGCTTGTCAGGGCGCGCCGTTCGGCGCTCCCTGGCGGCATGACGATCAGCGCGCCGCAAGAGCCTGCGCAGACCGAGGAGACGCCGAGCCGGCCGCCCCAGGCGGAGCGCACGGCGTTGGTCGTGCTCGGCCTGTGCTTTGCGCTGTCCGTGCTCGGCCGCGGCCTCGGCGAGAGCTTCACCGTCTTCCTCAAGCCGATCTCCGACAGTTTCGGCTGGGACCGCGCCGGGGTGGTCTCGATCTATTCGCTGACGGCGCTGGCGGGCGGCCTCGCCGCCCCGCTGATCGGCCGGCTGTTCGACCATTCCGGACCGCGCGCCGTCTACGCCCTCGGACTGCTGCTGCTCGGCTCCGCCTTCACGGCCGCAGCGCATGCGCAGGCGCTGTGGCAATTCCAGCTCAGCATCGGGCTGTGCGTCGGCACCGGCATCGCGCTGATCGGCAACGTGCCGAACTCGATCCTGCTCGGACGCTGGTTCGGCGCGAGGCTCTCGACGGCCATGGCCGTGATCTATTCGGGCACCGGCGCCGGCGTGCTGCTGCTGCTGCCGGGCTCGCAGCTGCTGATCGATTCGATCGGCTGGCGCAGCGCCTATCAGTCGTTCGGCGCCGCCGCCTTCCTCCTGCTGGTGCCGCTGGCGCTGCTGCCCTGGCGGCTGTTTGCCGCGGGCGCACCGCACATCACCAGGCCGGTCACCGATGAGCTTGCCGACGACGCCTGGACCTTGTCGCGCGCGCTGCGCCATCACGCGTTCTGGGCGCTGTTCGCGACGTTCTTCTTCACCGCCATCGGCATGTACGCGATCGCGCCGCAGGTCGTCGCCTATCTGATCGATGCCGGCTTCGCGCCGCTGCAGGCCGCCACCGCCTGGGGTTTTTCGGGCGTCGTGCTCCTGTTCGGCATGCTCGGCGTCTCCGCGCTCGACGGGCTGATCGGGCGCCGACCGTCGGTGCTGTTCTCCTACGCGGTGTCGATCGCGGGCATCCTGATGCTGTGGGCGCTGCAGTTCTGGCCCAATGTCGTCCTGCTCGGCGGCTTCGTGATCTGCTTCGGCAGCATGATCGGCTCGCGGGGACCGCTATTGTCGGCGACCGCGATGAAGATCTTCCGCGGCAAGCGGCTCGGCACGATCTACGGCACCATCACGATCGGCAGCGGGCTCGGCTCGGCGCTGGGCTCCTGGAGCGGCGGCGTCATCCACGACCTCACGCACGGCTATGATGCCGTGATCCTCCTCGCGCTCATCAGCGTCGTCATCGGCATGATCCCGTTCCTGGTGGTGCCGGCGCTGCGACGCTGAGAGCCGCTCGCGAGATCAGTTGTTCGGCGCGACCTCCGCCGGCGGATAGGGCTGCCGGCCGGTGTTGAACTGGAAGATGTTCCTGAACACGCCGGGCGCCATCGCCGAGATCGGATTGACGCGCATGACCGGCGCGCTCGGCGTGCCCACCACCTCGTAGGTCACGCCGATCAGGCCTTCCTTGTTGCCGTTGCCGAGGATCAGCCCGAAGAACGGGATCTGGCCGAAGATGTTGTTGAGGCCGTAGGCCGGCACGATGGTGCCGTTCATCCGCACCTGGTTGTTGTTGTAGTCGATGTTGCCCTCGATCGTCAGGCCGATCGTGGGCCCCTGGACGATGCCGTCGCGGAACGACATCAGCCCCGGCTGGCGGGTGAATTCGGCGCGCAGCGCCGTGAAGCCGATGCCGCCGCCCTGGCCGCCGCCCTGTGCGCCGCCCGCCACGGCACGATCGAGCTGTTGCTCGCCACGCACCGTGAAGTCGCGCATGTTGATCAGCCCCTCCTTGGGGCTGGTGTCCGCGGTCGGTGGCTCCACGGCGAGCTCGAGCTGGCCACCCTGCACCTTGGAATAGGTGTCGGCGAAACGCAGCAGCGCGCCGGCATCGTTGGTCGTGAGATAGATCACCTCGCGGCCCTGCCGCCGGCCGCGCTGATCCGCCTCGCGGCCGACGCGCAGATCGGCGGTCACGGGCGTGTCGCGGCCGACCTTGCCGCTCAGGCTGAAGGCCTTGAAGGCGCCGCCGCGCCGGGAGACCTTGGCATCGACGCCGCGCAGCGCCTCGCCGTTGAAGCCGGCGACCGCGCCGAGCTTGATCTCGGCGTCGAAGTCGATGCTCGAGCGCGACTTGGTCTTGTCGGCATCCTTGTTGGTGCCCGAGATCGCAGACTTCAGGAAGCCGCGGCCGTCGAACACGTCACCGCGCATCGTCAGCTTCAGCACGCCGTCCTGGCCGCGCTCTGCCTTGATCTGCGTCTTGTCGCCCTCGGACGGTGAATAGGTCGGGAAGTTGGCGTTCATCAGGTCGCCGTTCTGGTCGATCTCGAGCGAGCCCTTGATCGACACGCCGCCGCCTTCGATGTTGATGTCCTCGAAGCGCGTCGATTGCGGTTTCGCCACGACGTTGAAGGTGGCCTTCCCCGCCTTCCCGGGCGTCTTGACCCAGCCTGGCAGCAGATTGTCGAGCTTCAGCTTGGAGAGATCCGCCTCGACTCCGATCCGGCTGTCGCGATCGGCGGCCGCGGCGATCTTGCCATTGAGCTTCAGCGGCACATCGCCCGTCATGGCGGAGCCGAGATCCAGGCCGAGCCTGGCCCGGCTGGCGTCGTCGAGCGTCGCCTGCATCCGGATGTCGGCATCGCCGTCGGTCGGCTTGCGATAGTCGAGCGTCGCCGGCTGGCCGTTGATCTTGACGTCGCCCTTGACCTGATAGCCCTGCGTGTTCGCAACGATCTTGAGCGTGTTAGCCTCGAGCTTCTGGTTCATCACCAGCTTGTCGGCAGCGAAGCCGCTGAGATCGGCGGTCACCGTGTAGTTGGTGTCCGCCTTGGTCAGCTCGCCCTTGACCGGCATCGCGAGATTGACGTTGGCCTGGAACGTTCCCTTGGTCTGGGCGGGATCGATCGGAATCGAGGACATGTCGCTCAGTCGGTCCGAGGCGAGGATCTCGGCAGCGGCGGCGACCGGACCGTCGACGCGCATGCGCACGCGCGACGGCGACGGCTTCGGCGCCATGTCCGGCACCTCGAACACGACGTCGGAGAAATTGAGCTTGCGGCCGGCCGGGGTGTCGGCGGCGCCCTGTCCGACCGTCACCGTCGCGGTGCGCCCGGTGACGTGCGCCTTCATGTCGGCATCGCGCACGGCGGGCAGTCCGTCGACCGGACGCACCGTGACGTTCGTCGCGATCACGTTGACGTCGAGGCCGTCGTCCGGAATCGGCGGCCCCTTGCGCGGCAGGTTGCGGGTCGGCGAATTCACCGCGATGTCGATCCGCTGCACGTTGCCGCGCTCGATGCGCTCGATCACCCAGGCCCGCACCTCCGGCACGATCAGCGCCGGCCAGAGCCGCTTCATCGCCAGCGCCGGCATCGGCGTCGCGGCGAAGCCGAGCTTGAGCCGCGGCTCGCCGGCATAGTCGACGCTGCCGGTGCCGGCGACGCCGATCTCGCCGTTGGAGACCTCGGCCTGCGTCAGCAGCACGCGCTTGCCTTCGGTGTCGAACCGGACATTGATCGAGATGCGGTTGAAGATCAGCGGCGGATCATTGGCAATCGCGCCGAGCAGGATGGTGCCGCCGCTCAGGTTGAGCCGCCAGTCGTTGACGCCGTCGTTCGGCGGCTCCAGATGGGCGTTGAGCGTGATGCGGTTGGCGCCCGAGATCACCTTGAGCGGCGCCACCAGCGCGCGGCGGCTGGCGTCCCACTCCATGTTGATCTCGGCGGAGTCGATCGCCATCGGATAGTCTGGCGTATCGGTGTCGATGATGTTGCCGGCGCCGATGTTGATCTTGCCGCGCAGATAGGTGGGCAGACCGTCGCGGCCGAGCTCGCCCTTGATCTCGCCCGTCAGCGGCAGATCCGCCATGTAGGTCAGATCCTTCAGCCGCAGCGCCAGCAGGATGTTGCTGGTCGAGACCTTGTCGGCCTTGATGTCGACACTGCGCACGCCGTTGGCCGGCGGTCCGACGAGGACCCGCAGCAGCCACGGCTTGGCGCCCTCCTCGCCCAGGCTGAGCGCGACGCCGCCGCCGGAGGGGCGGCGCAGGCTGAGGCTGATATTCTCGAACGTCCATTTGTTGCCGCGCTGCTGGTCGTCGACGATCAGCACGCCGTTCTTCAGGCCGATCTCGTTCAGGTTCTGGCCGTCGAGCCCGGTCAGGCTGAGGCTGTCGAGCCAGTCGAGGCCGGCGAGCAGGCCGTTCTGGGCCGTCGCCGGGCTGGACGGCACTGCGGCTGGCGGATTTGCCGGCGCGGCCTGCGGTGCCGCGGCCTGGGGCGAGCCGGGCGCCGGCGCAGCGGCCTGCCCGGGACGCGGGAAGGTCGGCGGCAGGCCGGCATCGCGTTTGGAGGCGACGCCGGTGGCCAGCGGCTTGCTGGTCTCGCCGGTCGAGACGGTGACGGTGCCGTCGGGCGTGATGCGGATGGCGAGTTCGGCGTCGACAAGCTTCAGGCTCTCGGCCCGCAATTGCCCCATCAGCAGCGCGGCGCCGGACAGCCGCACCTCGGCCTTGGGGGCACTGGCGACGATGGCGTGATCCTGGTCGCGCACGACGATGTCGCGGATCCGCACCGCGACGCGGATGCGGCCGGCGCGCTCGATCTGGGTGCCGCCGACCTCGACCGTATTGCCGTGGCCGATATTGTCCTCGATCGCGGCAGCGAGCCATGGCGTCGCGAGATCCAGGCTGATCGGCCCGGCGCCGAGCCGCAGCCACAGCCCGGCGAAGCCGACGGCCAGGATCAGCACCAGCAGCCCGAGCGACACCACGAATCGCCGCAAGACGCGGCCGCGCCGCGGTTGAGCGGTCGAAAGGCCGCCGCTCAGCTTCGAATCCGACCGCGACAGCAGCCGGCGGGCGCGCTGCTCGGCGGCCTCGTCATGCTCGACATGCTCCTCGGAATGCTCAGCCGCGTGCCAATCGGCGTCATCCCACTGCTGGCCCTGGGTGTCCGCTTGCAGATGGGGCCGCTGGGGTGATGTCTGTCTTGCCATTGCCTCTCGGTGCTGGCCCCTGGTGTCCGAACTATTCGTGCCAAACTGGCCTTGGCCAGGTTGGTCGCCGGTGATGCCTCGCCCGTTCACCGGGCGCTCCCCTGGCTCGCCGGCATGGCCTGCGTCCCCGTCACGTCCCGCGCGAGCGGGCCTCTCTCAAACCATCCGCTGCGCTCGCGCCCGCACCGGCGGCCGGGCAAAGCGCCAAATCACCGTCACTATATCCCGTCGCCCTCGCCTTTGCCCACCCGCTCGTGGCGGTGGACCGTGGCGCCCCCGGGTTCGATCGAAATTTGTCGCAGGCTCATCTGATCCGGAGACGGTACGAGAGTCGTCATGGAACTGGTACTCATGCTTGCTGGTACCCGTGATTTCGGCAGCGTCGCAAGAGGCATCGGCCGCGACCCGCGAAAAGCACGGACTCAGATCGATCCCGGGACACCGGACAAGAACCGGGATAGTTTCATTGTTGAGCCGCGGAAAGCGACGAAAGGAAGGCGTATGTCAAAGGAATCACGGAAGAAATCCTCCAATCCGGCGTCGTACGGACACGCCCTCGGGAACCGCGCCGCCACCGCCGCCAAGAAAGTCGCGAAGAAGACGGCCAAGCCCACAACGACAAAACCGGCCAAGAAGACCACCGCGAAGCCCGCGGCCAAGGCTGCAAAGGCCGTGACCAGCAAACCTTCGGCCGCCAAGCCCGCGGCCAAGGCCAAGCCGGCGAAGACGGCCGCTCCGGCCACCGCTGCCGCGGGGCTCGCCGAGGGCGCCAAGGCGCCGGCTTTCAAGCTGCCGCGCGACGGCGGCGGCACCGTTTCGCTGGCCGACTATGCCGGCAAGAAGCTGGTGCTGTTCTTCTACCCCAAGGCCAACACGCCCGGCTGCACCAAGGAGGCGATCGACTTCACCCGCCTCACTCAAGACTTCGCCGCCGCCGGCACCGCCGTGCTCGGCGTCTCCGCCGATTCGGTGAAGGCGCAGGACAATTTCCGCGACAAGCACGACCTCGCGGTGCCGCTGATCTCCGACGAGACGCACGAGATGCTGGAGGCCTATGGCGCCTGGGGCGAGAAGTCGCTCTATGGCCGCAAGTTTCTCGGCATCATCAGGAGCACCGTGCTGATCGGCGCCGACGGCCGCGTCGCCAAGGTGTGGCGCAACGTCAAGGTCGACGGCCATGCCGATGCGGTGCTCGCCGCCGCACGCGAGCTGTAGACCGGCGCGGACAGCGTTGGCGAAAAATTAACCATGCAGGGGTCAAATCGCTCCCGTAAATGACGCCGCTGGACGTAACGAGCTCCAGCCGGCGCGGGAGTGCCGATGTCGCATCGTTCCGGCCATCACGCCGAATATCCCCAGCACCATCCTCATGACCGCGGGCACGCTCACCATCGGCGCGCGCCCGCGCCGCATCCGGCGCCTGCTCCGGCCGCTGCCGCGTCGCAGAGCGACTACACGCTGGTGCATGCCGGCAAGCAGGTGCGGATCGGTCCGGTCGTGTTCTGGATCGTGGTCGGCACCGTCAGCCTGCTCGGCATCTGGTCGGCGGCGACCGCGACCTATTTCGCGTTCCGCGATGACGTGCTGACGCGGCTCATCGCGCGCCAGGCCGAGATGCAATACGCCTATGAGGACCGCATCGCCGAGCTGCGCGCCAAGGTCGACCGCGCCACCAGCCGGCAGCTGCTCGACCAGGAGCAGTTCGACCAGAAGCTCGATCAGATCCTCAAGCGCCAGAGCGCGCTCGAAGGCCGCGCCACCGCGCTCGGCAGCATGCCCGACATCACCGGCTCGATCCGCGCGCCCGCGCGCGCCTGAGACACG
>NZ_CAFJ01000650.1 GCF_000239795.1 Bradyrhizobium sp. STM 3809 | reverse complement strand
TCTTCCCCGCGCCCTCTGTTGATGAGGGCGACAGGTTTCAGCACAGCTCGGGCGCATCGTGTCGCGAGGACGAGGTCGTATGTCTTCCACCTGCTTCTCGGAGGCAACCCAGCTGCGCCGACTTCGACTGTCGTCCCGGACAAGCGCGAAGCGCGCAGATCCGGGACCCATAACCACAGGGTTCAGTTGTCTTGCGCGAGACTGGCCGCCTGCCTGTTTCAGACATCACGCGGTATGGGTCCCCGCGTTCGCGGGGACGACACCGGTTGCGAGGCGACACCTCGATTTTCATGGACCGCTCCGACGCTGTTGCCGTGACGGTTTTCCAGTCCCCCTCAATCCCTGTTCGCTGGCGTCTGGATGAATCCCCGATTCCACGTCGGGCTGATCAGGATCTCGTTCACGCATACCCGCGGCGGCATGCTGGCCACGAACGCGATGGTCCGCCCGAGATCCTCGGGCTGCAGCATCCGGGCCTGCTCCTCGGCGCTCGGCACCACCGGGCGCTGCTCCAGGATCGGCGTCGCGACCTCGCCGGGCATCAGGCAGCAGGCGCGCAGACCGTTCATACATTCTTCCATGTTGAAGGAATGCGTCAGCGCCAGCACCGCATGCTTGGTCGAGGTGTAGGCCGGTCCCGGCATTTTCGAGACATGACGTCCGGCCCAGGACGAGACGTTGATGATGGTGCCGTCCTGCTGCTTGCGCATCGCCGGCAGCACCGCCTTCATGCAATACAGCACGCCGTTGAGGTTGATCTCGACGAGCTGGTTCCAGCCGTCCAGCGTCATGTCGTCCCAGCGCCGCCGCGGCACGTTCACGCCGGCGGAGTTGACCAGCAGGTCGATGCGGCCGTGACGCATCAGGATGGCGTCGGCCGCGGCCTGCACGTCGGCGGACTTGGCGACGTCGAGCGCGATGGCTTCCGCCGTGCCGCCATCCGCCACGATCCGGGCCACCACGGCATCCAGCGCCGCCTTGCGCCGGCCGGACACCACGACCGTCCAGCCCTCCGCCGCCAGCGTCAGCGCGCCGGCCTCGCCGATCCCCGTGCCGCCGCCCGTGATCCAGGCAATTCGTTTCCCCTTGGTCATATTCCGGCGTCTCCCGTTGCCTTCGAAAGGGCGTTTTTGCTAAGGCAGCCTCGATCAGAGACGGCAATCCCGGCGACGTCGCCGCTGCCATCCGTCCCGGCCCTTTTCGTCTTCGTCGAGCCCGATGTTCCGCCGGCTGAAACCGCCGGCCCGGCCGCGCTCTTGAGGGGAATGTTTGCATGAACCACGCCGCCAACGCCAATCTGTTCGCCCG
The DNA here is from genome assembly GCF_000239795.1 of Bradyrhizobium sp. STM 3809. Lineage (GTDB taxonomy): Bacteria > Pseudomonadota > Alphaproteobacteria > Rhizobiales > Xanthobacteraceae > Bradyrhizobium. The sequence continues at coordinate 12,300 of NZ_CAFJ01000650.1, read as the reverse complement.
CTTGTTCGATGATCTCGACGAGCCCGGCCGGCTCGCGATCGAGACCCAGGACGGCCAGCGCATCACCTATGGCGACCTGGTCGCGCGGGCCGGGCAGATGGCCAACGTGCTGGTGGCCCGTGGCGTGAAGCCGGGCGATCGCGTCGCCGCGCAGACCGAGAAGTCGGTCTCGGGCCTCGTGCTCTATCTCGCCACGGTGCGCGCCGGCGGCGTCTATCTGCCGCTCAACACCGCCTACACCCTCAATGAGCTCGATTATTTCATCGGCGATGCCGAGCCCACCGTCGTGGTTTGCGACCCGTCCAGGGCCGAGGGCATCGGCGCGCTCGCGGCCAAGGTCGGCGCCAAGGTCGAAACGCTCGACGCGTCGGGCAAGGGCTCGCTGACAGAGGCCGCCGACAAGGCCGCGACCGCGTTCACCACGGAGCCGCGCGCCTCCGACGATCTCGCCGCGATCCTCTACACCTCCGGCACGACCGGCCGCTCCAAGGGCGCGATGCTGTCTCACGACAATCTCGCCTCGAACTCGCTGACCCTGATCGACTACTGGCGCTTTACCAGGGACGACGTGCTGATCCACGCGCTGCCGATCTACCATACGCACGGCCTGTTCGTGGCCAGCAACGTGACACTGTTTGCCCGCGCGTCGATGGTCTTCCTGCCGAAGCTGGATCCGGACCTGATCATCAACCTGATGGCGCGTGCCACCGTTCTGATGGGCGTGCCGACCTTCTACACGCGGCTGTTACAGAACCCGCGCCTGTCGAAGGAGACGACCAGCCACATGCGGCTGTTCATCTCCGGCTCGGCGCCGCTGCTGGCCGACACCCATCGCGAATGGTTCGCGCGCACCGGCCACGCCGTGCTCGAGCGTTACGGCATGACCGAGACCAACATGAACACGTCGAACCCCTATGAGGGCGAGCGCGTGCCCGGCGCGGTTGGCTTCCCGCTGCCCGGCGTGTCCGTGCGCGTCACCGATCCCGAGACCGGCAAGGAGCTCGCGCGCGACGAGATCGGCATGATCGAGGTGAAGGGCCCGAACGTGTTCAAGGGCTATTGGCGGATGCCGGAGAAGACCAAGTCGGAATTCCGCGACGACGGCTTCTTCATCACCGGCGATCTCGGCAAGATCGACACCCAGGGCTACGTCCACATCGTCGGGCGCGGCAAGGATCTCGTGATCTCCGGCGGCTTCAACGTCTATCCCAAGGAGATCGAGAGCGAGATCGACGCCATGCCGGGCGTGGTCGAATCCGCGGTCATTGGCGTGCCGCATGCCGATTTCGGCGAGGGCGTCACCGCTGTCGTGGTGCGCCATCCCGGCGCCGACGTGAACGAGGCCAGCGTGCTCAAGGGGCTCGATGGCCGGCTGGCGAAATTCAAGATGCCCAAGCGTGTGTTCGTGGTCGACGAACTGCCGCGCAACACCATGGGCAAGGTGCAGAAGAACGTGCTGCGTGATCAGTACAAGGACATCTATACGAAGTAACGGCGGCTCAGCGCAGTCGTCCGATTCTCAAGCCCGCCAACGCGGCCAACGGCGGGGCGGCGCAGATCAGCACGAGCTCGAGCGCCGCGAACGACGTCATCTCCTGGTGAATGGCGATGGCGAGGCAGGCGGCGAACAGGCCGGCGGCGGTGAAGCCGAGGATGCACGTCAGAGGCTCCTCGGCCGGCTCGTGCGAGGACGCATGGCGCGCGGGCAGCGCCGCCGTGCGTTCGATGATTGTCTGCCGGGGAGCGGGCATCGGATCTCGCTGCAGCGCTGCTGTCCTGGTGGCGCCTCACCGCAGACTAGGTCACGGCGCCCGACCTCGACATGCGGCAAAATCGACCATCGGCAAGATACGGGGGGCACGCCGCTGGAACACGCGACAGCGCCCTCGACTTGCCCAGGGGAGACAAACCACGGTCGTGCCCGCGGACGGATCGTCCCGCGAATCCGTCCGATCAGACCTGCAGAATCGTCGGCCTGCGAACCCCTTCTTTGGGCGAAACCAGCATCGCGAGGGCCGTAGTTAAGCGGTGAATCAATGCACTACGATCTGCGTTATTTACTAGTCTCATCGGCTTCGTTTCAGTCGGCGTGAGGAGCTAAAAATGAATAGCAATTCGCGGCATGGTCGAGTCGTTGGGCTGTGGTATACCACGACGGCCATTGATCCTTTTTTCATCGCTCTCGTAGTACTGAATCGGTGTTCGGTTTTGGGTCATTTGTCCGTTGCAAGCCCTGTTCCTTCTCCGTAAATAAAGCCCGCCTGCCGATCCCACACGGCCGCAAGCCCCTTCCGTTCACGGCCCACAAGAAATCATCAAAGCAACCAATGACAGCCAGGATCGAACGACCGCTTTCGCCGCATCTGCAAACCTACCGCTGGACGCTGACGATGATCTTGTCGATCGTCCACCGCGCCACCGGGGTTGCACTCTATTTCGGGACGCTGCTGCTGGCCTGGTGGTTGATCGCCGCCGCGTCCGGTCCCAGCGCCTATTCCTACGTCCAGGGCTTCATGGGCAGCTTCCTCGGCCGGCTGATCGTGTTCGGCTATACCTGGGCGCTGCTCCATCATCTGCTGTCTGGCATCCGCCACTTCGTCTGGGACCTCGGCTACGGCTTCAAGCCCAATGAGCGCGAGACGCTCACATGGGGCGCACTGATCGGCGGCATCACTCTGACCGTTCTGGTGTGGATCGTGGCTTACGCAGTCGGAGGCGGCCGATGAGCAACGCACGCGCAAAATCGATGCGGACCCCGCTGGGCCGCGTTCGCAATCTCGGTGCGGCGCATTCGGGCACCGGCGACTTCTGGCGCCAACGCATCACCGCGGTTGCGATGACCCTGCTGATCGTGCCGGTCGTGGTGGTCGTGATCATGCTGCTCGGCCGCAACCAGGCAGGTGCGGCGCAGATCCTCGGCTCGCTGCCGATCGCGCTGATCATGCTGCTGTTCGTGGTTGCCAGCTGCTGGCACATGAAGATCGGCATGCAGGTGATCATCGAGGACTACGTCCACACCGAGTCGCTCAAGCTCATCGCGATCATGGCCAACAACTTCTTTGCCGTGACCGTGGCGATCGCCTCGATCTACGCCCTCATCAAACTGTCCACTGGAGTCTAGCGAATGGCCGGCGGAGCAAATGGCAGCGCGAACGGCGCGCCCGCGACGAACGGAAAAGCCTATCCGATCGAGGATCACACCTACGACGTCGTCGTGGTCGGCGCCGGCGGCGCGGGCCTGCGCGCCGTGGTCGGCTGCAGCGAAGCGGGCCTGCGCACGGCCTGCATCACCAAGGTGTTTCCGACCCGCTCGCACACCGTGGCGGCGCAGGGCGGCATCTCGGCCTCGCTCGGCAACATGCACCAGGACGACTGGCGCTGGCACATGTACGACACCGTCAAGGGCTCCGACTGGCTCGGTGACCAGGACGCGATCGAATACATGGTGCGCAACGCGCCGGACGCGGTCTACGAGCTCGAGCATTGGGGCGTTCCGTTCTCGCGCACCGAGGACGGCAAGATCTATCAGCGTCCGTTCGGCGGCATGACCATCGACTTCGGCAAGAGCCAGGCGCAGCGCACCTGCGCCGCCGCGGACCGCACCGGCCATGCGATGCTGCACACGATGTATGGCCAGTCGCTGCGCCACGCCGCGGAGTTCTTCATCGAGTTCTTCGCCATCGACCTGATCATGGACGACCAGGGCACCTGCCGCGGCGTCATCGCGATCAAGCTCGACGACGGCACCCTGCACCGCTTCCGCGCCCAGACCACGATCCTGGCCACCGGCGGCTATGGCCGCGCTTACGCCTCCTGCACCTCGGCGCACACCTGCACCGGCGACGGCGGCGGCATGGCGCTGCGCGCCGGCCTGCCGCTGCAGGACATGGAGTTCGTGCAGTTCCACCCGACCGGCATCTACGGCTCGGGCTGTCTGGTCACCGAAGGCGCGCGCGGCGAGGGCGGCTATCTCGTCAACTCCGAGGGCGAGCGCTTCATGGAGCGCTATGCGCCGTCCGCCAAGGACCTCGCCTCGCGCGACGTCGTCTCGCGCGCGATGACCATCGAGATCCGCGAAGGCCGCGGCGTCGGCAAGAAGAAGGACCACATCTTCCTGCATCTCGACCATCTCGATCCGAAGGTGCTGGCCGAGCGTCTGCCGGGCATCTCCGAATCGGCCAAGATCTTCGCCAATGTCGACGTCACCCGCGAGCCGATCCCGATCGTGCCGACGGTGCACTACAACATGGGCGGCATCCCGACCAACTATCACGCCGAGGTGCTGACCAAGAAGGACGGCGACGACAACGCCATCGTCCCCGGCCTGATGGCGGTGGGCGAAGCGGCCTGCGTCTCCGTGCACGGCGCCAACCGGCTCGGCTCCAACTCGCTGATCGACCTCGTGGTGTTCGGCCGCGCCGCCGCGCTGCGGCTGGCCGAGAAGCTGACGCCGAACGGCAAGCAGCCCGATTTGCCGAAGGACTCCGCCGACAAGGCGCTCGGCCGGCTCGATCACTACCGCTACGCCTCGGGCGGCACCCCGACCGCGAAACTGCGCGAGAGCATGCAGCACGTGATGCAGACCAACTGCGCCGTGTTCCGCACCGGCGAGGTGCTGCAGGAAGGCCATAACCTGATCCACAAGGTCTATGGCGGCATCGGCGACATCGCCGTGTCCGACCGCTCGCTGGTGTGGAATTCCGACCTGATCGAGACGTTGGAGTTCGACAACCTGATTGCCCAGGCCGTCGTGACGATGGACTCGGCCGTCAATCGCACCGAGAGCCGCGGCGCGCATGCCCGCGAGGACTTCCCGGATCGCGACGACAAGAACTGGATGAAGCACACCCTGGCGTGGATCGACAACAACGACGGCAAGACCACGATCGACTACCGCCCGGTGCACAACTACACCATGACCAACGACGTGCAGTACATCCCGCCCAAGGCACGCGTGTACTGATCGCGCGTGTCCTGAGCCGGTCCGTCACAACCAAGAAGGCCTACCGAAATGGCTGAGTTCGCACTTCCGAAGAATTCCCAGATCACCGGCGGCAAGACCTGGCCGAAGCCGGCGGGCGCCACCGAAGTCCGCGAGTTCAGGGTCTATCGCTGGAATCCGGACGACGGCAAGAATCCGAGCGTCGACACCTACTATGTCGACGTCAACGATTGCGGTCCGATGGTGCTCGACGGCCTGATCTGGATCAAGAACCACATCGATCCGTCGCTGACCTTCCGCCGCTCCTGCCGCGAGGGCGTGTGCGGCTCCTGCGCGATGAACATCGACGGCCAGAACACGCTGGCCTGCACCCGCTCGATGCACGACGTGAAGGACGGCGCGGTCAAGATCAACCCGCTGCCGCACCAGCCGGTGGTCAAGGACCTCGTGCCCGACCTCACCAACTTCTACGCGCAATACGCCTCGATCGAGCCGTGGCTGAAGACGACCACGCCGACGCCGCAGAAGGAATGGAAGCAGACTCACGAGGACCGCGAGAAGCTCGACGGCCTCTATGAGTGCATCCTGTGCGCCTGCTGCTCGACCTCGTGCCCGAGCTATTGGTGGAACAGCGAGCGCTATCTCGGACCGGCCGCGCTGCTGCAGGCGACGCGCTGGGTCAAGGACAGCCGCGACGAGGCGACCGGCGAGCGGCTCGACAATCTCGAGGACCCGTTCCGGCTGTACCGCTGCCATACCATCATGAACTGCGCCAAGGCCTGCCCGAAGGGCCTGAACCCGGCCGAGGCGATCGCCGAGCTCAAGCTCAAGCTGGTCGAGCGGCAGATCTAGCCGCCGGACAGCCTCAGAAGATTACCTCCGCGCCCGAAACCGTCCCGAGTTCCGGGCGCGTCTTGTTTGTCGCCGGCCCCGATTGCGTTAAGCTCTCAGCCTTTTGGGGCCGGAGCGACCGTGCAGACCGCACAACGCAAATCGCTGACGATGCTGCGCTGGATGATGGTCGCGTCGCTGGCGCTGCCGATCGCGTTCTTCCTGATCGCGGCCTACGTCTCCTCCGGCACGACCAGCGAGGAGGCCGACCGCGAGATCCGGCGCTCGCTCGACGTCGTCCACGAGCATGCGCTAAAGGTGTTCGAGACCATCGAACGCAGCCTGTCCGAGATCGACGAGATCGTCCGCGATCTCTCGGACGCCGATATCAAGACCCGCGAGCAGGCGCTGCATGCGCGGCTCCGGCAATTGTCCGACTCGCTGCCGCAGATGAAGTCGGCCTGGGTGTTCGACGCCAACGGCCGGCCGCTGGTCAACAGCCTGATCTACCCGGCGCCGGACGTGTCGTTCCTGGACCGTGACTACTTCAGCGCCCACGTCAAGGACAGCATCGGCACCTTCATCGGCGCTCCGTTGACGCCGCGCTCGCCCTATCCGGGCGCGGCCTTCTTCAGCGTCAGCCGTCGCCGCCCCTCCGACGACGGCAGCTTCACCGGGGTCATCCAGGCCTCGGTGCTGCCGGACTATTTCGAGCACTTCTATGCCCGGATCGGCCGCGCCCAGGGCAGCTACTTCGCGCTGAAGCGGTTCGACGGGCTGACGCTGGCGCGGTTTCCGGCCGCCGAGCGCAGCGCCGGGCCGGCGCCGAACGACATTCCGGCGGGGGCGGCCGATACCGAGCAGCTGGTGACCGAGACCTCGCCGATCGACGGTGTCGAGCGGCGGGTCGGCTACCAGCGGCTCCCGGGCTATCCCGTCTATGTGGCCGCCGGCCTGGAAACCGCAACCATCCGCAACCGCTGGTTCGCGACGATGAGCCGCCACCTGATCTTCGGCATCCCGGCTACGGCCCTGCTGGTCGTGTTCCTGACCCTCGCCCGCCGCCGCACCGAGCGCTTCTACATCGAAGCTGCTCGCCGCCTCGAGGCCGAGGACGCGCTCAAGCATGGCCAGCGCATGGAGGCGCTGGGGCAATTGACCGGCGGCGTCGCGCACGATTTCAACAACCTGCTCACCGTGATCCGCGCCTCGGCCGACCTGCTGCGCCGGCCGAATCTGCCCGAGGAGCGGCGGCAGCGCTACATCGACGCGATCTCCGACACCGTGGCGCGCGCCTCCAAGCTGACCTCGCAGCTGCTGGCCTTCGCGCGCCGGCAGACCCTGAAGCCCGAGGTGTTCGACATCGGCCGCAGCGTGGTCACCCTGCGCGACATGACCAAGACGCTGGTCGGCTCGCGCATCGAGATCGCCATCTCGGTCCCGGATGAGCCTTGCTACGTCAATGCCGACGCCGGCCAGTTCGAGACCGCGCTGATCAACATGGCCGTCAATGCGCGCGACGCCATGGTCGGCCAGGGTGTTCTGAGCATCACGGTCGCCCCTACGCCGGATCTCCCGACCCCGGCCTCACCGCAGGACCGCCCGCCGCTGGGCTACGTCGCCATCGCCGTCCAGGACACCGGCGTCGGCATCCCGCAGGATCAGGTCGGCCGCATCTTCGAGCCGTTCTTCACCACCAAGACCATCGGCCAGGGCACCGGCCTCGGGCTGTCGCAGGTGTTCGGCTTCGCCAAGCAATCGGGCGGCGAGATCGGCGTCGTCAGCGAGGTCGGCAAGGGCGCCACCTTCACGCTCTACCTTCCGCGCGTCGCGCCGGCCCAGGATCAACGCAGCGAGACGGACGGCCATGCCGCGCCGATCAGCGGCCGTGGAATGTCCGTGCTGGTGGTCGAGGACAACATCGAGGTCGGGCGATCGGCCACCGAAGCGCTCGCCGAGCTCGGCTATCTCACTACGCTGGTCGACAACGCCAGGGACGCATTGGAAGAGCTGATCGGCGGCGCCAGCCAATTCGACGTCGTGTTCACCGATGTGGTGATGCCGGGGATGACCGGCCTCGAGCTCGCCGAGGAGATCCGCCGGCTCGAGCTCAACATTCCCGTCGTGCTCGCCAGTGGCTACAGCCATGTGCTGGCTCAGCAGGGCACCAACGGCTTCGAGCTGCTGCGCAAGCCGTACTCGATCGAGGAGTTGTCGCGCGTGCTGCACAAGGTCGTGCCGGTGCCGCTCCATCGCGCCCCGCCGGTGGCGCCGAACCCGGAACTGCGCTGAGGGTCTCGCGGGCGGAACCTGGCGCGGAACCTTCGACTTGGGTTCCGGTTATCGCCGCATGGGACAGATCCAGGACATCGAGCGGCCCGTCGATGACGGGCCGGCAAGGGCGCCGATCGTCGAGATCGCCGCCGAGAACGGCGATCATGTCGAGCCGCCTCCGCCTGAGGTGGTCGAGCCGGACCCGGAGCTGTCGCCGGAGGAGGCGGAGCAGGTCCGCAAGCGATATTTGTTGACGCGATTCTGGATCAGTGCCCGCGGCTATTGGGGCAAGTCCGGCGATCGCCTCGCCTGGCCGTTCACGATCGGGCTTCTGCTGCTGATCGTCGGCACCGTCGCCTTCCAGTACGGCATCAACGTGTGGAATCGGTCGATCTTCGACGCGATCGAAAAGCGCGACGCCGCGACGGTGTTTCACCTCACCGCGATCTTCTTCCCGCTGGCGATCGGCAGCGTCATTCTCGCGGTCGCCCAGGTCTATGCGCGGATGGCGATCCAGCGGCGCTGGCGTGCCTGGCTGACCCACAGCGTGATCACGCGCTGGCTCACCAGCGGCCGCTACTACCAGCTCAATCTCGTCAGCGGCGATCACAAGAACCCGGAATATCGTATCGCCGAGGATCTGCGCATCGCCACCGATTCGCCGGTCGACTTCGTCGCAGGCGTCACCTCGGCGTTGCTGTCGGCCGCCACCTTCATCCTCGTCCTGTGGACGATCGGCGGCGCGCTGACGCTGCATCTCGGCGGCACCGAGATCACCATTCCCGGCTTCCTGGTGATCGCGGCCGTCGTCTATGCCGTCATCGCCTCGGGCTCGATCATGGCGATCGGCCGGCGCTTCGTGCAGACCTCGGAGGACAAGAACCAGGCCGAGGCCGATTTCCGCTACACGCTGACGCGCGTGCGCGAGAACGGCGAGAGCATCGCGCTGCTCGGCGGCGAGACCGAGGAGCGCGCCGGCATCGACAGGACGTTCGGCAATGTGCTGCAGCAATGGGCGCGGCTGGCCGGCCAGCACATGCGCACGACGCTGGTGTCGCAGGGCTCGAGCCTGATCGCCCCCGTCGTCCCGCTGCTGTTGTGCGCGCCGAAATTCCTCGACGGCAGCATGACGCTCGGCCAGGTGATGCAGGCGGCCAGCGCGTTCACGATCGTGCAGACCGCGTTCGGCTGGCTGGTCGACAACTATCCCCGCCTGGCCGATTGGAACGCGTGCGCCCGCCGCATCGCCTCGCTGATGATGTCGCTCGACGCCCTGGAGCGCGCCGAGCGCGGCGACGGCATCGGCCGCATCAAGCGCGGCGAGACCACCGGGGAGGCGATGCTGAGCCTAAACGATCTCTCGGTGACGCTCGACGACGGCACGGCGGTCGTCGGGGAAACCGAAGTCGTGGTCGATCCCGGCGAGCGGCTGCTGGTCGCCGGCGAGTCCGGTACTGGCAAGAGCACGCTGGTGCGTGCGATCGCCGGCCTCTGGCCTTGGGGCGGCGGCAGCATCAATTTCCATCCCGACCGCCGCCTGTTCATGCTGCCGCAGCGGCCCTATGTGCCCTCGGGCAGTCTGCGCCGCGCGGTGGCCTATCCCGGCGCCGCGGAGGATTGGAGCGTCGCGCAGGTCGGCGAAGCCCTGCACAAGGTCGGGCTCGACCATCTCAAGGATCGCATCGAGGAAGAGGCGCCGTGGGATCAGACGCTTTCGGGTGGCGAGAAGCAGCGCCTCGCGTTCGCGCGGCTGCTGCTGCATAGCCCCGACATCGTCGTGCTCGACGAGGCGACGTCCGCGCTCGACGAGAAGAGCCAGGACAGGATGATGCAGATGGTGACGAGCGAACTGCCGAAGGCCACCATCGTCAGCGTCGCTCACCGGGCCGAGCTCGAAGCCTTTCACAGCCGCAAGATCGTGCTGGAGCGGCGCAAGGGCGGCGCCAAGCTCGTCAGCGACATCGATCTCATCCCGCGCAAGGGCAAGCGGCGTCTGATCGGCCGCTTCCTGCGCCAGCGCAAGGCGGCCTGATCGCCGCGGTGAGGCCACAAAGTGGCCTTGCCGCCCGCATTGGACTGGGCGGCAAAACCGGCTATCACTCGGCGCCCTCAGGACCAGCCTGCCAGGACCCGACCTTGACGCCCGACAACGATCCTTCGCCGCCGCCCTTCGGGGCCTTTGCTCCGAATGCCGCGCAGGCGTTGGTGATCCGGCTGGCGCACGGCTCCGGCCTGAAGCGCGGTGCGTTCCGGCCGATGCTGACCCGGGCGGTGGACCTGCTGCGCGCCGGCCCCGTCGATGTCGGCTACCAAGGCGCCAACTTCCGCTTCTATCATCAGCTCAGCGCCACCGAGCGCGGCGCCCTGTTCAATCCCGACTACAATCGCGAAGAGCTCGATTTTCTGCGCAGCCAGGTGCCGGCCGGCGGCACCGCGGTCGACATCGGCGCCAATGTCGGGACGTTCGCGCTGCCGCTGGCGCGCCATGTCGGGCCAAATGGCCTGGTGATCGCGGTCGAGCCGCATCCGGTCACGCATGCAAGGCTGAGCTTCAACCGCGACGCGTCGGCGCTGTCGCAGGTCAGGCTGGTGGCCGCGGCAGCGGGCGACAGCGACGGCGAGGTGATGATCGAGACCGATGGCGACAATCTCGGCGCCAGCCACATCGTGGTCGGCACCGCCGGCGCCGAGGCGTTCAAGGTCCCGTCGCTGCGTCTTCAAGCGATTCTCGACCAGGCCGGCGTGACCCGTGTCGATGCGCTCAAGATCGACGTCGAAGGCTTCGAAGATCGCGTGCTGACCTGCTTCTTCCGCGATGCGCCGCAGACGCTGTGGCCGCGGGCCGTCGTCATCGAGCATCTGTCGCGCGACGAATGGCAGAACGACTGTCTCGCCGACATGATCAAGCGCGGCTTTCGCGAGGTCGGCCGGACCCGCAGCAACACCCTGCTGCTCCGCGGCTGATCCGCGCACGCCGCCGGGTTCCTGTATCGGCCTCGGAACATCGCAGCCCGACGCGACGTTATCGCCCCTGACATCCAGGGAGCGGACCATGAGCAACGACGACACGCGCGATCAGGATCGCGCCTGGGAGCTGATGAAGAAGATCGGCTTCGCCATGCTGGTCACCAAGGACGGTGACAAATTGCGCGCGCGGCCGATGAGCGCCTATCTCGCGCGCGATGAAGGCCTGATCTATTTCCTCACCGATGCGCGCCACCACAAGGACGAGGAGATCGCGCGATCGCCGCAGGTCAACCTGTCGTTTGCCGATGCCGGCAGCCAGACATACGTCTCGCTGACCGGCACGGCCGCGATTTCCAACGATCGCGCCAAGATCCGCGAGCTGTTCACGACGACGGCGAAGGCGTGGTGGGACAGTGCTGAGGATCCGAACATCCGACTGCTTCGGATCACGCCCGACGACGCCGAGTTCTGGGATTCGCCAGGCACGGTGATCAGCTACGTCAAGATGGCCGCAGCCGCGGTCACCAACACGCGCCCCGATATCGGCGACAACCGCAAGGTCGCGATGTGATGCCAATCGAGCCGCCCGAAATCCCGCCGGCGACACCCGGGCATCCTGTCGAGCCGCCGCCGGAGGATCCGGTGGGGAATCCGAATCCGGAAGTGCTGCCCCCGGTGTACGAGCCGGGCATGCCGTCGCCGCCGCGCGAACTGCCCGGAACGACGCCGGACGAGGTTCCGGGCCGTGGACCGCTCGGTCCGACCACGCCGAATCCGGTCACGGATTAAGTCTGGTCATGGATTGACCGCGATTGAACCTTGATCATGATGCACGTCAGGGGGCCGGCGACGCGCCGGCTCTCGCCGCGTCGTGTTCCCGCAAGCCTTTGAAATTCAAGACTGAATGAGACATGAACGGCGGCGGCCCCGCGGCTGCTTCGCGTCGAAATAAATCCCGTCGCGGATTTGAACTGCGCCACATTCCAGCCTAACGCATAAACGTTGATCACGCCGTGCTTCAAAAAGAACGTTTCGGGACACCAAAACACATGAGCAAACTTCGCGTTCTGCTGCTTGCGACGACCGCACTGTCGGCGATGCAACTGACGAACACCGCATCCCACGCGCAGACCGCGCCGTTCGTCATCGCGCAAGGTCCCGGAGGGCCGGCTGGTGAGGTCGGTCCCGACGGTCGACCGAAGCAGCCGCCGCATGGTCAGCCGCCGCAGGGGCAGCCGCAACGCCCCGGCGCCGCGCCGCCGGCTGCGCCTCCGCATCAAGCTGCG
>NZ_CAFJ01000651.1 GCF_000239795.1 Bradyrhizobium sp. STM 3809 | reverse complement strand
CTCCTGCGATGGTTGACCGCCACCTCGCCGGAACCCGAGCAGTATCCGGCATAGGGCGTTCCGGTTCCCGAATAGGGAGGCGCCTTCTGCGATGCGGGGGGAACGACGCCCGAGGCATCGTGTTGCGAATAGCGGTCATTCTCATGAAGCGTCCACGGCCCGCGCTCGATCACCGACTGCCTCAGACTGTTCGGCACGTAGGTCATGACCGGATCGGCCTGTGCGGCACTTGTCAGCGCGAGCAGCGCGATCGCACCCGCCGCATTGAGATATGATTGCTTCATCAATAATCCCCCTTGATTCATTCGCTCGGACTCGTTCCGAAGGGCGATCTATCTAACAGGGCTGACCGACGTGCCTGTGACAGCCCCCGCGACGATGGCCGCCACTCGAATGATCTGGACGACAATCCCAGCGTCATCACCGGTTCATATTTGCGTCGTGTTCGATGGGCTATGCCGTCATGTGTATTCCAGGGGAGGAATTCACGTGGACGGAATCAGAAAGACCGCAATTTTCCTATCGCTCGCATCGACCGCGCTGATCTCGGCAGCGCGCGCGGACTCCGACGATCATCACCATCAGGCCATCAAGCACGTGTTGCTCGTCAGCATCGACGGCATGCACGAAGTCGACCTGCAGCGCTACGTCAAGGGCCACTCATCATCGGCCTTTGCCAAGCTGCTGAGGCACGGACTGCACTACACCAATGCGCATACATCACGTCCGTCGGACTCGTTTCCGGGCTTGCTGGCCTTCATGACCGGGGCTTCGCCGAAGACGCACGGCGTCTTCTACGACGATACATACGACCGCACATTCTATGCGCCGGGAAGCAATTGCCAGGCTCAGCCCGGCACCGAAGTCACCTATTTCGAGGCGCTGGATTACGATCTGAGCAAGCTCGATGGCGGCGGTCCCGCCGGTTCCGATCACATCAATCCCGCCAATCTGCCCATGCGTAAGGTCGGCGGAGACTGCCAGGTCGTCTATCCGCACCAATATCTGAAGAACCACACGACGACCATCATGGAGGTGATCCATGAGGCCGGCCTGCGCACGGCCTGGTCCGACAAGCATCCGGCCTATGAGATCATCAGCGGTCCGTCGGGCAAGGGCCTCGACGAGCTCTACGCACCGGAGATCAATTCCAGCACCGTGCTCGCACTGGCACCGCAGCTCGTTCCGACGCCCGGGGCGAGCGACGACTGGACCGTTAATCCGGTCTACACGCGCTATTATGACAACCTGAAGGTCACAGCGGTCATCAACTGGATCAAGGGTCTCGATCATACCGGGGCGACGAAGACCGGAGTGCCGGCGATCTTCGGCATGAACTTCCAATCCGTCAGCGTCGGCCAGAAAGTCACGGCAGCCGGCTACACCGATGCGAGCGGAACACCAAGCCCGCAGCTCGAACTCTCCCTGGAGTTCGTCGATGCCGCGATCGGCCAGATGCTCGACGAACTCGACAAACAGCACCTGACCGCGAGCACGCTCGTGATCGTCGGTGCCAAGCACGGTCAATCGCCGATCGACGTCAGCCAGCTGCACATGTTGAAGAACAGTGCAAACCCGCGATTGCTGCCCGGCCATGCCGACGTGGTCGACCCCGTCGATCTCCTGACGGCAGGCGGCGTCAACGTTGCGCTCGAAACTGCCGACGACGTGTCATTGATCTGGCTTGCGGATCAGCGCCAGACCCAGAAGGCCGTCAGCATTCTCGAGAATGACCGGGTCCTGCTGAACCAGGCCCGGATCGAGAAGATCTATCAGGATGACGAACTCGAGGACAAATTCGGCAACCCGGCCCAGGGACGCACGCCCGACATCATCATCCAGCCGCTGCACGGCACGATCTACAGCGGCAGCAAGAAGAAGGTGTCCGAGCACGGCGGCTTCACCGCCGACGACACCCATGTTGCGCTGATTGTCGCCAATCCGCGCTTCGAGGGTGGTGTCGTGGACGAGAAGGTCGAGAACAAGCAGGTCGCACCGACGATCCTGCGCGCGCTGGCTCTCGATCCTGATCGGCTGACGGGTGCCCGCGCCGAGCATACGGCGCCGCTGCCAGGCTTCGAACACTAGGCGCCGAGCAGTTCACCTCGCCACCGATGGCGATCCGGTCCTCCGAATCGCCATCGACGCCTCTCCACATCGA
>NZ_CAFJ01000652.1 GCF_000239795.1 Bradyrhizobium sp. STM 3809 | reverse complement strand
GGGCGGAAATGTGAAGGTGATTTGCCCGACGGTGCAAGCGCTGATGCTGCGACAGACTGGCACGACGGGCAGTTTGTGCATGGGAGGCATGCTGCCGACTCCACCGTCATTGCGAGCGAAGCGAAGCAATCCAGGGCTCGGGCGGGACTCTGGATTGCTTCGTCGCTCCGCTCCTCGCAATGACGGGGGGAAATATGTTGAGCTTGGCTGAGACGATAACCGCATCCTACCCCTTACGGTCGTGCATCCACGGCAACGGCAGTCGGCTCCCCTCCCCCTTGCGGGGAGGGGCTGGGGGTGGTGGTCCGCGGGCGATGACGTCGATGACGTGCGAGTCGATCCAGCAACGAAACGGCTGACCTCATCATTGAGCGAGCGATGGGTTTCGACCCTCGGGAGAGCGGGACTCGTGGTCCCCCACCCCCGACCCCTCCCCGCAAGAGGGGGAGGGGAGCTTACCATCGTCGTGGTCAGCGTTCGGACTCAATTGTACGCAAGACGATTGCTATATCGCACTCGCCTCAGAACGACGTGCCGCCGCCGAACCTGAATTCCTGGACGATGTCGTATTTGCCCTTCGTCAACGGCACGGCATAATCGAAGCGCAGCGGGCCGAAAGGGGAGGCCCAGATCAGGCCGACGCCGACGGAGGAGCGCACGACCTTGCTGTCGTCGTACTGCATCGCGCATTTGCAGGTCGAGGTGTTGACCTCGCCGGTGGCGGCCCAGGAGGTCGGGCCCTGGTAGCCCCACAGCGAGCCGGCATCGGCGTAGACCGAGCCCTTCAGGCCGACCTCCTTGGGCAGGAACCAGAACGGCATCTGCAGCTCGGCGGAGGCGCCCCAATATTTGGTGCCGCCGAGCGCATCGCCCGCCGCGCCGAAGCTGCGATAGGTGATGTCGCGCGGGCCGATGCCGTTGGAGGCGAAGCCGCGCACCAGCGTCGGGCCCATCTGGAAGTGGTCGAGCATGCGCAAGTCCTTGTCGCCGACCTTGTTGAGCACGCCGCCCTGCAGGTGGATGACGCTGACGATGTCCGAGACCAGCGGCGTGAAGTATTTCGCGTCCACCGCCGACTTGAGATAGCTGACATTGCCGCCGACGCCGGCGAAGTCCTGGCGCCAGTCGATCAGCAGGCCGTCGGTCGGGTTCTTGGTGTTGTCGAGCGTGTTGTAGTTGAGCGTATAGCCGAGCGCCGAGGTCAGCGCAGCACCGTCGTTCAGCTCCTTGCGCACCGCGAGGCTCGATTCGCCGTCGCCGTAGCAGCCATAGCCGTAGACGCCGGACGTGGTCGCGTTGGTCGGATCGACGCCGCCGAGCACGCTCTGGATGTAGGCCGGCGTCGGATTGAAGGCGAGCGAGGTGTTGGCGGCGTTGTTGTTGCAGTTCGCCAGATAGGACGGCAGCGTGATCTCCTGCCGGTACAGCGAG
Organism: Bradyrhizobium sp. STM 3809; assembly: GCF_000239795.1. Taxonomy (GTDB): domain Bacteria; phylum Pseudomonadota; class Alphaproteobacteria; order Rhizobiales; family Xanthobacteraceae; genus Bradyrhizobium. The sequence goes on along the minus strand of NZ_CAFJ01000652.1, from coordinate 33,682 downwards.
TAGCGCAGCTGCAGCGACAGGTCCTCGCGCAGCTGGAAGCCGAGCCGCGGGCTGAAGCCGACCGTGCGCGTGCCGTAGCTCGTATAGGAGTTGGCGAGCTGCTGGCGATAGGAGACGTCGAGGCCGAGCGCGACGCGGTAGTCCAGGAGATAGGGCTCGACGAAGGACAGCGACACGCCGCGCGTATACTGGCCATAGGTGACGGCGGCCTTGGCGAACAGCCCTCGGCCGAGGAAGTTGCGCTCGGAGATCGACACTTCCGCCAGCGCGCCGTCGGTGGTCGAATAGCCGCCGGAGATCGAGAAGTCGCCGGTCGATTTCTCCTCGAGGTTGACCACCAGGATGACCCGGTCGCTCGACGAGCCCGGCTCGGTCGAGATCTTCACGTCCTTGAAGAAGTCGAGGTTCTTCAGCCGCCGCTCGGCACGGTCGACCAGCGCGCGATTGTAGGCGTCGCCCTCGGAGAGATCGAACTCGCGCCGGATGACGTAGTCGCGGGTGCGGGTGTTGCCGCGGATCGAGATGCGCTCGATATAGGTGCGCGGGCCCTCGTCGACCGAGAACACGATCGCGACCGTATGCGCCTCGAGATTGCGGTCGCCGCGCGGGCGGACCACGGCGAAGGCGAAGCCGCGGCGCGAGGCCTCGATCTGCATCTCCTCGACCGACTTCTCGAGCTGCTCGACATTGTACAGCGCGCCGACATTGACGCGCGAATAGCCGCGCAGCGTGTTGCCGTCGAGCGCCGCCACCGTCGACTGGAACTGCACCGAGCTGACCCGGTACTGCTGGCCTTCCTCGATCTGGAACGTGACCAGGAAACCCTTCTTCTCCGGATCATATTCGGTGAGCGCGGCGACCACCTGGACGTCGGCATAGCCGTTCTTGAGATAGAAGCGGCGGATCAGGTCGCGGTCGGCCTCGACGCGGTCGGGATCGTAGACGTCGTTGTTGCCGAGGAAGCTGAGCCAGTTCGATTCGTGGGTCTTGATCACGTCGCGCAGCCGCGCGGCGGAATAGGCGTTGTTGCCGACGAAGCTGATCGACTTCACGCCGGTCTTGACGCCCTCGACCACGGTGAACACCAGGTCGACGCGGTTGTTCGGCTGCTCGATGATCTCCGGCGTGACGCGCACGTCGTAGCGGCCGGAGCGACGGTAGATCTCGGCGATGCGCTGCGCATCCGACTGCACCATCGGCCGCGACAGCGTGCCGCGCGGCTTCGATTGCACCTCGCCCGAGAGCTGCTCGTCCTTGACCTTCTTGTTTCCTTCGAACGCAACGCGGCCGATCACGGGATTCTCGACCACGCGCACGACCAGCCGGCCGCCCTGGCGGTCGATCTTGACGTCGGCGAACAGGCCGGTCTCGATCAGCGCCTTGAGGCCGTCGTCGACCTGGCCGGCATCGAGCGTGCCCGACGGGCCCGGCTTGAAGTAGGAGCGGATGGTGTCGGCCTCGATGCGGCGGTTGCCCTCGACGGTGATCGCAGTCGCGGCCGCGGCGGGCGCGGCCACCGCCAGGCGGGGCAGCGACGAAACGGGCATGGCCAGCAGCATCAGGGCAAGCACGCCCGGCAGTCTCAGACGCATCATCGACGCTCTTTCGATCGTTCGGAATCCAAGGGCCGCGCGACGCATGCCGGCACGCCCCAGGAATCGGTGATGCCCGTCAAAGATGGTTGAGATGCGCCAATCTGGTTTCGCGAAATGTCGATTGATGCGCTGCGTGACTGGATGTTTCCGGATGGACATCTTCGGCGCGCGACGCCGCTGCGGGACGGCGGCGGCGACTAATAAGTGTCGTGTCCGCGCCGGGACCGGAAAGCCACGCCGGCCGCCGACATCTCCGTTAAGCAATTGGCCAGCCGCCGCCGCATTCGGCGTGTTCCGACATCAAATTCTACAAAATAGCGAACACCGGCAATACGACGGAAAAGCGGCCGTGCTACATGCTCCTCATCCGAACTAAGCCCCCAAGTAGTTCGGCCAAGGCCCGGTGCGCACAGATTCCCATTCTTATTCCGGCGCACCGGGCCGCCCGTTTTTTCAAGTCACCTCGTGGTTCAGGCGGAGGTGTTGAGGCGCGGCCTCGATAGCCGGCCGGCGCCGGGCGCCTCCTTTCTCTGCTCGTCATACCCGGGCTTGACCCGGGCATCCACGCCGCCACCCCAGAACGCTCGGAAGATGGATGGCCGGGTCAAGCCCGGCCATGACGAATGGAAAGGGTCGAGCACATCTCGATCGAGGGAGACCGTTGCATCCAATCCGGGCTGTCTCACATTCCGGATGTTGGCAATGCATGCCGGATTCGGCTTTGCATCACCTCCAATCCAAGCGGGCACGCTGCCGCTGGTCGGTTCCCTCCACCCCCGCCCGAATCGCCACAATGTCGGGCGCTGTTGCGAAATTGCCTCTGGATCGGGCGGGGAAAAACCATCAAAACGGTCGGCAGCGCCGATGGTTAATCGCGTCTTAACCTCGCCCCACCTATGGTGACCGCAAAGGCACCGGTTCATGGGCGATCGGCGGCTTCCACTGGTTTGGCGCGCGTTTTACGTATGGCAATGACCGCTTCATCCCCCGCGCCCGCTGGCGCCAGCCATTCGGAGAGCGAACGCTCGCCGTTTGCGCGGCTGAACGAGCTGCTCGCCCCCTACCAGCCGGGCAGGCCGATGATCACGCTCGCCGTCGGCGAGCCGCAGCATCCGTTGCCGGATTTCGTCGGTCCGGTGCTGGCGCAGCACATCGCCGATTTCGGCCGCTATCCCGCCGCCAAGGGCATCGAGCCGTTCCGCAAGGCGGCGGCCGCCTGGCTGGCGCGCCGATTCGCGCTGCCGCGGCCGATCGATCCCGAGCATGAGATTCTCGTCCTGAACGGCAGCCGCGAGGGGCTGTTCTTCGCCGCCCATGCCGCGCTCCGTCACGCCGGCCCGCGCCGCGGCACGCCCGCCATCCTGATGCCGAACCCGTTCTATCCGGTGTACGGCGTCGGCGCCCGCACCGCAGGCTGTGAGCAGGTCTATCTGCCGACGACGCGCGACAACGGCTTCCTGCCCGACCTCGACGCGATCGACGAGGCGACGCTGGCTCGCACCATCGCGTTCTACATCGCGACTCCCGCCAACCCGCAGGGCTCCGTGGCCTCGGCGGACTATATGCGCCGGCTGAAGCGGCTCGCCGACCACTGGGGCTTCCTGATCTTCAGCGACGAATGCTATTCGGAGATCTACACCCGCGAGGCGCCGGGCAGCATGCTGGAGCAGGCCGGGCCCGATTACAGCAACGTCGTCGCGTTCCAGTCGCTGTCCAAACGCTCGAACGTGCCCGGCATGCGCATCGGCTTCGCCGCCGGCGATCGCAAGTTCCTCGCCGCCTTCCATGAGCTGCGCAACGTGGCCGCGCCGCAGGTGCCGGTGCCGCTGCAGCATGTCGCGGTGGCGGCCTATGCCGACGAGGCGCATGTCGAGGAGAACCGGCGGCTGTACCGCGCCAAGTTCGATCTCGCCGACCAGATCCTCGGCAACCGCTACGGCTACAAGCGTCCCGACGGCGGCTTCTGCGTCTGGCTCGACGTCGCCGATCGCGGCGGCGACGAGGAGGTGGCGCTGCGTCTGTATCGTGACGCGGGCGTGCGCGTGGTGCCGGGCAGTTACCTGGCGCGGCCGCAAGCCGACGGCTTCAATCCGGGTGTCGGCTACATCCGGCTGGCGCTGGTCGCCGATGCACAATCGACCGGCGAGGCGCTGCACCGGCTGGTCGAGACTCTCGGATAATCGCGGGGCGGATGCGGATGCCGGCGATCGAACGAGTCATTCCCCTGGTCAACCACCTGCCCTCGTCGCTGCGCGAGGCGCTGGTGCGGCGGCTGCGCGAGCTCGCGGGCCTCGGCCTGATCGCGCTGTGCGGGGTCGCCGCTGCGGCGCTGATGACCTGGTCGGTGCAGGACCCGAGCCTGTCCCACGCGACGTCCCGCGCGATCCGCAACATCGTCGGCTATCCCGGCGCGATCAGCGCCGACCTGTTGATGCAGATCCTCGGCCTCGGCTCGATCATGGCGATCCTGCCGCTCGCGGTCCGCGGCTGGCGGATGATGACGCACCGGCCGTTCGACCGCGAGGCGCTGCGGTTCGGCGCCTGGGTGCTCGGCGCGGTCATCGCCGCCGGCTTCGCCAGCTGCTGGCCGCGCTCGCATGCCTGGCCGCTGCCGACGGGATTGGGCGGCGTCGTCGGCGACGCGCTGGTGCGCGCGCCGGCCGTGGTGTTCGGGCCGCCCGGCGTGATCTATCGGCTCGTGCTCGGCGCGCTGCTGCTGATCGCGCTGATCGGCTGCCTGCTGGTCGCCGGGGGCCTCGGCGCGAAGGAGGCCGACCCGAGCGAGCTGGCGGAGGAGGAGGACGACACGCCGCTCGCCGACCCCGAGGATGACGACGACCGCAAGGCGATCCGGCTCGGCTGGATCTTCCACGCGATCATGAGCGCCAAGGCCCAGGTCGGCTGGTTCCTCTCGACCGCCTATCGCGCCCTGGTGTCCTCCGGCCCGCAGCCGCGTGGAGCTGCCGCCGGCCGCCAGGAGCCGAGCCTCGGGAGCCGCACCAAGCCGACCCTTGCCCCCGAGATGGACGAGGGCGACGAGGAGGAGGACGAGGCCGGCGAGGACGACGAAGAGGAGGAGGAGGAGGAGCCGGCGCCCAAGGCGCGCAAGAAGCCGGCGCCGAAGGCTCAGCCGAAGAAGTCCAGCGACAAATACGACCTGCCGTCGGTCTCGATGCTGGCGGCGCCCAAATCCTCCGACCGCCAGCCGCTGTCGAAGAGCGAGCTGGAGGCCAATTCGCGCGCGCTGGAAGGCGTGCTGCAGGATTTCGGCGTGCGCGGCGAGATCGTCAAGGCGCATCCCGGCCCGGTCGTCACGCTGTACGAGCTGGAGCCCGCGCCCGGCATCAAATCGTCGCGCGTGATCGGCCTCGCCGACGACATCGCCCGCTCGATGAGCGCGCTGTCGGCGCGCGTCGCCGTCGTCCCCGGCCGCAACGCCATCGGCATCGAGCTGCCCAACGCGCATCGCGAGAAGGTCTATCTGCGCGAGCTGCTGGTCGCCAAGGAGGCGACCGAGAGCGTCGCCAAGCTGCCGCTCTGCCTCGGCAAGAACATCGGCGGCGAATCCATCATCATCGACCTCGCCCGCACCCCGCACATGCTGATCGCCGGCACCACCGGCTCGGGCAAGTCGGTCGCCATCAACACCATGATCCTGAGCCTGGTCTACCGCCTCAGGCCCGACCAGTGCCGGCTGATCATGGTCGATCCGAAGATGCTCGAGCTATCCGTCTATGACGGCATTCCGCATCTCCTCACCCCCGTCGTGACCGACCCGAAGAAGGCGGTGGTCGCGCTGAAATGGGCGGTGCGCGAGATGGAGGAGCGCTACAAGAAGATGGCCAAGCTCGGCGTGCGCAACATCGACGGCTACAACGCCCGCGTCGCGGAAGCCCGCGCCAAGGGCGAGGAGCTGACGCGCACCGTCCACACCGGGTTCGACAAGGAGACCGGCAAGGCGATCTACGAGGAGGAGAAGCTCGACCTCGATCCCCTGCCCTACATCGTCATCATCGTCGACGAGATGGCCGACCTGATGATGGTCGCCGGCAAGGACATCGAGGGCACGGTGCAGCGCCTCGCCCAGATGGCGCGCGCCGCCGGCCTGCACGTGATCCTGGCCACCCAGCGCCCGTCGGTCGACGTCATCACCGGCACCATCAAGGCCAACTTCCCGACCCGCATCTCCTTCCAGGTGACGTCGAAGATCGACAGCCGCACCATCCTCGGCGAGATGGGCGCCGAGCAGCTGCTCGGCCAGGGCGACATGCTGTACATGGCCGGCGGCGGCCGCATCAGCCGCGTCCACGGCCCGTTCTGCTCCGACGAGGAGGTCGAGAAGGTCGTCAAGCACTTGAAGGCGCAGGGCTCGCCGGAATATCTCGAGGCGGTCACCGCCGAGGAGCCGAGCGAGGAGGACGGCGCCGTGTTCGACGCCACCGGCATGGGCGGCGGCGGCGGGGGCGACGACCTGTTCGCCCAGGCCGTGGCGGTGGTCAAGCGCGACCGCAAGGCCTCCACCAGCTACATTCAACGCCGGCTGCAGATCGGCTATAACAAGGCCGCTTCGCTGATGGAGCGGATGGAACAGGAAGGCATCGTCGGCCAGGCCAACCACGCCGGCAAGCGCGAGATCCTGGTGCCCGAGGAGGAAGGCGGGTTCTGAGCCCGCGTTCCTTGGTCCAGTTGCTTGGTCCGAGTTCCTTGGTCCCAGATCCGCCGTTTCCTGGTCGTAACTTCACGCAATTACGATCACGCTGACCGACCGAACCACGATAGAAACGCGTAAAGATCAGGACGTCGTTTTGAAAAGCTCCTTGTTGAACAGCCCCTTTTCGCTCCCGCGCCGCCGCACCAAGGCCCGGCTCGTGGCCTGCGCCGTTGCGGCCTGCGCCCTGACCAGCGTCGCCGGTCACGCCACCGCCCAGACCACGCCCGCCCCCAAGGCGGCGCAGAAGACCGGCGGCCAGCTCAACGCCGCGGACCAGCGCGGCCAGGCGCCCGCGACCACCCAGGCCACGCCGCCGAACCCGATCATCCCGGATCCCCGGCGCAACGTGCCGGCGAGCATCTTTACCTCCTTCGACAGCAATCAGAGGGCGATTGCCGCCAAGGTCAGCGCCTATCTCTCGTCGTTGCAGACTCTGGTCGGCAACTTCGTTCAGGTCGGTCCGGACGGCAGCAAGACCAAGGGCGATTTCTACATCCAGAAGCCCGGCAAGGTGCGCTTCGAATACGAGCCGCCGACGCCGATCGACATCATCGCCGACGGCTCGTCGCTGGTGGTGCGCGACCGCAAGCTGGCGACGCAGGACGTCTACCCGCTGTCGCAGACGCCGCTGCGCTATCTCTTGTCGGACCGTATCGACCTGCTGAAGGACACCAACGTCATCGCGGTCGCCTCCGACGATCTCTACGTCACGATCACGATCGAGGAGAAGCAGGCGCTGATCGGCACCAGCCGGCTGATGCTGATGCTCGGTGCCAAGGACGGCCAGCTCAAGCAGTGGACCGTGACCGACCCGCAGGGCTACGACACCACGATCGCGGTCTACAATCTCGACACGACCAAGAAGCTCGATCCGGCGATGTTCAAGATCGACTTCACCAACTACGCGACGCCGCCGGGCTGAGGCGAAGCGCTTCAGCTCGCCTGCAGGCCGCGAACCTTCCACTGCGCTTCCGACAGCACGAGCTTCTCGAAGCGCTTGCGCGCCTCCTCGAAATCCTCGGCCGCGATCATGTCGCAGCCCGGCCGCGCCTTCAGGATCATGCCGGTGGTCGCCCAGCTCAGCCGCGCCGCCTTGCAGGCCAGCAGCAGATCGGTCATCCGGCTCTCCTCCAGCAGCGATTCCACCGTCTCGATCGGGATCACGCAGAGCAGCGCCAGCGCCGCGATGACAGCGGGGAAATCGCCGGTCACGCAGAAGCGGTTAACGGCGGAATCGCCGAGCTTGCCGGTGCGGTTCAGCGCCGCGACCTCGGCCTTGACCGGCTCGTAGTCCCACATCGCCCGCATCGCCGCGCCGGCCGAGCGCGTCGGCGCCGCCTGCAGGGTGGCGCGGGTCGCCGGCGGCGCCGCCTTGATGAAGCGGGCGCGGGCGCTCTCGCTGGCGGCGGCGACGAAGGCGCGCGACAGCTTGGCCGGCAGATCGGTGCGCAGCGCCAGCTTTTCGGCGAGATCATCGTCGCGCTCGGCGACCTTGAACAGGCTACGATAGCTGTCCTCGGACAGTTTTGCGGTGAGGTTCTGCGCCAGCGCCATGCGCACCGGCGGGAAGCCGCGCGCGATCAACTGCGCGGTCAGCGCTTCGCCGACGCCCCTGCGGCTGGCGATCGCCACCAGATGCGCCGGGCTCGAGGCGCGGATGAACTCGGCAAGGTCGCGCTCGGTCAGCACCGCCGCCTTGGCCAGCACCGGCCCGGCGACGCGCAGCTCCGGATGAACCGCGAGCAGCCGCACCGTCGCATAGGGCGCGCGCTCGACGCCGGCGAGCGCCGCGCTCAGCTCCGCCAACACCTCGGTCGCCACCTGCGGCATCAGCCGGGCGAACATCTGGTCATAGAGATCGAGCTGCGCGTCGGGCGTCGGACGCGGTCCGGCCAGGAAGAGCGCGGTGGTCCGGCGCAACACCTCGGTGGCGAGCTCGGACACGGTCCGCGCCTCTCCCGATTGAAGCTTGGCGGCGGCAGCTGCCGGGGCTGGGGGCATCTCAGGTCTCTCATTGGCCGCGCCCGTCAACCGTGACGGGCGGCTCGATCCTCAATTTGCGAAAGAATGCGAAGGCCGGGCTAAAGGGGCGTTAAGCTCATTGCTGGGAATAGCGGTGCCCGGGGCTGTCGTTAATGGAACGTCTCGGTGCGCAGATCGATGTTCCCGTATTGTTCTTGCGAACCTCGACCGCTTCCGCTAGCCTCCTGCTCGGGAGGGGCACCCATGGTCCAGCGCGTTTCCACCGTCGCGTTCGAGGGAATCGAGGCCCGCGCGGTCGACGCAGGTCCAGGTCGCGCCGGGACTGCCGGCGTTTGCTATTGCCGATTGTCAATGACAATTCGAGGCCGAATCGGTTCTGCAATATAGGACTGCGCGCGAGAACGAAACGTGTCCCTCGAAGCCGACGTTGAGGGCTCTGAAAAGCCAAAAAATACTGCGGCAGCGTGTGGATAGCACGGATTGGATCAGTAGAACGGCCGCGCTCAAAGGCGAGTTCATCAACGAAAACAGACACTTAGACGCCCATGCGCCGATATTATTCCGGGTTTTCCCCCATATTTGGTGTTTCCCGGATTTCGGCGCACTAGTCCTTGACGGGAGAAGCGGAGTCGCTCCAGACTCCGTCCGACTAGAAACAGACGAAGCCGCCAAGCCCTGGCAGGCCCAACGGCTTCTGAAGTCTCTGGCCCGCTACTTAACCCATGAGACGGGCAAGCGGGGCGTCGGCTAGTGTCAACGGCTCCATAGAATCGGAGTTTCTAGCGACGGTCAAGCCTGTCTCCTCTTAGAAGGAGCTGTTCTCGATGGCTACCATCGCGAAAACGAAGACTTGTGAGATCAAGTGCATCAACAAAAGTGACCGCTTTAATCCTCATGAGCGCATCACGCACGTTGGCGGCTACGAAGACCGCCCGTGGAAGATCACCCAAGAAACGGCCATAGCTCTCATCGAAAGCGAAGAGTGGCAATTCTGGGTGAAGCCGCCGTACGGCGACCCCGTGTGGGTCATTGTTGCGAAGAGCCGCTATGGCCATAAGTACCTGAAAACGGTGGCCGACGGCGAGGAGCCGAACAACCTCCTGTCGCTGCCCGAGTGCCCGTAGCGGCCTAGTGCCCGCTGGATCGCACGGCCCATCAGGGTGGCTTGTGCGGTCCGGCAAGCGAAATGGGTCCCCTTTCGTCCACCCCGGGCCCCTTTTTGGTTATCCCGCCGACCACCGAGGTTCTTACAGCTCAGCCCGCGAGTAGGACTTCTGGCTGTAATGTCTCGCAGCGGCCCCGCAAGAGTTGTGCTACCATTTGGTGAGCGAGGGTGCCGCCGTGTATTTTTACAGAACACACACCGCCACCGTGTCCGGCTCGGTTTGCCGCCGCGTGCGGTGTGTCGGCTGCTCTCGCGAATATGCGTACAATCTGACGCGTGCCGCGTCGGGGGGTGGTCATAGTCCATTTTTCTTGACGGACGCGAGCGCCGCGCAGGCTGCGGCAGAACGTGCCCGCAGCAATCTGGCCCGTGTGCTCGATCAGGCGATTGATCCTGTTTTCTGCCCCACGTGCGGTATTTATCAGCCCGATATGGAGACCCTTCTGCGAAGGCAGCTTGGTGCGGCCTGTGACCCAATAAGTGGGCCTCAATGCGTGCTAAAATCCCATGGCAGGCCGCATGGGGCGCCGTGCGTTCCAAGGACACACTGGCGCATTACCAGCGCTTCGTGGAGATGTGGCCTTCGCACTATGCTCTAGCAGAGGACCGAATAAGAGAATTAAAGCACCCGGTCCTCCGACGCGTGACGTCCGGGGTATTTTGGTTCGCCTGGGGGGTCTTGGCTGTGGGGGCTGCAGCGGTTGTGCTGATAGTGCCGCTCGTTGATCGTTTCGCCAGATAGCATTGAGCCCGCATCTCATTGGTCGCGCCCTCGGCGGTGATCACGTCGCCGCCTTGATTTGCTACGCCTCCTTGCCTGCGGAAGGGGCCCCTGATTGGCGGCTCGGCTTGCTAATCAATCTCGGACTGAGTGCTCGTCGTTGTCCCCTCGATCGGCCCCAGATCTACCGCAGCAAGACCGGCGCGACGTTCATGTTCCTGTATTGTTCTTGCGCGAGTGCCCTGCTTCCGCTAGCCTCCTTTGCCGGGAGGGGCACCCATGGTTCAGCGCGTTTCCACCGTCGCGTTCGAGGGGATCGAGGCTCGCGCGGTCGACGTGCAGGTCCAGGTCGCACCGGGACTGCCGGCGTTCGCGATCGTTGGCCTCCCGGACAAGGCGGTGTCGGAGGCGCGCGAGCGGGTGCGCTCGGCGCTGATCGCCTCGGGGCTGGCGCTGCCGGCGCGGCGCATCACCGTCAATCTGGCGCCGGCCGACGTGCCCAAGGAAGGCAGCCATTATGATCTGCCGATCGCGCTCGGACTGATGGCGGCGATCGGCGCGATCCCGCCGGATGCGCTGAGCGGCTTCACCGTGCTCGGCGAGCTCGGCCTCGACGGCTCGATCGCGCCCGTGGCCGGCGTGCTGCCGGCGGCGATCGGCGCCAATGCGCGCGAGGACGGGCTGATCTGCCCGGCCGCCTGCGGCGCGGAGGCGGCGTGGGCCAGCCCCGACCTGCAGATCATCGCGGCGACGTCGCTGATCCAGATCGCCAATCACTTCAAGGGCACGCAGGTGCTGTCGCGGCCGCAGCCGAAGATCCAGGAGGCGCCCGCCAGCCTGCTCGACCTGCGCGACATCAAGGGCCAGGAGAGCGGCAAGCGCGCCCTGGAGATCGCCGCCGCCGGAGGCCATCATCTGCTGATGATCGGCTCGCCAGGCGCCGGCAAATCGATGCTGGCGGCGCGGCTGCCGTCGATCCTGCCGCCGCTGTCGCCGGCGGAGCTGCTGGAGGTCTCGATGATCGCCTCCGTCGCCGGCGAGATCGAGGGCGGCGCCCTGACCAACCGGCGGCCGTTCCGCAGCCCGCACCATTCCGCCAGCATGGCGGCGCTGACCGGCGGCGGCCTGCGCGCCAAGCCGGGCGAGATCTCGCTCGCGCATCACGGCGTGCTGTTCCTCGACGAGCTGCCGGAGTTCGATCCGCGCGTGCTCGATTCACTGCGCCAGCCGCTGGAGAATGGCGAGGTCTCGATCTCGCGCGCCAACCATCGCGTCACCTACCCTGCCCGCTTCATGCTGGTCGCGGCGATGAACCCGTGCCGCTGCGGCAACGCCTTCGAGCCCGGCTACGCCTGCAAGCGCGGCCGCATCGACCGCTGCACGTCGGACTATCAGACCCGGATCTCCGGCCCGCTGATGGACCGCATCGATCTGCGCATCGAGGTGCCCGCCGTCACCGCCGCCGATCTGATCCTGCCGCCCGCGAAGGAAGGCTCCGCCGAGGTCGCCGCCCGCGTCGCCGCCGCGCGCGACCTGCAGCGCGCGCGCTACGCCAAGGCCGGCCTGCCGCACATCAGGACCAACGCCGAGGCGCCGGCCGCCATACTCGACGACATCGCAAAACTCGATGCGCCCGGGCAGAAGCTGCTGCGCGAAGCCGCCGAGACGATGCGGCTGTCGGCCCGCGGCTATCACCGCGTGCTGCGCGTCGCGCGCACGCTGGCCGATCTCGACCATGCCGACACGATCGGCCGGCTGCATCTGGCGGAGGCGCTGTCATATCGCGCGCTTGCAGAAGATAACCGGCATGCGGCGTGACATGACTTGTGCGATGGACGATCCGACGCAAGTGTTCCTCACGATTCGCGAGGCTGCGAACAACCGCGATCCCCAATCGTCTCCTACAACGTACGGAGCTATCGAAGTTGACGACCGGAGTTTGCACTCGACGTCTTCCGCGTCGTGAAGGCCGGTCATGTCGCGGCCATCCACGTCGTCCGGCATGCAGAGAGCGACGTGGATGCCCGGGACGGAACCAGGGCATGACGATGTGGAGACAGTCTCGCGAAAAACCGGGATAGGCCATATGCGACAGCTCCGCCTCAACACTCTGGTAACGACTTTTCTTTACGCTCCGACAACCATAAGGCCCGCGTTTCCGTCATCAGGCCTGTCGTGTCGGTGCGTGTCATGTTGCGTTTCAAGGTCATCGTGTCGGCCGTGCCGCTGATCGCAGCCGCGGTCCTTGCCCGAACAGAGTTGGCGCCCTCCCCGCAGCCCTGCATTGCCGTCGGCGCCGACAGCGTCACGCTCGGGGCTGCGCCGTTCCATGCCGATCTGCACGTTGATTTCACCGATGATCCGGCGCAGGCCACGGTTCGCGTCGCGCTGGCCGAGAGCCCTGAGACTGCGGATCTCGTCGTGGTCGACGATACCCCGGCCACGGACGATCAGGGCTGCGGCCTGACCGCCGCCACGAAGGTCGTGGCCATCGCCGCCGAGCCACATCTGGATGCGCCGCTGATCTATCTCATTCGCGACGATGCGGCGGACGGACCTGCCGACTATCGCATCTACGTCCGCTCCAGCCACGTCACAGCGCGGGAAGCGGCCGCGTTGATCGTGGCCGCCCGCCGACACGACCCGCCGGCCAATCCGGTGCTGTGAGCCGGGCTAACGCCCGGTTCACCATCTCGGCACGGCCCAGGCGCGCGTGCATGAGCGTTGAAAGTCTCCGCAAGACCCGGCGCGGCATGATGCGCGCCGGACAGGACATCGGGAATCGTAATCGTCGGGGGTGGACAATGGGACGGGTTCTTCGCATCAGGCTGCATCTGCGCCGGTTCATGCGCCGTCATCAGCTCGTGTTCACGATCCTGCGCTCGCTGATGATCTTCTCCGCCGGCTTCGGCGGCGCCTACGGCTTCATCAAGGCCAGCATCTCCGAGCACTCGGGCTACAATCCGCATGCCTTCGCGATCGGGGCGAGCTTCCTGTTCGCGCTGGCCTGCGTCGGCCTCGCCACGCTCAGCATGCGGCTGCGCTTCGTCCATAAGAAGCTGCACAAGATCGCGCTCCACAACGAGGTGCTGGCCGACCGGAACTGGGAGCTGCAGGAGGCGGAGCAGCGCGCGCGAAATCTGTTCGAGCAGCAGGGCGATCTCATCGTCATGCGCGAACAGAACGGCACCATCGTGTTCGTCAACGACGCCTATTGCCAGATGGCGGGACTCGATCGCGAGAACCTCGTCGGCAGCAGCTTCACCTTCGCGCTGATCGAGCAGGGCGACAGCGCCTTGGAGCCGAGCGGCACGCGGGTCCACGACCAGCGCATCGACAGCGCGATCGGGCCACGCTGGATCGCCTGGCGCGAGGCGCTGGTGCGCTCCGATGCGGGCCACCCGGCCGTGCTGCAATGTGTCGGCCGCGACGTCACCGACCGGACCGAGACCGAGCGGGCGCTGGCGGATGCGCGCGACCAGGCCAATGCGGCCAATCGCGCCAAGTCGCGTTTCCTGGCGATGGCCAGCCACGAGATCCGCACGCCGCTGAACGGAATCCTCGGCATGAGCGGGCTGCTGCTGGAGACGCAGCTCACGCCGGAGCAGACCACCTACGCCAGGGCGGTCCGCACCTCCGGCGAGGCGCTGATGTCGCTGATCAACGAGCTGCTCGACTATTCCAAGATCGAGGCCGGCAAGCTGGCACTGGAGGCGCAGCCGTTCTCGCTTGTTGCGCTGATCGAGGAGATCACCGAACTCCTGGCGCCCCGCGCGCAAGCCAAGCAGCTCGAGATCGCGGCCTATATGGACGAGCGGCTGCCGACCTTCGTCACAGGCGATGCCGCGCGGCTGCGCCAGGTGTTGCTCAATCTTGCCGGCAACGCCATCAAGTTCACCGCCAAGGGCGGCGTCGCTGTCATCGCCGAGCCCGGCATCTGGCCGAACGAAATCAGTTTTCAGGTCCGCGACACCGGCATCGGCATTGCGGCGGACGCGCAGGAGCGGATCTTCCGCGAGTTCGAGCAGGCCGACGACAGCGTCGCGCGCAGCTTCGGCGGCACCGGACTGGGGCTCGCGATCTCCGAGCGGATCGTCAAGCGGATGGGCGGACGCATCAGCCTGCAGAGCGAGCTCGGCGCAGGCTCGACGTTCGAGATCTCCGTGCCGCTGCCGGCGGCGCTGGAGCGCGGCGAGCAGAACAGTTTCCGCGGGCCCGATCTCACCGGCCAGTCGATCATGCTGATCGCGCCGCACGGGCTGCAGGCCGAGCTGATCGAACGCCGTTTGCAGAACTGGGGCGCGCAGACCTGCCTGGTCGCCGAGACCGAGGTCGCCGAGGCGCTGCTGCCGGAACGCACCTGGCATGCCGTGCTGATCGATGACGCCGTCGGAGGCGATCTGGCGCAACGCCTGGGTGACGCTGCGCGGCGGTATACGACGCGGCTCATCGTGCTGGTCACGCCTGTCAGCCGTCACGAACTGATGCCGGCGGCGCCGTTCCACGGCTATCTGGTCAAGCCGCTGCGCGCCGCATCGCTCGCCGCGCGCGTCGGCTTCGATGTCGATGGCGCGGCGGCGCCGGAGATCGATGCGCCCGTTCCGATGATCGCGCCGCCGATCGCCGCGCGCGCGGGCAACGGTCTCGCGATCCTGGTCGCGGAGGACAACGACATCAACGCTTTGCTGATGCGCTCGCTGCTGACCAAGCTCGGCCATCACGCCGACATCGCCGTGCATGGCGAGGCGGCGCTCGACTCATGGCTGGCGGCGCGCTCGGCCGGCACGCCCTACGACCTGATCCTGATGGATGTGCAGATGCCCCGCCTCGACGGCATCGCCGCCGCCAAGCGTATCCGGGCACTCGAGGCGACCGAGGCCGGCCGGCGGACGCCGATCCTGGCCCTGACCGCGAACACCCTGGTCGAGGACCGCTACGCCTGTTTCGAGGCTGGCATGGACGGCTTCCTGGTCAAGCCGATCGACCGCGACAAGCTGGACGAAGCGCTGGCGAACCTGGCCGCCGCGCGACAGGTGGCGGCCTAGTTATGAGTTGTTAGTCTTCATACGGGCGGTCTCAGCGCTCCCTCTCCCCGTTCTTCACGGGGAGAGGGTCGGGGTGAGGGGCAGCCGCACGGGCGGTGCTGATTCTCAGCCGCTAAGAGGCGCATACCGATAGACTTTGATCCGAGCTGCGTAGGTGCCATGCCCCTCACCCGCATTGCTGCGCAATCCGAGCTCTCCCCGCAAAAGGGCGGGGAGAGGTTAGAGCGGCGCAAGCCTCAGAATCGTGCCAATCACTACAGAAAGGACGGCATCAACGCCAACTGATGCCCGCATCTGCCTGGGCCATTCAACTCACAGCCGCCTGAGCGCCACGGTCTCGATCTCGTGGTCGGCCCCCTTCTTCAGGATCAGGGTCGCGCGCGGGCGGGTCGGCAGGATGTTGTCCTCGAGGTTGGCGAGGTTGGTGCGCTCCCAGATCGCGATCGCGGTGGCGGTGGCCTCTTCGTCCGACAGCAACGCGTAGCGGTTGAAGTAGGAGCGGGGATCGTGGAACGCCGTGTCGCGCAGCGACAGGAAGCGCTTCACGTACCATTTGCGCAGCACCGCCTCCTCGGCGTCGATATAGACCGAGAAGTCGAAGAAGTCCGACACCACGGGCACCGCCTTGCCGTCGCGCGGCAAGGGACCCGTCTGCAGCACGTTGACGCCCTCGACGATCAGGATGTCCGGCTGGTCGATTTCCGTCCACTGGTTGGGCACGATGTCGTAGCTGAGATGCGAGTAGACCGGCGCGCGCACCGGATGGCGGCCGGCCTTGATGTCGGAGAGGAAGGCGAGCAGCCGTGCCTTGTCGTAGCTCTCCGGAAAGCCCTTCTTCTGCATCAGGCCCTGCCGTTCGAGCACCGCGTTCGGAAACAGAAAACCGTCGGTGGTGATGAGATCGACCTTGGGCCGCGGCGACCAGCGGGTCAGCAGCGCCTGCAGCACGCGCGCGGTGGTCGACTTGCCGACCGAGACCGAGCCGGCGACGCCGATGATGTAGGGCATCTTGCGGTCGCGGATGCCGAGGAACTGGCGCTGTGCGTAGTACAGCCGCTGAGCGGCATCGACATACATCGACAGCAGTCGCGACAGCGGCAGATAGATGTCCTCGACCTCCTGCAGGTCGAGGCGGTCGTGCATCGAGCGCAATTTGGAGAACTCGCCGGGCTCCAAGGTCATCGGCGTATCGTTGCGCAGCTCGGCCCATTGCTGGCGGGTGAAGACGCGGTACGGATTATATTGTTGTTCGGTGGTGCGCATATCCATGACGCTGCCCTTCGTTTCCCCCGCCGTCGCGCCCTACTCCGTCTTGCGCGACGCCTTTTCTTCCAGGCCGGATTGGCCGGTCCGCTTGCCAAGCGCCGCCTCGACCTCGTCGAGCTTGATGTCGCGCGACTTCAGCAGCACCAACAAATGAAACAGCAGATCGGCGCTTTCGGAGATCAGATGCTCGCGATCGGTGCCGACGCCGGCGATGACCGTCTCGACCGCCTCCTCGCCCATCTTCTTGGCGCACTGCGCCGGACCCTTGTCGAGCAGCTTGCGCGTATAGGACGCCTCGCCGCCCGCCGCGGCGCGCGCGTCGATGATGGCAGCCAGGTCGTGAAGCGTGAAGCGGGACATCAGCCAGGTCTCGGAACGGGGTCCGCCCCGAGCCGAGCGGACCTTCGTTCATCTAACATTTTTGCGGCGCAATGTCGTCAGGGATCGAGCCGCATCGGCAGCCCCTGGCGCACCATGTGCTCCTTGGCCTGACGGATGGTAAATTCCCCGAAATGGAAGATCGAGGCGGCCAATACCGCCGTCGCCCTGCCCTGCCGGATGCCGTCGACCAGGTGATCGAGATTGCCGACGCCGCCGGAGGCGATCACCGGAACCGGGACGCTGTCGGCCACTGCCCGGGTCAGCGGCAGGTCGAAACCCTGCCGCGTGCCGTCGCGGTCCATCGAGGTCAGCAGGATCTCGCCGGCGCCGAGCGCGACGACTTCCTGCGCATATTCCAGCGCATCGATGCCGGTCGACTTGCGGCCGCCATGGGTGAAGATCTCCCAGCGCGAGCCGCCGCCCGGCCGCGACACCGACTTGGCGTCGATCGCCACCACGATGCACTGCTCGCCGAACTTCTCGGCGGCTTCCTTCACGAACTCGCGCCGCGCCACCGCGGCCGAGTTGATCGAGACCTTGTCGGCGCCGGAGCGCAGCAATGTCTTGATATCGTCGATGGTGCGCACGCCGCCGCCGACGGTGACCGGCATGAAGCAGGCTTCCGCCGTGCGGCGAACGACATCGAGCATGATGCCGCGGTTCTCATGGGTCGCGGTGATATCGAGAAAGCAGAGCTCGTCGGCGCCGGCGGCGTCATAGGCGATCGCCGCTTCGACGGGATCGCCGGCGTCGCGCAGATTGACGAAGTTGACGCCCTTGACGACCCGTCCGTCCTTGACGTCGAGGCAGGGAATGACGCGGACCTTGAACATCGTGTTCTCCCCTACCCGCTGATCGCGCGTATCAGCGCCAGTGCTTCGGCGGGATCCAGCCGCCCGTCGTAGAGCGCGCGGCCTGCGATGGCGCCTTCGAGCTTCTTCGCCCGCGGTGTCAGCATCGCCTTGACGTCCTCGATCGAGGCGAGGCCGCCGGAGGCGATCACGGGAATCGAGATGGCATCGCCGAGCGCGATGGTGGCGTCGAGATTCAGGCCCTTGAGCAGGCCGTCGCGGGCGATGTCCGTGAAGATGATCGCGGCGACGCCGGCGTCCTCGAAACGTCTGGCAATGTCGAGCGCGGTGACCTCGGAGGTCTCGGCCCAGCCTTCCACCGCGACCTTGCCGTCGCGCGCGTCGAGGCCGACGGCAACGCGGCCCGGAAAGGCCTTGGCTGCCGTCTTCACCAGCTCGGGATCGCGCACCGCGGCGGTGCCGATGATGACGCGGGTGATGCCCTTGCCGAGCCAGGCCTCGACCGTCTTGAGATCGCGAATGCCGCCGCCGAGCTGCACCGGCATCTTCACGACTTTCAGCATCGCCTCGACGGCCTGCGCATTCATCGGCTTGCCGGCGAAGGCGCCGTCGAGATCGACGACGTGGAGATAGTCAAAACCCTGGTCGGCGAAGCTCTTGGCTTGCGCGGCGGGATCGAGGTTGAACACGGTCGCGCGCGCCATGTCGCCCTGCTCCAGGCGCACGCATTGGCCGTTCTTCAGGTCGATAGCGGGAAACAGGATCATCGGAGCTGTCTTTCAGGCAGGCGCCCTGCCCGTCGCTCGGACGGACAAGCACGCTGCACTCACGGCTTCCATTTCAGGAAGTTGGAAATCAAGGCGAGACCGAACCGCTGGCTCTTCTCGGGGTGGAATTGCGTGCCGATCGCGGTGTCCTTGCCGACGATCGCCGTGATCGGGCCGCCGTAATCGGCGCGCGCCAGCACGTCGTTCTCGTTGACGGCATTGAGGTGATAGGAGTGCACGAAGTAGGCGTGCAGACCTTTCGGCCCGAGCGGCAGCTTCTCCAGCACCGGATGCTCCCTGAGCACATCGAGCGTGTTCCAGCCCATATGCGGGATCTTCAGGCTCTCGTCATCAGGCGTGATCTTCTCGACGTCGCCGGACACCCAGTCGAAGCCGTCGGTCGTGACATGCTCCTTGCCGCGCGTCGCCATCAGCTGCATGCCGACGCAGATGCCGAAGAACGGCCGCGCCTTGTGGCGCACGGCCTCGGTCATCGCTTCCAGCATGCCGTCGACGGCGTCGAGGCCGCGGCGGCAATCGGCGAAGGCGCCGACACCCGGCAGCACGATGCGATCTGCGCGATACACCGTGTCGGGATCGCGGGTCACGACGACCTTCTGCGGATCCTCCATGCTGCGCGCGGCGCGCTCGAACGCTTTCGCGGCGGAATGCAGATTGCCGGAGCCGTAATCGATGATTGCGACGCTCATCGTCCACCTCCGGGTTCGGGGAACAAGCCAATGATGCTGGCATGGGGCAGCGGCGGCGGCCGCTGGCCGTTGCCATTGTCGCGCGTCGGCGGCGCGGCGCCGCGGTCGACGGTGTTGTTGTCGTAGCCGAGATCGCTGCGCCTCGCGGCCCAGCGCTCGAAGAAACGGCGTTCGGCGGCGTCGAGATCGTCGGCGACGACGACGTCGAGCTGGCGCCAGTTGCCGCGCGAGTAGCTCCAGCGCTTCAGGCTCGAGGCCTCGAGGCCGAGCAGGATCGCGATCAGGAGATCGACGGACGCGATCGCGCCGCGGCCGACGCCGATCCTGGCCAGAACCAGGTCGAGCACGATCACCAATGCGATATAGCCGATCACCGCCAGCCACAGCCGGTGCCAGGCCAGCCAGACGGCGCCGAGCACGGCGGCCCACAGATGGAAGCCGTCGCGGATGAAGACGAAGCGATCCGTCGAACGCAGATCGGCTCCGGCGGCGAGGGGCGCGTGAACCGTATAGACGGGCATGTCGATCATTCCCTTGGAGGAGGGAGGTCAGCCGCCGAGCTGACCCTTGGTGGATGGCACTTCGCCCTTGTTGCGCGGATCGATCGCGAGCGCTGTCCGCAGCGCCCGCGCCAGACCCTTGAAGCAGGATTCGGCGATATGATGGGCGTTCTCGCCGTACAGCGTCTCGACATGCAGGGTGATGCCGGCGTTCATGGCAAACGCGTTGAACCATTCGCGCACCAGCTCGGTGTCGAATTCGCCGATCTTGTCGCGCGGGAAGGTGGTGCGGAACACCAGCATCGGCCGGCCGGAGACGTCGATGACGACCCGCGTCAGCGTCTCGTCCATCGGCATGTGGATCGAGGCGTAGCGGGTGATGCCGGCCATGTCGCCGAGCGCCTGCTTGACCGCCTGGCCGAGCGCGATGCCGACATCCTCGGTGGTGTGGTGGAAATCGATATGCAGGTCGCCGACCGCCTTGACGGTCATGTCGATGCGGGAATGCCGGGCGAGCAGATCCAGCATGTGATCGAAGAAGCCGATACCGGTCGCAATGTTCACGACGCCGGTGCCGTCGAGGTTCACGGACACCTCGATGTCGGTCTCTTTGGTCTTGCGCTTGATGGTCGCGCTACGCATGGGGTCAGCTTTCCCTTGAAAACGCGGCCCTTTTATCAGGCGGATGACACCTTAGCTACTGCGGGATGACGCTCCCCAGGCCTGATCTCGGGCCATGGTGAGCGGATTTCAAGGCCTGAAGGGGCAGGGCAGGGACCCGGTAATTGTATCCCCGGTCCTGAGGCCCTAAATGAGGGCACCAACCAGGGACTTTCCATGCACGCATCCTCCCATGAGCCCACCGTCTGGCACGGCACCACGATCCTGACCGTCCGCAAGGGGGGCAGGGTGGTCGTCGGCGGCGACGGCCAGGTCTCGATCGGCCAGACCGTGATCAAGTCCAACGCCCGCAAGGTGCGCAAGCTCGGCAAGGGCGACGTCATCGGCGGCTTCGCCGGCGCCACCGCGGACGCGTTCACCCTGTTCGAACGGCTGGAGAGCAAGCTGGAGCAGTATCCGGGGCAATTGACCCGGGCGGCCGTGGAGCTCGCCAAGGACTGGCGGACCGACCGCTATCTGCGCCGGCTGGAGGCGATGATGATCGTCGCCGACAAGGAGGTCTCGCTGGTCCTCACCGGCACCGGCGACGTGCTGGAGCCGGAAGCGGGGGTCATGGCGATCGGCTCCGGCGGCAATTACGCGCTGGCGGCGGCGCGGGCGCTGCTCGATACCGACAAGGACGCCGAAAGCATCGTGCGCCGCTCGCTCGACATCGCCGCCGACATCTGCGTCTACACCAACCGCAACGTCACCATCGAAGCACTGTCGGCCGAGTAGACGATGCGCGCGGACGGGATCAGCGTCGCGTCCCGCCGATCGCCCGGGCTGTGGCTCGCCCTGGTGCTCGCGCTGCTGGCGCTGCAGGCCGCGATCCTGTTCGCGATGGGCCGGCTGCCGATCTGCGCCTGCGGCACCGTCAAGCTGTGGCACGGCGTGGTGCAGAGTTCGGAGAACTCGCAGCATCTCACCGACTGGTACACGTTCTCGCACATCATCCACGGCTTCCTGTTCTATGCGATGACGGCGCTGGTCGTGCCGCGGCTGCCGTGGCAGGGCCGGCTGATCATCGCGATGCTGATCGAGGGTGCCTGGGAGCTGGTCGAGAACTCCAGCTTCATCATCGAGCGCTATCGCGCCGCGACGATCTCGCTGGATTATTTCGGCGACAGCATCGTCAACTCGGTCGGCGATACGCTGGCGATGATCACCGGCTTTCTGCTCGCGCGGGTGCTGCCGGTCTGGCTGACCGTGCTGATCGCCATCGCTTTCGAGATCGGGGTGGGCCTGCACATCCGTGACAACCTGACCCTCAACATCCTCATGCTGATCCATCCGACCGACGCGATCCGGCAGTGGCAGGCCGGGCCGCCGCTGCTGTGACCCACGGAATCCGGCTTGCCCTCGCCCCCATCCGACCCTAGCTAGAGCCCATGACCGACTTTTCTCCGCGCGAAATCGTCTCCGAACTCGACCGCTTCATCGTCGGCCAGGCCGACGCCAAGCGGGCCGTCTCCATCGCCCTGCGCAACCGCTGGCGGCGCCTGCAGCTCGATGCCGGGCTGCGCGAGGAGGTGCTGCCGAAGAACATCCTGATGATCGGCCCGACCGGCGTCGGCAAGACCGAGATCGCGCGGCGTCTCGCCAAGCTCGCCGGCGCGCCGTTCCTTAAAGTCGAGGCGACCAAGTTCACCGAGGTCGGCTATGTCGGCCGCGACGTCGAGCAGATCATCCGCGACCTCGTCGAGGTCGCGATTCACCAGGTGCGCGAGCGCAAGCGCAAGGACGTCGCCGCCCGCGCCCAGCTCGCCGCCGAGGAGCGCGTGCTCGATGCGCTGGTCGGCGCCAATTCCAGCGCCGCGACCCGCGACTCGTTCCGCCGCAAGCTGCGGGCGGGCGAGCTCAACGACAAGGAAATCGAGATCGAGACGCAGTCGTCGGGCGGCGGCATGCCGATGTTCGAGATCCCGGGCATGCCGGGCGCGCAGATGGGCGCGATCTCGATCGGCGACATCTTTGGCAAGCTCGGCGGCCGCACCAAGACGCGGCGCGTCACAGTCGAGGCCTCGCACGACATCCTGATCGCCGAGGAATCCGACAAGCTGCTCGACAACGACCAGCTGGTGCAGGAGGCGATCAGCGTCGTCGAGAACAACGGCATCGTGTTCCTCGACGAGATCGACAAGATCTGCGTGCGCGAGAACCGCCATGGCGGCGACGTGTCGCGCGAGGGCGTGCAGCGCGATTTGCTGCCGCTGATCGAGGGCACGACGGTCTCGACCAAGCACGGCGCGGTCAAGACCGACCACATTCTCTTCATTGCCTCGGGCGCCTTCCACATCGCCAAGCCCTCCGACCTGCTGCCGGAGCTGCAGGGCCGCCTGCCGATCCGCGTCGAGCTGCAGGCGCTGACGCGCGACGACATGCGCCGCATCCTGACCGAGCCGGAGGCGTCGCTGATCAAGCAATATGTGGCGCTGATGAAGACCGAGGGCGTCACGCTCGACATCACCGACGACGCGATCGATGCGCTCGCCGACGTCGCGGTGGCCGTGAACTCCACGGTCGAGAACATCGGCGCCCGCCGGCTGCAGACCGTCATGGAGCGCGTGCTCGACGACATCTCCTTCACCGCGTCCGACCGATCAGGCGAGACCATGCGCGTCGACGCCGCCTATGTGCAGCAGCACATCGGCGATCTCGCCAAGAACGCGGATCTGAGCAGGTTCATCTTGTAGCCGCTGCTCTGATCAGCCGAGGCTGCGCCACGCATTCCGCCGTCGTCCCGGCGAACGCCGGGACCCATACCCACCGAAGCTGATTGTCACTCCCGATGGCGGCTCCAGCCGTGTCTCACCACGACCAGCGGTGGCTATGGGTCCCGGCTCAAGGCCGGGACGACGCCGGTGGGCGTGGCGCCGACCGCCTCGACATCGATCTGCGATCGACGATCGCATGACCGGCGCCTATGCGAGACACTGGCGCGCGATGCTCGCGGTCAACGCCGCGGTGATGCTCGGCGTGTTCGTCCACAAGCTGACGCTGCCGCCCTACATCCCCTACATCCACCTGCTGGTCGACTATCATCACGGCTTCATCAAGCGCGCGCTGATCGGCGCCGTCGTCGGCCTGTTCACCACGAAGGTGCCGGTGTGGCTGGTGTTCGCGCTGGCCGGCGGCGTCTGGCTGATCACCTTCGCCTTGTTCGTTCAGCTGTTCCGGCGCATGTTCGGGCTCGACCGCAACCAGCTTCCGCTATTCATCTTCACCGCCGGCTCGCCGTTTGTATTCAAGAACTTCCTGTTCACGCTCGGCCATTTCGACATCTACGGCTGCCTCGGCGCGATAGTGCTGCTGCTGATACCGGCGAGCTCGCTTGCTTATGTGCTGCTCGCCGCGTTGATCTCGGCCCTGCTCGTGCTGATCCACCACATCCATCTGCTGATGTACGTGCCGACCATCACCGCCATCGTCGTGCTGCGCTATTATCTCGCTCGCCCCCTCACAACGCGCGATGTCGTCGTCGGCGCGATCGCGCTGCTCGGCCTCGGCGCGCTGTTCCTGGCGGCGCAGTTCCTCGGCACGATGCCGCTGGCCGAGGCGGACTTCGTCACCTACCTGAAAACGCGCATGGTCGATCCGTCGCGCTCCGATCTCTTGCAGTTCGCCTATGTCTGGTATCAGCCGCTGGCCAAGGAGGTGCAGGACACCTGGGCGCGGCTGCCGTCGAACCTGCTCGGCGTGCCCGTCTATGCGCTGCTGCTCTGGCTGCATCTGCCGCTGTGGCGGGTCTTCAAGCAGGTCGTGGACGCGCTGGGCGAGCCGCGCCATCGCCAGATCGTCATCGCCGCGCTTGGCATGATCAGCCTCGCCTATCTCGTGATGTTCGCGATGGTGTTCGACTATTCGCGCTGGATCTCGAGCTGGGTGGTCTGCATGGTGCTGATGCTGCACGCGGTGAGGACGCTGCCTGCCACCAAGCCCGTGGCCCTCATCGATGGCGACGAGCGCAAGACGACGATCCTGGGTTGGATCGTCACGGTCATCCCGCGCGTCGGCATCATCCGTCCGTTCTGACGGTCAGCCGCGCGGCCGCCGGATCCGGACATAGAGCGCGCCGGCGCCGCCATGGCCGACATGGGCCTCCTCGAAGCCGACGATCAGAGCGCGGAATTCGGGCAGGCTCAGCCAATGCGGCACCTGCCGCCGGAGCACGCCGCGCTCGGGGTCAGCCCCGATCGTGCCCTTGCCGGTGATGACCAGCACGAAGGTGAGGCCGTCGTGCTGCGCGCGGTGGAGGAAATGATGCAGCGCCTGGTGCGCGCGGCTCTGGGTCATGCCGTGGAGATCGAGCCGGGCGTCGATCTCGCTGCGGCCGCGCGACAGTTTCGAGCGCTCCTTGCGGCCGAGCGAGACCAGCGGCGGGATCGCCGGCCGGACCGGCTTCGGGATCACGACGGGGGCGACCGGACGCGGCGTCGTCATCGGTTTGTCCGGTTGCGGCTCGGCCGTGGCCATCGGCGGGTGCGGCCGTACTGGACGCGGCGTCTTGCGCAGCGGCTTCACCTGCCGTGCCACCGTCTCCCACAGCGCGCGCTCGTCCTCGGACAGGCCGCGCTTGCGGCGGCCACGCGGAGGCTCGGGATCATGCGACATGGAGGCGGCGGTTCATGGCGTGTTGCGGTGACGCCTGCCATAACGCAGTCGGCGGGAATTGCGATCACTTTCGAGCCGCGGCCGTGCCTCCGGCAGCGGCACGGGCGCGATCACGTTCTGCGCCACCGTCGTCGTCGCGCTTGCGCCGGCCGCCGGGGCAGGGGCCTTCGCATCCTTGACGGAGGAGGCGGCGGTGCTGGGCTGGTCCTGGCTCCTGGCCGGATCCCTTGACTGATCCTTCGCCGGCTCGATCTGCGCGTCCTTGACCGGCTCCTTCGGCAGAACCTGCGGGAAAAGTTTCGCGATCTTCTCCGACGGCCGCGCATCCGGCAGCGGCATCTTGCGGCCGCGCGCGACCGGATCGAGGCTCCTCGGCACCAGCATCACGAATTGGATGCTGTGCTTGAGCCGGCCGGACACCTTGCCGGCCTCCTGTCCGGCGCCGAAATAAAGATCGGCACGAGCAGGGCCCACGATCGCCGAGCCCGTATCCTGCGCGATCATCAGCCGGTGAAACGGGTTCTTCTGCTTCTCGGAGTCGATCGGCAGCTCGCCGGTGATGAAGAAGGGCGTGCCGTAGACGTGCAGCGACTTGTCGACCGCGATCGAGCGGCCCGGCGTCAGCGGAATGCCCTGCGCGCCGACGGCTTCATCCTTCTCGGACAGCTGCACCTCGCGGAAGAAGATGTAGGAGCGGTTCATCCGGCGCAGCTCGTCGGCGCCTTGCGGATTCTGCTCCATCCAGTCGCGGATGCGCTGCATCGACATCTGCTCGCGCGGAATGATGCCGCGCTCGATCAGGATGCGGCCGACCGGCGTATAGGGATGGCCGTTATAGGCGTCGTAGTTGATGCGCACCATCGAACCGTCGTCGAGGCTGATGCGGGCCGAGCCCTGGATCTGCGCAAACAAGAGGTCCGTCTGGTTCCTCAGCCATGCGATCTCCAGGCCGCGGCCCTCGATGGCGCCGTCCTCGATCTCGGCGCGATCGTAATAGGGGACGAGCTTGCGGCGGCCGATCTTGCGATACACCGGGCCCTTGTTGGGCAGGCTTGCCGAGTCCTGCTTGAAGCCGCGCACGAACAGGTTGGACGGGCGGCGATAGACCGGAACGTTATAGACCTCGTTCTGCGTCCGTGAGCCCTCGATGACCGGCTCGTAGTAGCCGGTGACGAAGCCGTCGGCGTCGCCGAGCTTGGAGATCCTCAGCGGCTCGAAATTGCGCTCGAAGAACGCGCGCGCCGCGGCGCTGTCGGCGAGTTCGGCCGTCCGAGCCTCGCGGCAGGGATCGCGCAGGGAATCGCCAAGCGCCTTATCCTCGGGCGTGCCGTCGGTCTTCGCGGCGATCGGCTTGCAGCTCGCGCGGAACGTCCGATAGGCCGCGAGCTGATCATCATCGGTCCATCCGGGCACCTCGCTCCAGGACAACGGCTGGTACTGGCTGTTGGTGATTTCCATCGGCCAGTCGAGCTGCGGATAGGGCAGGTGGCGCATCGGCGGGGAGGCGGCGCGATGCCGCGCGCGAACCGCCTCCGCAGCATAGGGCGCGAGCGCAATGGCCGCGACGCTCAGAGCGAGCGCCGGAGTCCAATATCTGAGGCTGCGGGCGGTAAAAACCCGCTTCCAAATTTCGCGAACCATGCCTGCACCATTAAAGGACCACTCAATGCGAATTCGGAAAAACAGAGTTAAAAAAATGAGCCCGCCGCTCGACTCAATGTCCCCTGCAACGGTGTCCGCCGACCGCGACGACGACGCCGCGACCCGCCTCGTCGGCGTCAATGGCTGCCGGTACCGACCAGCTTCCAGTTCGGATCGCGCGAGCCGGTGTCGCGGGCGAAGGTCCAGATGTCGGTGATGTCGGCAACCTTGTCCGGATTGCCATCGACGATGTTGCCCATCTTGTCGCGCGTCACCGAGATCATCTGCGATACGAACCGGACGGTCAGCTGCGCGGTGCGATCACGCGCCTCGGCGCCGACGAGCTCGGCCGTGTCGATCGAGACGAAGCGCGTCTCGGTCTTGTGCTCGTTCTTCTCGCGATCCTTGATGACGGCGTCGAAGCTGTCATAGACCTCGGAGGACAACAGGTCGCGCAACGCGCGGCGGTCGCCATTGGCGAAGGCCAGCACGATCATCTCATAGGCGCTGCGCGCGCCGGTCAGGAAATGCCGCGGGTCGAAGGACGCGTCATTGGCCGCGATCGCATCGAGGCCGCGGGCGAGCGGGGTGCCGGGCTCGGCAATGCCCCGCCAGCGATCGCTCGGCACGCCGAAGTCGGCGCCACTTGTGGCCGGGCCTGCCGGATCGAGCGGGGCGCCGGGAACCGGCATCACATGGTTGTCGGGCGCACCCACGGCGTTCCGGGCCGTCCGATCGAACGGGGTTCGCTCGCTTCCCGTGCGCTGGCCGAGCACCGACCGCAAGCGCAGGAAGATGAAGACCGCCAGTCCCAGGAAGATGATGGTGTAAATGTCCACGTCGTGTTCGCTTTCTGACTGACTCGTCTGGCCGGACGCGTGGCCTGGCCATCGGCTGCCCCGTTTAACAAGAACCGGGTAAAGACCCATGAATCGGTCCCATCTCCGGCAGATGTAGTCATGGAATTGGGCCGGGCCAATGGCACATGATGGCACGCCCATCCTAACCCGTTTCAGGGCCTAGGGGAAATCGGATGGCCGAGGCCCGGGACCGGTTGAACTTGCCGGGTGGCCCAATGACTCTCCCTGGATGGTAACGTGCGACAAAGCGCGCCGGACCGCGTTCGAACAACCATATTTGCGGCCGGCCAAGGCTTCCGCCCGCTCGTCCTTGTGGAACAAGCCGGCCGTA
Source organism: Bradyrhizobium sp. STM 3809 (assembly GCF_000239795.1). GTDB lineage: Bacteria > Pseudomonadota > Alphaproteobacteria > Rhizobiales > Xanthobacteraceae > Bradyrhizobium. The sequence continues at coordinate 5,920 of NZ_CAFJ01000652.1, read as the reverse complement.
TGGTAGCCACGCGCCGCAACGAACCGCCCTTTGTGCCAGGAGAACACTTCGATGACCAACGGTAACGGCGCCACTCCCGAGGCGGCCCCTCCTCCTCAACTGAACGTGCTGGCGCAATACATCAAGGATCTCTCCTTCGAGAACCCGAACGCGCCGCAGTCGCTGGCGCCGCAGGGCCAGCCGCCGCAGATCAACATCCAGATCAATGTCGGCGCCAACGCCCTCGCCGAAACCGAATATGAAGTGACCTTGACGATCGAGGGCAAGGCCGAGAGCGGCACCCAGGTGATGTTCAGCTTCGAGCTGGTCTATGGCGGCGTGTTCCGGCTGGTCAACGTTCCCCAGGAGCACCTGTCCCCGATGCTGCTGATCGAGTGCCCGCGGCTGCTTTTCCCGTTCGCCCGCGAGATCGTTGCCAACTCGGTTCGCGACGGCGGCTTCCCGCCCTTGATGCTCGACCCGGTCGACTTCGTCAGCCTCTACCGCCAGAACATGGAACGTCAGGCCGCCGCCCAGGGCGTGCAGGGCCGCCCGAGCTGATCCGTTAAGACATTATTGGACGTGATTGACGGACGTGACCCGAGCCTCGGTTCGGGTCACGCTCCGGTGAGGAAGTCCATCCAGATGGGCTTGTCGCCCAGGGTGGCGACGAAGGCGCGATGCGCCTCCCGCTCGGCCTCGGTCACCCGGGGCGCCAGGGGAACATCGCGCTGACGGCGCGGCGTATCGCCGGCATTGCCGATGCGGATTTCCTGCGCATCCTGCGTCAGGATCAACTGCGACTGACGCGCCCCGACCAGATCGACATAGACCTCGGCCAACAGCTCCGCGTCGAGCAGAGCGCCGTGCTTGGTGCGGCGGGAATTGTCGATCGCGTAGCGCGAGCACAGATCGTCGAGCCGGTTCGACACGCCCGGATGCTTGCGCCGCGCCAGCAGCAGCGTATCGACCAGGCGCTCTCGCGGAATGGCCGCGCGCTTGACGCGGTCGAGCTCGGCATTGATGAAGCCGATGTCGAACGAGGCGTTGTGGATCACCAGCGGCGCATCGCCGATGAAGGCCAGGAAGTCCTCGACCACCTCATGGAACAGCGGCTTGTCCGAGAGGAACTCGGTCGACAGGCCGTGAACCGCGAATGCCTCCGCCGGCATGTCCCGCTGAGGATTGATGTAGCGGTGAAACACCTGTCCCGTCGGCATGCGGTTGATGATCTCGACACATCCGATCTCGACCAGGCGATCGCCGCGCAGCGCGTCGAGGCCGGTGGTTTCGGTGTCGAGAACGATCTCACGCATGGCTCGGTCCGTCGCTGCAACGGCGCCTTCGAATCAGCCGCGCCGCCGCGGCATCTTAACGACCTCGGCGAGGATGTCGCGGATGCGGGCCCGGACCGGCTCGAGTCCATGGGATGTATCCACGACGAAATCGGCGCGCGCGCGCTTCTCGGCATCCGGCATCTGCCGCGCCAGCAACGCGTCGAGAGCCTGTTCGGTCATCGTGCCCCGCGCGAGGATGCGCTGACGCTGGATCTCCGGCGAGGTCGACACCACGACGACGGCATCGACCCGCTTGTCGCCACCGGTTTCGAACAGCAGCGGTACGTCGACGACCGCGACCGGCACACCGGACTGCTCGGCCTGATCGAGGAACGCCTGGTGATAGGAGCGCAGCATCGGATGCACGATCGCTTCGAGCCGGCGAATGGCGTCGGGATTCCCGACGACCGCTGCCGACAGCTTCGGCCGATCGACCTTGCCGCCGACGGTGGTGCCGGGAAACGCGGCTTCGATGGCCGGGGCAGCCTCGCCTTCATAGACCTTATGGACGGTGGCGTCGGCGTCGTAGACGGGAACGCCGGCCTCGGCGAACAGCTTGGCCGTCGTCGACTTGCCCATTCCCATCGAGCCGGTCAGCCCCAGCACTCTCATCCTTGTATTCTCCCCAGGCGACCGGCTCCGGCTGCCGCTAGAATTTGAGCAGCCTGGCCTCGCGGAGAAAAGCCAGCAAGGGCAGCAGCGGCAGGCCGAGGATGGTGAAGTGATCACCGTCGATGCGGTCGAACAGATGCACGCCCAGGCCTTCGAGCTGATAGGCACCGACGCTCGACAGCACCGCATGGCCGGCCGTGTCGAGATAGCAGGCCACATCACTCTCGGTCAGCGTCCGCATCGTCATCCAGGCGACGGCGACATGCGAGAACAGCACCTCGCCATTGCGCACGACTGAAATCGCCGAATGCAGCGCGTGGGTGCGGCCGGCCAGGGCCAGCAGCTGATGCATGGCCTGCTGCCGTCCCGCCGGCTTGTTGAACATGCGCTCGCCGAGCGCCAGCGTCTGGTCGGCGCCGACGACATAGGCATTCGGCATTTTCGCCGAGACCGCCTGCGCCTTGGCCGTGGCCAGATGCAGTGCAATCTCGTAGGGCGCGACCAGCCCTTGCTCGGCTTGAACGGCGCGTTCGTCGATATCCGCCGGCACCGCCTCGCAAGCGAGGCCCGCGTTCTGCAGCAACATACGCCGCGCCCGGCTCTGCGAGGCCAGCACCAGCGGCGCGTCAGCACACCATAAGGTCATCGTCACCAGCTCATTCCGGCAGACGCTGCCGCTGCCGGTCGGAATAGAGTTTCAGGATCGCGGCCGCCGTCTCTTCGATCGAGCGCCGCGTGACGTCGAGCATCACCCAGTTGAATTTCGCACTGAGCTTGCGGGCATAGGCGACTTCATCGGTCACCGACTGCTTGTCGACATAGTTCTCGTTGCCGGTTTCCGCACCCATGCTGAGCAGACGATTTTGCCGCACCTGGATCAGGCGCTCCGGCGTCGCATGCAGGCTGACCACCAGCGGCTTCTTCAGGATCTCCAGCTGGTGCGGAATCGGGATGCCCGGGACCAGCGGCACATTGGCGGTGCGCACGCCGCGGTTGGCGAGGTAGATCGAGGTCGGCGTCTTCGACGTCCTGGAGACGCCGACCAGCACCACATCAGCGTCCTCCAGACCGTCGACCATCTGGCCGTCGTCATGGAGCATCGTGTAGTTCAGCGCATCGATGCGCGCGAAATATTCGGCGTTGAGCACATGCTGCGCGCCGACCCGGCCGGCCGTGGAGGCGCCGAGATAGGCTTCGAACAGCTGCATCACCGGACCGATGATCGACAGGCTCGGGATGTTGATCTGCTGGCACTTCGCCTCGAGCCTGGAAACCAGATCCTTCTCCAGCAAGGTGAACAGCACGATCCCCGGCGCTTCCTCGATCTCGTCGAGCACGCGGTCGAGCTGCTTCTGGCTGCGCACCAGCGGATAGACATGCTCGACGGGGGTCACGTTGGCGTATTGCGCAGCGACGGCTCGCGCAACCGTGATCAGGGTTTCGCCGGTCGAGTCGGAAACCAGATGCAGGTGAAAGTAATTGCCGGTGGTGGGCATCAAATCCTTAACGATCTGTGAATCCCTGTGAAGGATGGGGCCAAAAACCGGTCGAGACCCGACCCCTCTGGATAACCCCGAATCTTCTTCACACGGTCGCTGTCCGGGACAACTCAAGCCCCACGCCTGATGATATCGGGACGACGGTCATTTGTCTTGGGATAAGCTGTCGAGCAAAATCGACAAGCATTTGAATCACATCGGACTCGCGCAAGAGCCGCTGAGCGATGCCGCCCTGTTGAAGGATGTGAACAAGCCGCTGGCAATCTGCGGACGGCTTTGCATGAGTCCAATCCACCGCTACCTAGACTCAAACCTTAAGATTCTAAAATTATTTGGTTTGGAAGCGATCGAGCTAACGGATATGTCTCGCCTCCCAATGGTCAGCAGACGGTTAAGGGATCGCGACGTCCGATGTACGAGTGGATCAAGGCGCTGCACGTCATTGCGGTCATCGCGTGGATGGCCGGCATGCTCTATCTGCCGCGGCTGTTCGTCTATCATTGCGACGCGGAGATCGGCTCGAAGCAGTCCGAGACCTTCAAGGTCATGGAGCGCCGCCTGCTGAAGGCGATCATCAATCCCGCGATCACCGTGACCTGGCTTGCCGGCCTCTATCTGGTCTGGGCCGGACACTGGTATACCAGCGGCTGGTTTCACGCGAAATTCCTGCTGGTCCTGATCATGTCGGGCGTGCATGGCCTGTTCACCCGCTGGGTGCGGGAATTCGGCGCCGACCAGAACACGCGCAGCCAGAAATTCTATCGCATTATCAATGAAGTACCAACGGTGCTGATGATCGGCGTGGTGATTCTCGTGATCGTCAAGCCGTTCTGATCCGATCGCCGGGAATACCGCTCCGCCGCATACGCCTTGCGAACATCGGCGCGATTTTCTATATTGTGAATATCCCACCCCACGCAGGCGGATGTGGTTGCGTCCCGGCTTGACCGGCCGCCGCATCAGGTCTGGTGCCTCATTGGCGCCAACCTTGCTCAGACCTGCGGACCTCATTTTCGTCCGCCTTCTCACAGCCACCTCGCATCCCCTCCCAAGTCGCTTCCACAGGACCACCCCCAATGCGGGAAATCAAACTACAGGACCTCAAGTCAAAGACGCCGGCCGAGCTCGTCTCCTTCGCGGAGGAAAACGGGGTCGAGAACGCCAGCACGATGCGCAAGCAGGAGCTGATGTTCGCCATCCTCAAGCAGCTCGCCATCCAGGAAACCGACATCATCGGCGAAGGCGTCGTCGAGGTTCTCTCCGACGGCTTCGGCTTCCTGCGCTCGCCTGACGCCAACTACCTGCCCGGCCCCGACGACATCTACGTCTCGCCGTCGCAGATCCGCCGCTTCGGCCTGCGCACCGGCGACACCATCGAGGGCCACATCCGCAGCCCGAAAGAGGGCGAGCGCTATTTCGCGCTGCTGAAGGTCAACACGCTGAACTTCGAGGATCCCGAGAAGTCCAAGCACAAGGTCAATTTCGACAACCTCACGCCGCTGTTTCCGGATGAGCGCTTCCGGCTCGAGCTCGAGGATCCGACCCGCAAGGATCTGTCGCCGCGCGTCATCGACATCGTCGCGCCGATCGGCAAGGGCCAGCGCGCGCTGATCGTCGCGCCGCCGCGCACCGGCAAGACCGTGCTGATGCAGAACATCGCGCACTCGATCACCGCCAATCATCCCGAGTGCTATCTGATCGTGCTGCTGATCGATGAGCGCCCCGAGGAAGTCACGGACATGCAGCGGTCGGTCAAGGGCGAGGTCGTCTCGTCGACCTTCGACGAGCCGGCGGCCCGTCACGTCCAGGTCGCGGAGATGGTGATCGAGAAGGCCAAGCGCCTGGTCGAGCACGGCCGCGACGTCGTCATCCTCCTGGACTCGATCACTCGCCTCGGCCGCGCCTACAACACCGTCGTGCCGTCCTCCGGCAAGGTGCTGACCGGCGGTGTCGACGCCAACGCGCTGCAGCGGCCGAAGCGCTTCTTCGGTGCCGCGCGCAACATCGAGGAAGGCGGCTCGCTCACGATCATCGCGACCGCGCTGGTCGACACCGGCAGCCGCATGGACGAAGTGATCTTCGAAGAGTTCAAGGGCACCGGCAACTCCGAGCTGATCCTCGACCGCAAGGTCGCCGACAAGCGGACCTTCCCGGCGATCGACATCGCCCGCTCCGGCACCCGCAAGGAGGAGCTCATCACCGAGCCGCAGAACCTCAAGAAGATGTACGTCCTCCGCCGCATCCTCAATCCGATGGGCACGATGGACGCGATCGACTTCCTGCTCGACAAGCTGCGCAGCACCAAGAGCAATGCGGAGTTCTTCGAGTCGATGAACACCTGATCGCGGCACGATCGCAGGATTTGGAAGGGGCGCTCTTCGGAGCGCCCTTTTTTTGCGACCCGTTTCATGTGGGTCATGGGGGGAGTCACGTGCTGGTCGACGTTGTACGCACGATGTCCCACCGTCGTCAGGCCCGGGCTTGACCCGGGCA
>NZ_CAFJ01000653.1 GCF_000239795.1 Bradyrhizobium sp. STM 3809 | reverse complement strand
TCCGCTCGTCATCGCGCCATCGATCCTGGCCTCGGATTTCTCCAAGCTCGGCGAAGAGGTGCGCGCCGTCGATGCCGCCGGCGCCGACTGGATCCATCTCGACGTGATGGACGGCCATTTCGTCCCGAACATCTCCTATGGCCCCGATGTCATCAAGGCGCTGCGCCCGCACACGACCAAGATCTTCGACGCGCATCTGATGATCACGCCGTGCGATCCCTATCTCGAGGCCTTCGCCAAGGCCGGCTGCGACCACATCACCGTGCATGCCGAGGCCGGCCCGCATCTGCATCGCTCGCTGCAGGCGATCCGCGCGCTCGGCAAGAAGGCCGGCGTGTCGCTCAACCCGTCGACCCCGCTCAACGTCATCGAATACGTGCTCGACCTCGTCGACCTCGTGCTGATCATGTCGGTCAACCCCGGCTTCGGCGGCCAGGCGTTCATCGCCTCGGCGATCGGCAAGGTGCAGGATCTGCGCGCGATGACCGCGGGCCGTCCTGTTGACATCGAGGTCGATGGCGGCGTCGGCCGCGACAATGCCGGCGCGCTCGCGGCCGCCGGCGCCAACGCCTTCGTCGCGGGCTCCGCCGTGTTCAAGGGCGGCACCACCGAGGCCTATCGCAGCAACATCGCCGCGATCCGCGATGCCGCCGCGTCGGCGCGCGGCGAAGCGATCTGAGGCGCGCGGACCGGAATGCACCAGCTCACGCCGCAGCCGCTGACGAAGGCGGCCTTTGCTGCCTTCGGCGACGTCGTCGAGACCGACGGCGCCACTCCGATCGAGATCAACCAGGGCTTTGCCCGCCGCTGCAACGAGCTCGCCGCCATCGACGTGACGTCCGGCAACGTCCCCGTCAATGTCAGCCTGTTCGAGGCCAAGCCGCGGCCGCGGCCGATCGAGATCAAGCTGATGGAGCGGCATCCGCTCGGCACCCAATTGTTCATGCCGCTGCAGGACCGGCCCTGGCTGGTGCTGGTCTGCGCCGACCCGCGCGACGGCGCGAGCTATCGGGCGTTCACCGCGAGCGGCCGTCAGGGCGTCAACTACGCCCGCAACGTCTGGCATCATCCGCTGCTGGTGTTCGACGAGGCCTCGCGCTTCATGGTGGTCGACCGCATGAGTCCCGACAATCTCGAGGAGCTGTGGCTCGACCAGCCGCTGTTCCTGAGCATCCCCTGAGCTAAGGCGCGCGGGCGAGCCGCTCCGCGCGCAGGAGAGACGATGATGGACAAGCCGAACTACTTCGTGCCGCAGGGCGGCCACCCGCCGCAGACCGACCTGCTCACCGGCCGCGCCGTGTTCACCGAGGCTTACGCGGTCATCCCCAAGGGCGTGATGCGGGACATCGTCACCTCGGCGCTGCCGTTCTGGGACAAGACGCGGACCTGGGTGATCGCGCGCCCCCTGTCGGGCTTCTCGGAGACGTTCTCGCAATACATCGTCGAGGTGTCGCCCGGCGGCGGCAGCACCCGGCCGGAGCCGGATCCGGACGCCGAAGGCGTGCTGTTCGTGGTGTCGGGCGAGATCGCGCTGACGATCGCGGGCACCGAACATCGCCTCGGCAAGGGCGGCTACGCCTTCCTGCCGCCGGGCTGCAAATGGACACTGACGAACGACAGCGCGGCGCCCGCAACCTTCCACTGGATCCGCAAGGCCTACGAAGCCGTGCCCGGCATCCCCCTGCCCGAGGCCTTCGTCACCAACGAGGCGACGATCGCGCCCGTCGGCATGCCCGGCACCGAGGGCCGCTGGGCCACCACCCGCTTCGTCGATCCGCTCGACGTCCGCCACGACATGCACGTCAACATCGTGACCTTCGAGCCCGGCGCCGTGATCCCCTTCCTCGAGACGCATGTGATGGAGCACGGCCTCTACGTGCTCGAGGGCAAGGCCGTCTACAAGCTCAACCGCGACTGGGTCGAGGTCGAGGCCGGCGACTTCATGTGGCTGCGCGCCTTCTGCCCGCAGGCCTGCTACGCCGGCGGCCCCGGCCGCTTCCGCTATCTGCTCTACAAGGACTCCAACCGGCACATGAAGCTGCGGCCGTTCCGGTGAGGTGAGCGGCGACGCACAACATCGCCGGCCCGTAGCCCGCATGAGCGCAGCGAGATGCGGGATCGACGCAGCAGCCCGTGAGAACCCGCATGTCGCTCCGCTCATCCGGGCTACGAGATCGGTGACCGCTAAATCTCTCAGCGATCACGCCGCCTGATACTCCACCTCCTCCGCGGTGCCGCGATCGAGCACGGCCTTGGCCTTGGCGAGGTCGAGATCGTTCTCCCAGGCGGCCACGACCACGGTGGCGACGCAGTTGCCGATCAGGTTGCCGACGGCGCGGGCGATGCCGACGAACCAGTCGACCGACAGCACCAGCACAAGGCCGATCGCGGGGATCGCGGGTACGGCACCGAGCGTTGCGGCGAGGATGACGATCGCCGAGCCCGGCACGCCATGCGCGCCCTTCGACGTCACCAGCGACACGCCGAGCACCAGCAGGAGGTCGCTGACCGACAGCGGCGTGTTGGTGGCCTGGGCGATGAACACGACGGCGAGCGTCAGGTAGATCGAGAACGCATCGAGGTTGAACGAATAGCCGGTCGGGATGACCAGGCCGACGACCTCCTGCTTCACCCCCATCGCCTCGAGCTTGCGCATGATCTGCGGCAGCACGGAGTCGGATGACGCCGTCGCCAGCACGATCAGGAGCTCCTCCTTCAGGTAGCGCAGGAACTTGAACAGGCTGAGGCCGGCGATGCGCATCACGAGGCCGAGCGCAATGACGACGAACAGCGCCACCGAGACGTAGAACAGCACGACCAGCGCCAGCAGCTGCTTCAGCGAACCGATACCGTATTTGCCGACGGTGAAGCCGATGGCGCCGAGCACGCCGAGCGGCGCCACGCGCACGATCAGGCCCATCGCCTTGAACAGCACTTTGGCGACGGCATCGATCAGGTTGACGACGGGCTTGCCGGGCTCGCCGACCAGCGCGAGGCTGACGCCGAAGATCACCGCAAAGAACAGCACCTGCAGCACGTCGTTGCGGGCGAAGGCGTCGAACGCGGTCGGCGGGATGATGTTGAGGATGAAACCGCCGAAGCCGCCGCCCTGCAGCTTGTGGGCGTTGTCGGCGAAGGTCGCGAGCTGCTTGGCATCGAGCTTGGAGACGTCGATATTCATGCCATGGCCGGGCCCGAACAGCAGCGCCAGCACGAGGCCGAAGGCCAGCGCGATCGTCGTCATGCCCTCGAAATAGAACAGCGACTTGACGCCGACGCGGCCGACCTTCTTCAGGTCTCCGGCGCTGGCGATGCCGTGGACGACGACGCAGAACACGATCGGCGCGACCACCATGGCGATCAGGCGCAGGAACGCATCGCTGAAGAATTTCAACCCTTGGGCGGTCTCCGGCGCAAAGACGCCGATCAGGATGCCGAGCGCGAGCGCGGCCACGACCTGGAAGAACAGCGAGCCCAACAGGCTGCGCTTCGGCGACGCCGTCCCCGCCATGCTCACATCGGTTGCCGCCATCGAAGGTCCCCCCTGGTCAAA
>NZ_CAFJ01000654.1 GCF_000239795.1 Bradyrhizobium sp. STM 3809 | reverse complement strand
TTGCGGCAGCAGGGACGCGCGGAAATCTGCCAGTGATTTGCCCGACGGCACAAGCGATTTTTGACTGCGACAGAGGTGCGCGACGGGCAATCGAGAGAGCGCGGCGACGGCTCGACCGCGAACTAATAGCCCTAGAATTTGCGCATGCTCGGCCCCGGCGCAGTGCAAATGATTGCGCCCTCTCCCCTTGCGGGAGAGGGCATGTAGGACAGCGCGACGAGCTCGGTTGGGTGAGGGGTATGTCTCTGCGAGGATCATTCGCGGAGAGATACCCCTCACCCGATCGCGCAAGTAGATCGAGCGAAGATGCCCTCTCCCGCAAGGGGAGAGGGCGCTGTATCTAGCAGCGAACCGCAGAAACCTATTGGTCCATGACAATAGAACTGAGCGCAGCTCGCTCAGCTCTCAATTCTCCGTCACGCCCGCTTCATGCGGCGTGAACTCATACACCGAGGAGCAGAACTCGCAGGTGACGACGACCTTGTCGTCCTTGACCATGTCGGCGCGGTCCTGCGGCGAAAAGCTCTTCAGCATGTTGGCGACGGCGTCGCGCGAGCAGGAGCAGCGCGCCTGCAGCGGCACCAGGTCGAACACGCGGACGCCGCGCTCGTGGAACAGGCGGTACAGCAGCCGCTCGCCGGACAGTGCCGGATCGATCAGTTCGACGTCCTCGATGGTCGCGACCAGCGACTGACCTTCGACCCAGGCCTCGTCCTCCTCGACCGTGTGCAGCTCGGTGCCCTCCGGGGCGTCGCCGGGGTGCAGATCGGCCTGGCGCAGGCGCTCGGGCGCCTGCGGCAGGAATTGCGCCAGCAGGCCGCCGGCGCGCCAGCGGTGCTTGCCGCCGCTCCACTCCTCGCCGACAGCGAGGCGCACGCGGGTGGGGATCTGTTCGGAGCGCAGGAAGTATTCGTGCGCGGCCTCCTCCAGGCTGCCGCCGGTGAGCGCGACCAGACCCTGGTAGCGGCTCATGTCGGGGCCCTGGTCGATGGTCATCGCCAGATGGCCCTTGCCGAGCAGCGCGCCGGAGTCCTTGGCCTGCTCCTTCAGCGCCTGCAGCCGCGCTTCGTCGTAGCGCGCATAGGCGCGCAGCCGGTCGGGCGCCTGGAAGTCGACCACCAGGAACGAGACGGGACCGTCGGTCTGGGTCTGCAGGATGAAGCGGCCGTCGAACTTCAGCGCGGAGCCGAGCAGGGTCGTCAGCACGATCGCCTCGCCGAGCAGCTTGCCGACCGGCGCGGGATAGGCGTGTTTGGTGAGGATGTCGTCGAGCGCCGGCCCCATCCGGGTCAGGCGCCCGCGCAGATCGAGCGCCGCGACCTCGAACGGCAGCACGGCATCGTCGACCGGCACCGCCGACGGCGCGCGGCTGGTGTCGAGATGGATGTTGGTGTCGGGGG
>NZ_CAFJ01000655.1 GCF_000239795.1 Bradyrhizobium sp. STM 3809 | reverse complement strand
CCGCAGGCGTTGTAGATGGCGTTGCCGAGCGCCGGTGCGACCACCGTGACAGCAGGCTCGCCGACGCCGGTCGCCTTCTCGCCATTGGCGATGACGGCGATCGCGACCTCCGGCACCTGGCTCATGCGCAACGGCGTGTAGCTGTCGAAGTTGGTCTGCTCGATGCCGCCATCCTTCAACGTCGCCTTCTCGTACATGGCCAGCGACAGGCCCCACAGCGCCGCACCCTCGACCTGGGCGCGGATATTGTCGGGATGCACCTGGGTGCCGACATCGGTCGCCACGGTGAGCTTCTTCACCGTGACCGCGCCGTTGTCAGCGACGGCGACATGGGCGACGCACGCCGTCCAGCTCGCGGTCGCGCGCTCCTGCGACGACACGCAGGCCACGCCCATGCCCTCGCCTTTCGGCAGCTTCTTCGCGCCGTAGCCGGAGAGGCCCATCGCCGCGAGCAGCGTGTTGCGCAGCCGCTGCGCGCCGCCATCGTTCTTGCCCTTGCCGTCGAGCAACGCGATGCGGAACTGCGCCGGGTCCTGACCCGACGCGGCCGCGATCTCGTCGATCATGCTCTCGACCGCCCAGAACGTCCAACCCGGCGCCACCGAGCGGAGCTGCCCGGACGGCGTCGCATTATGCGCGAGCTCGTTCTTGATCGCGCGCACATGGTGGTTGGGCACGGTGTAGAAGAAGTCGGCGCCGTTGACCGTGAACGAGTCGAGCGGGCCCTTCTTGTCGACCGAGGGCGACAGGAAGTCCGGGATGCCCCAACGCGCCGTCGGCCAGGCCGAGACGACGTCGTGGCTGAGCGCGATCAGCTTGCCGCTGGCGTCGAGCCCTGCCTTCACTTTCTGGTAGGTGAGCGGCCGCGAGTAGTCCATCGTCATGTCGTTCTCGCGGGAATAGATCACCTTGACCGGCTTGCCGACGGCCTTGGCCGCCTGCACCGCCGGCACCATCATGTCGGCATCGAGCCTGCGGCCGAAGCCGCCGCCGAGCCAGGCCTGATGCATCACGACATATTTGGGATCGATCCCGGCGGCACCGGCCGCGATCGCGCCGGAGCGGGTCGCGAACTGGTTGCCGGAGTAGATGTGCAGAATGTCGCCCTTGAACTCGGCGGTCGCGTTCATCGGCTCCATCGGCGCGTGGATGTTGATGCTGGTGGTGTACTCCGCCTCCAGCACCTTCACCGCACTGGCGAGCGCCGCATTGGCATCGCCGTCCTTGACGAAGAACTGACCCGAGTCGTCCTGCGCCTGCAGCCGCATCGCCTCGGTGATGATCGAGTCGGTGCTGACATTGGCGTAGGGACCCTTGTCGTAGCTGATCTTCAGCGCATCCGCGGCCTTCTTGGCGTTGGCGAACGTGCTCGCCACCGCGACCACCCAGCCCGACGTCGAGCCGGTCTTGTCGTCGAGCACGACCGCCTTGATGAAGCCCGGGACCTTCTTGGCCTCGCTGTCATCGACGGACTTGACCGTCGCGCCGAAGCGCACCGGCGGCGTCACCACCTTGCCGTAGACCATGCCCGGCAGCATCGTATCGATGCCGTATTTCGCCGTGCCGTTGGTCTTGGAGGGGATGTCGAGCTGCGGCACCGAGACGCCGATCATGGTGTACTGATCGGGCGTCTTCAGCATGATCGCCTTCAGCTCGTCGGGCGTGAAGCTCTTGGTGATCTTACCGCTCTTGACGATCTCGGCATAGCTCATCTGCTTCTTCGACTTCGCGGTGCATCACGATGCCGTCGCGCACCGTGAGCTCCTTGGCCGGCACGCCCATGCGGTCGCAGCCGCCTCGGTCAGCGCGATGCGGCCGGCGGCGCCGGCGCGGCTCATCGCGTCGAAGTTCATCATCGTGCTCCAGCTGCCGCCGGTGATCTGGGCGCCGAGCACGGGGTCGTTGAACTTCGGATCATTGGAGGCGAGCTGGACGCGCATGTCCTTCCACGCAGCCCCAAGCTCCTCGCAGATGATCTGCGCCATGGTGGAGGCAATGTGCTGGCCCATGTCGGCCTTGCCGCAGGTCACGGTGACCAGGCCATCCGGCGCGATCGAGTACCAGACGGTCGGCTCGAAGCTCGTCGGCGTCGTTGCAGCAAGAGCGCTGTCAGCGAGGCCGGCATAACCGAGCACGAGGCCGGTGGCGGCGGTGCCGACCAGGAAGGAGCGGCGGCTGAGATCGGCGGCCATGGCGGGCGCTGCTTTCACGTGCTGGTTCATGTCGCCCTCCGGTCGCTGGTGTTCGACGCGGTGCGCATCTCGGATGCGGCGCGCTGGATCGCCTTCTGGATCCGCGAATAGGTCATGCAGCGGCAGAGATTGCCGTCCATGTGCGCTGTGATCTCCTCCTTGGTCGGGCTGGTCGTCTTGGCGAGCAGCGAGGCCGCCTGCATGATCTGCCCCGACTGGCAGTAACCGCATTGCGGCACCTGCTCGGCGATCCACGCCTTCTGCAAGGGATGATCGCCCTTCTGCGACAGGCCCTCGATGGTCGTGATCTTCTTGTCCTTGACGTCGCCGACCATGGTCTGGCACGAGCGCACCGCCTCGCCGTTGACGTGCACGGTGCAGGCGCCGCACAGCCCGGCGCCGCAGCCGAACTTGGTGCCGGTCATCTGCAACTGCTCGCGGATGACCCATAGCAGCGGCGTGTCGTTCGCCGCATCGAC
>NZ_CAFJ01000656.1 GCF_000239795.1 Bradyrhizobium sp. STM 3809 | reverse complement strand
AGAAGCCTGTGTACATTCCCATGACCTCGACATCCCCGAACGACCGGGATTTGAAAGTCTGCGGGGTCGAAGGATCGTTCGGGAAATTGGTATCCGTGGTGAACGACCGATTGACATAGGGGATGCGTACCATGACGCCCCAGTCGCGATTGAACATGTATTGCAGGCCGACCGTGAACCAGTCAGTCCGGACCTGCTTATCGGAATTGGCATCTGACGGCCCCTTCGAACCGCCGATCCAATTTCTATTCTGATCGGAATGCCACCATTCCGTGAAAACCCTGCCGCCATGGTCGTCTTCCTGAGGCAGCAGACCACCGCCAACGTCAAACACGCTGCAGCCGCAGGCGCAGGCGTTCGCCGGCATCGGCGTGAGTGTGCCGATGAAATAAAAAACCGCCAGAAGAGTGACGATCGATTGCGCCGCTTGTCGGATGCGTCGATGTTGGTGGTTCCAAAGATTGAGAAACATGTCGTCTCCAAGAGGTCCGGACAGCGCGTGATATTTGAACTGCACGCTGCTGCGAAAAGGTTGGGAAGGGGTCGCGAGCATCTTTGGTGATGACCGCGACTTGGTGTTGAAGAGCAGTGGTTCGCTCCGAGCTGGAGAGACCTAATTCGTCAATTGGCGGCCCACGGAGAGCATGTAGCCCCAGGGGCACGCTGTCGATGAGATAGGCGCATCATCCAAAGCATGGGCCTGACGCTCCTGCCCGTGACGAGCATGCCGCGCCGGTTTCGAAGCCGGGGCTTGACGAGTGGGATTCAGACGGAGAGTGACGACGGGTCAGGCTGCCGCCGGCGGCGCGCGTGCCTGTCCGTGCGTTTCGTGATGCGATGCCAATCCGCTCGACACCTGCTCCGACCATCTGACACTCGTACAGATGTTTCGCTGCTCCGCGACCAACATCCATCGCGGTGGGTTGCCCCAAGCATCAGCTTGGGCAGCTGCATAGCAGAGAGGACAGCTGACATCGCAGCCGCCGCTGCCATCATCCCCGTGTGGAGGGCGCGAATCGGAATTGTGGTGACAGATCTCAGCCGACCACGCCTGATCGGCCGCCGCGATTGCCGCAGCCAACACACTGCCGATCGGTACGAAGATCTGTACCGTCAGCGCGATCAGGAAGATCGGAAAAAATCTCTGCAGCCGTTGCCGCATAGCGCACCCACCGACACCGATCAGAACACCGGTCATGCAAGGTGTCGAGAACGACTTGCCAAGCGGCACTCACTTTTGCCGCAAGAGATGCAAAAAAGCCGCACATGCGGCAAGACTTGAGCCATCCGTTGGCCCAAAGACGCTGACGGCGTCCGGGATCTGAAGAGCGCCAGCCCTGTTCACAGCCCGGAATCGCCGAAACGCGATGTCGGCGCAGCGCCAACAAGTTGAAATCCGTCCGCGGCACCACACAACTTAGCGGAAGCTGGGCCCCGGGGCCTTCGTCGTTGGGTCGCAACTTTTGTCAAGAAGAAGCTGATCCGAGGCCAGTTAGACGGCCTGGTGTGGATCACGAGGTGGAACGTGCTCTACCCCTTCTTCGGTCGATCGTGACAACTAAACTGGGACAGCTCATCTGCGTCACCTATTCCATCCTTTGGGAGCATAGGAATGTATACCGGGCGACCAATCTATTTAGTTGTATTTCGGGATCTTCGGCTTGCTGAACCTTCTGCTCAGCCAGAGTCCAAAAGGACACCGTCCGACGACAGATCCTCACGGCTCGACCGGCAAGAAGCACCCGATCTCACGTCTTAGTGCACTTTGCCCAGGCTAAGAATGTAAGCCACGACCTCATCGATCTCGTAATCGGCAAGCCGAGGGTTGGTCATGCGCCGGGCCGGCCCCATCTCTGGATGGGCCGTCATCAAATACTCTCGTAAAGATGCTTCGGTCGTCGAAGGTCGCCCCGCTACAGTCGGGAATGAGGGACCCGGATTCCGCAACAGAGGAACCCGGCTCTTGTCCAAAGAAACGACATGGCAAGGGCTGCAGACGAGGTCCGCAAAACTGCGCCCCTTCGATACAAGATCGTCTCCAGCCCAAGCGGCCGTACTGACGTACACGACCGAGACGACGGAAAGGATGGCGGCACAATTAAAACTTCTCATTTTCGATCCATTTAATCCGGTGCTCTGGAAACGTGATTTGCCGGCTGAGATGAATTCGACGCGGCTGCGATCATGACGATAGATCAGCACCGAATTCATAGCGAACGCAACGACGGACTTCACGAACGCGCCTTCACACTGCTCGTCACGTCCTGACGAACAAAGACTTGACGGCCTCCTGAATTTGATCCGAACCTACGGCTACAAGCCCTGCATAGGTGGTCTCACCTCGTGCTGCCGCTCTCAATATTACTTCAGCAATAAAGGCCTTCATTGTGGCGGTCGAATATTCCGTCGGCACTCTGGTCATAACCGTTTCCAGCGCGCCTCTCATTGTCTCGATCAATCGAGGTTCAAATTCAGGCATCGGAGATCGCCCCCGTATCCATATTTCGCGGCGCAACGACCGCCCGGCCGCCAGCTCTGACAAGCATGCTAACTAGCCTGCAACGAGATGCGGCTCAGGAACAGTTAACGAAATTTAACCCTCCGCTGCCGCATACGCCTTGCGCCAATTGATCTCGCTCAATACTCGGCCGACGGGCTTGGCCCCATGTTGGTGTGGAGGTGCTGACATGCGCGCTCATTACCGCTTATCCTGGGGTTGGCGATTGCAGAGCTGAGCCCGATGTCGGCGGCAGAAGCCGCTGATGTCATGCCGAAGTTCAATATCCCAGCGAACTGCAGGGCCGAATTGAACGGGGCTTCGGCGATTGGAGAGACGCTGGCCTCCTGCATAGGCGACGAGCAAGCCGCTCGGGACCAGTTGTCCCGGCAGTGGGCTCAATATGCCAGAGATGAAAAGGCAGTCTGCATCAGCGAAACCAGCGTGGACGGCACGCCGAGCTACGTCGAGCTTCTGACATGTCTCGAGCTATCAAGCGAGGCCAAGGCTCGTCGGAAGAGCGCCAAATGACGGGAAACTCACCGTCAGCCCCAATTGCTGTTCCGTCGCCAGAGACGGCACGGCCCCTTCAGCGTGGGGGGCGGACACGGTGGCGGCTAATGGCGGGAGGTATATTAATCGTTTGCTCGCTGGCTCAGGCGTATTGGTATGGGAAAGACGAAATGCCGCCTTGTCGGTTCACTATGTCACCTCACCAGCATCGCTCGGACCTGTGACGCGGATGGTCTCAACGACGGGCACCGCCAACCCCGAATTGACGGTTATCGTCGGAAGTTACGTGTCCGGCGTGATCAAAGAATTGTACTGTGACTACAATACAGAGGTGAAAATCGGACAAGTCTGCGCGAAAATCGACCCCCGCCCATACCAAACCGCCGTCGATCAAGCAAAGGCCACGCTCTCGGTCGGCAAAGCTCAGCTTCTCAAGGATCAGGCCGCATTAGCTTACGCTAAGATCAGCTACGAGCGCAATTCCGCGTTGGTCATAACTAACGCCGTGAGTCTTGATGCGGTCGATAGTGCCAAGAGTGTTTATAATCAGGCGGAGGCGCAGGTGAGCTATGATGAAGCCACCATCGAGCAGCGGCAAGCCGAGCTTGACGCCGCCAAAGTGAATCTCGGCTATACGGATATCGCTTCACCTGTGAATGGCATAGTCGTATCGCGCAATATCACTATCGGTCAGACCGTCGCAGCGAGCTTCCAGACCCCCACGCTATTTCTGATTGCAAGTGACCTGACAAAAATGCAGGTCGACACGAATGTCAGCGAAGGCGATATCGGCAATATTAAGCTCGACGATCCGGTCCAGTTCTCAGTCGATGCGTTTCCTAACAGACTATTCGAAGGACGCGTAACCCAGATCCGGCAGTCCCCTCAAACGGTGCAGAATGTCGTCACCTACGACGTGGTCGTTGGCGTTGATAATAAGGAGCTCGCACTGAAGCCAGGAATGACGGCTTCCGTGCGCATCATCACGGATCAGCGAAACGACGTATTGCGAATACCCGGGCAGGCGCTCCGCTACCGGCCTGAGAGTGCGATGCCCTTCAACTCGGCCCGATCGCGCGTTTGGCTCCTGCGCGGATCGCAACCAATACCCGTGGAAGTCGAAATCGGCCTGGCCGATGACGATTACGTGGAGGTTCATGGCGGTGATTTGAACGCTGGCGATCAGCTCATCGTCGGCGAACGCTCAGGCGAGACCCGGTCAGCTTCCTACCCGCGGCTCTGACGGCGATGACCGACGCGATCATCGAGGTTGTCCATCTAACGCGCATCTACAGGGTTGGAGACATCGATGTGAAGGCGTTGCGCGACGTCAGCCTCTCAATCGAACGGGGTGAATTCGTCGCAATTATGGGGTCGTCCGGGTCCGGTAAGTCGACCCTGATGTCCATTCTTGGCTGCCTTGACCAGCCAACTAGCGGACAGTACCTCTTTGAGGGATTTGACGTCGCGCACTATTCTGAATCGGAACTTGCGCGCATCCGAAGTCAGCGGATTGGGTTCGTCTTTCAGAGCTTTAATCTTCTTGCCCGCACCTCTGCGATTGAGAATGTGGCGCTGCCGTTGTTCTATTCCGACGTCGCGCCGTCAACTCACAGGGAACGGATCGCACGTGCGCGCAACGCTCTGGCCGTTCTCAAGCTTGGCGACAGGGAGGAAAACACACCTGGTCAGCTTTCTGGTGGCCAGCAGCAGCGTGTGGCTATTGCCCGCGCATTGATCAACGATCCAGCTGTCATTCTCGCCGACGAGCCAACCGGCAACCTCGATACGCAAACATCGTACGAAATCATGGACACCCTCAAGTCTCTCAACCGAGACCGCGGCGTAACCGTCGTGATGGTGACCCATGAGCCGGATATCGCCAAATATGCCGATCGTACGGTAACAATGCGCGACGGCCAGATCGTCGCCGACGAGCGCCGTGCATCGCTTCCGATAGCGAGGAATCGACGTCGGTCGTCACCACCCATGCCAGAGGCGGCACCCGTGGCTCTGCCTGCCGTCATCGGGTTTGCACGGATGGTTTCGGCCGCCGCCGTCCAGGCGCTAGCTCGCAATGTCACGCGTTCAGTGCTCACGATGCTCGGCGTCTTCATAGGCGTCGCCGCCCTGATCGCGATGATAGCGGTTGGGCAGGGCGCAAATGATGCGGTCCGAAAACAAATCGAAAGTCTTGGCACCAATCTATTCGTCGTCGTACCCGGAGCAAGCGCACTCGGTGGTGCACGCGCCGGATTCGGCAGCGCATCCACTTTGACCAAATCGGACGCCGAGGACATTCGGCGCGAGGCTTCCGCAGTCGGGAGCGTGAGCTACTTGATCCGGCAAAGCGGACAAATCCAGTATATGAACCGAAACTGGACCACCACCATTCAGGGCGTCAGTTCGAACTATCCGCCTGTGACCAACTGGCGCATCGCGGAGGGGCGCGGGATAGCGGCCGAGGACGAACGGTCCACTGCGCTCGTTGCCGTCATCGGCCAATCCGCGTTCCGGCAGCTGTTTCCTGACGGCCTCAGCCCCGTCGGAGCTACCATACAGGTGCGCAGCACGCCGCTCCGAATCATCGGACTCCTCGCGCCGAAAGGTCAGACGGCCTACGGCCAGGATCAGGACGATGTGATCATGGTTCCCTTTGCTACGGCGGAACGGAAGATACTTGGAGTCGCGGCGCCAACACAAAACCAGACCCCATTAAACTGGGTCTATCCGCCCTATCCCAATCCCTACAATCTTCAGCCGCGTCTGACCGGCTTCGTGAACCAGATCTATGTTCAGGCGAACGACGCGGGCGGGGTGAGTGAGGCAGTATCCCAGGTCGACCGCGTGCTCACACGGCGCCACAATATCCGGCCAAGGCAGCCAAGGGATTTCTCGATCCGCAATCTGAGCCAGATAGCGGAAACAGCGGAGGGTTCAAGCCGGACAATGTCGATATTGCTCGCGGCTGTGGCCTCCATCTCACTGCTCGTTGGCGGCATCGGGATCATGAATATTCTTCTGGTATCAGTGACGGAGCGAACCCGGGAAATAGGATTGCGGATGGCCATCGGCGCGCGCCGACTGCATGTCCTGCTTCAATTCCTCGCTGAGGCAGTCTTTCTGAGTGTCACGGGCGGCATGGCAGGAATCGTGACCGGAATCTGCTTCTCCTTGATTCTACCGATGCTGACTGGCTGGCAAGCACCGATTTCGACCTCAGCGGTGCTCGGCGGCTTCGCATTCGCCGCAGCGGTCGGCATCTTCTTTGGGTATTACCCTGCACAGAAAGCCGCCCACCTGAATCCTATCGACGCGCTCCGATACGAGTAGAAATGGATGCGTGAGGCGTTTTTCTTCGCCGGAGCGACAGATGTCGACCTTTGCCACAAAATCAATGGATGTCCGGACCCATCGGGGATCCGACACCCGCACAGGTCTGTCCGCCGAAGAGGCATCCCGCCGGCTTGAACGTTATGGTGCTAATTCAACGATCGATGTTGAACGGCCAGCCTGGTGGGCTCTGCTCTCGAAGTTTGTCGCGCCAGTGCCCTGCCTACTGGAAGTCGCGATCGCTTTGCAACTAGTCTTGCACGAGTATGTAGAGGCCTCGGTCATAGGCGCGCTGCTTGTCTTCAATGCTGGCCTCGGCTTGTTTCACGAGAGACGCGCCAAGTCGACGCTGGCGGCCCTCAAGTCCCGGCTCGCGCTCAATGCGTCAGTGCTTCGTGACGGCAACTGGATCACCCTGCCCGCTGCCGGCCTCGTGCCAGGAGACATCGCCAAGCTGACCTTGGGCGGCGTCGTCCCAGCCGATGCACGACTCGTCGAGGGGGCCGTGCTGCTCGATCAAGCGATGCTGACCGGCGAATCCATGCCAATCGAAGCAGGCCCGGGCTTCGAAGCATTGTCCGGTGCACTGGTGAAGCGCGGCGAGGCCGTCGTCGAAATCATTGCGACTGGTTCGGCTACGAGGTTCGGACGAACGGCGGACCTGGTGCGCACCGCCCATGTGACGAGCACGCAACAGAAAGCCGTTCTACGCGTCGTTCTCAATCTTGCCGGGATTAACGGTGCGATCGCATTGACGCTGATCGCGTATGCTTGGCACATCGGCCTGCCGATTGCGGAGACTGTCCCGCTTGCCTTGATAGCGATCCTCGCGTCAGTGCCGGTCGCGCTGCCGGCAACCTTCACTCTCGCCAATTCGATCGGTGCCCAGGAGCTCGGTAAGCTTGGCGTTCTGCCCACAAGGCTGTCGGCGGTCGATGAAGCCGCCAGCATGAACGTTCTGTGTGTCGACAAGACCGGAACTTTGACCAGCAGTGATCTCAAGGTTGCGGTAATCGCGCCCATAGGAGGACGTTCAGAGGCAGAGGTCATGATGTGGGCTCGACTGGCAAGCGCTGACGGTGGGTTGGATCCGGTGGACGCAGCGGTGCGGCTCGCAGAGCGGCGGCCTCCAACTGCTGACGCACCGACGCTGGAGAAATTCATTCCATTCGATCCGACGACGAAAACTGCCGAGGCCTTCGTTCATCATCGCGGGCAAGCCAAGCGCGTCGTCAAGGGCGCATTCGCCTACGTGATGGCGACCGCAAAGACGAGCGATCAAGCGGTCGTGGAGGCGGAACGGCTCGAGAAGGAGGGTTACCGCGTTTTGGCCGTCGCCGTAGGACCTCCGTCTGCATTGGAGATCGTCGGTCTGTTAGCTCTGAGCGACCCCCCTAGACCGGAAGCGGCGAGCTGCATCGCCAAGTTGAAGTCGATGGGCGTGCACGTCTTAATGATCACAGGGGACGCACCAGCAACAGCGGCAGCCGTCGCTCGCGACGTCGGCTTGAACGGTCCCGTCGCGACTGCGGCACAGATCACCGAGACCATGCAACCCGATGAATTCGCCGTGTTTGCTGGGGTCCTTCCCGAGCACAAATACAAATTAGTCAAAGCTCTTCAGCGAGCCGGCTACACCGTGGGCATGTGCGGCGACGGCGCAAATGACGCTCCTGCTCTGAGCCAAGCGCACCTCGGAATTGCGGTATCTACGGCAACCGACGTGGCAAAATTCGCGGCGGGGCTTGTCCTCACCGAGCCTGGTCTCGCCGGCATTGTTGATGCGATCGCTGCGGGACGCGTAGCTTTCCAGCGCATCCTCACTTACACTCTGCGCTCCATCATCCATAAAGTTCGCCAGGTGACGTATCTAGGTGTAGGCCTGCTCATCACGGATCACGCCATCTTGACGCCCATGCTGGTCGTCATTTCCATGATCACCGGCGACTTCTTGGCGATGTCCTCGACTACAGATAACGTCCGCCCGTCCGAGAAGCCAAATAGTTGGAAAGTGGGTAACTTGACATTAGCCGGTGTCGCGCTTGGATTGGTCGATCTCGGCTTTTGCATCGGCGTTCTTCTGATCGGAAAGGACCTCCTCCATCTCGGGATCGATGCGCTGAGAACGCTCACGATGGTAAACCTCGTGTGCAGCGGCCACGCCATCTATTACGCGGTCAGGGAGCGACGCCGGATCTGGTCATCGAGACCGAGCAAAATCGTGATTTTCTCCTCGTTCGCCGATCTCCTGATTGTCCCGACCATGGCATATGCCGGCATTCTCATGACGCCGTTATCTCCCCATGTCATCTTCGGCGTATTCAGCGCTGCGCTCATCTTCGCCTTTTTCCTTGACGAGATCAAAACGCAAATTTTTCGCGTTTTAGATATGGATTGAGAAGAGCATCGGATAGCTGTGTCTGTCCAGCTGTGCACCGCCGGCGATCACCCGAGCAGTGAGCGGATCATGGCGTGACCCAAAACAGTGTCGGCAAGCGTCATTGCTCGAGGTGCAGCTGCGCTTAGGCGCGTCCGGCCTTTTGGGCAAGCAGCGCTTCAAACGCCTGCTTGATCTCTGCGGCATGGAGCTCTTTGTAAGCAAGCCTTCCATACTCGGGCTCGCCGTGTACCAACATCGAGGCGTTGACCTCGAACACCAGCAAGCGTCCCTCTGCATCGAGCGCGCAATCGATGCCAAAATAATCGAGACCGATGCGTCTGCGGATCTCGTGCAGAGCCTGCATCTGCGCCTCGCCGAACACGGCGGACGGATCACGCAGGAACGCCTCCTCCTCCTCCATCATCCAGGGATGATCTTCCATCGCGGTGGCGTCGCGGTGCAGCTTCCAATCGTCGCCGATGGCGAGATGGTATGGCAGCGCCGCTTCGCCGGCGAAGATGAAGCGATATTTGCGGAAGCGTCCGTCGACGGAGCGATAATCGACGTAGTCGATCAGGTAGCAGTCGGACACGGCATGCTGGTCGAGGAAGCGCGCCAGCCCGGCGATGCCGTCGACGCGCTCGAACAGATCGCCACCATGGGTTCCGGCGACGCGAGCCAAGACCGGAAAGTCGAACGGCAGCAGCCGTGCCAGCGCCCCGGGCGAACGGTCGCCGCCGGCCGCAAGCCGGATCGTACGCGGACAGCGACAACCGTCGAGTGCGGCGAGCTGCGATGCCGTGGCTTCACGTGTCGTGTTCGCCACGCGCCTGGGATCGTTGACGACCGGCAGACCGAGCCGCTCGACCAGCTCCGCGGCCATCGTCAGGCTGACGCCGGCCTGGTCGGCATCGGAGACGAGGTTGATGATCAGCTGGTAGTCGCCTGGCGCCAGTGTTGCCAGCAGGGTTGCCAAGTCGAGCGACGGCAGCAATGCCAGGATATCGACGTCGTAGCCAGCGCCCTCCAGTAGATATTCGGCCGGCGTGTTGCCGCCGAACGGTGCCTGCAGCACCAGCGCGCGGAACGCCGCCGGCGGGCGCGTAGCCGGACGGCGGATCACGGGCTGCATCGCGGCGGCCTTCAGATAGGCTGCTGCGGCGGCCTGATCCTCACCCTGCTCCTGCCGTATCGCACCGATCCAATACTGGCTCTCGCCGGCGCCCGTATCGAGCGCCACGGCCTTGGTGAAGTGTGCCTCGGCTGCTTCCAGCTCCTTCAACTGGTAGCAGACCTTGCCGAGCTCGTGCTGCAGTCTGGCATCGTGGGGCCGCTCGGCGGCCATCTCCAGCAATAGCGCCTTGGCGATCACGGGCTGCCCGGTAGACAGCATTGCTTGCACGAGATTGGTCCGCGACGGCCAATGGTCCGGCGACAGCGCCAGCGCCTGAAGATAGGCGGACATCGCATCCTGCGGCTGTCCCATCTGGAGCAACGCGCTGCCAAGATTGCACCAGCAACCGGTGAGCTGCGGCATCAACCGCAGTGCGGCCTTGTAATTGTCCGCCGCAGCGTAGAATCGCCCCCCGGACAGGCAGGCATTGGCGAGACATGCATGAAGGTCCGCGACGATCGCGGCCGGACGCGCGCCGTCCGCCACATCATAGAGCGTACGAAGTCCCGCTTCGAACGCCGAAATGGCCTCCCCGAAACGCCCCTCGGCGAGATGGGCCTGGCCGATACTGCGCAGCACCGACAGATCTTCGGGCACGGTTGCTAACGCTGGAACACACGACATGCACAGTCTCGGACGGAAGAGGGAGACGCCGGATCCGCTCGATTGATCACCACCTGGGCAATGTCGCCGGCCGGAAAGGAAAACACTTGGACGTTTTACGCCGACGAGTCGCTTGCTGGATCCAGCGTCGCTCTGAACTGCACGCCGTGGAGAGTGATCGTCGGAACCATGCCGAAGCGATTGGCACCAAAGGCCTGCATGCGGCGATCCAGATCGTCCTGGCTGATATCGAGAGGGATATCGCACATGGATCGATAAAGACGACGAGTCGTCTTTCGATGACCCCAAGGGATGGAAGGTCGAGCTGCGGTGGGTCCGGTCTCGGCGGCCAACACATCAGCAAAGGCGAAAAACTGCCGTACCAACACCGAATAGGTCTGGGCCTCGAGTGCGACGATGGTCGTCCCCGGCACGATCGGAAACAGCTGCGCATCCAGAATGGCACCGTCGTCGACCCTTTCGGTCATAACATGCAACGTGGTGCCGAACTCGACCGCGCGGTCATACAGCGCGAAATGGGCTGGCGCGATGCCGGGATAGGCTGGCGGCCCCGGGTGGAAATTGTACGCACCGTGGCCCAGCGCCGCGAGAATCGCGACCGGAACGATGACGGAGCTTGCAAAAGCAATGAGGCGCGCACCGGCAAGCAGACCGGCGTCGTAGGCCATCAGCTCTTCCGCCGACCTCGCCAGAACGACTTTAAGAGCTTCGTTGTGCTCGTACAGCGCTGGGGCGAACACACCATATTCGTCCTGATCCGCCAGCAAAACGATCGTATCCATTTTCGTCACGACGTGACCCTTGTTCGGAAACAGACTTGGCGACAAGGCGAGACCAGCTCTCGAGGCGCGGGACTTAGTTAGTGTGTTGAGGTTTACCCAACGTCGTTAACGATGTGTTGCCGAGACAGAATGTCGCAGCCTAAACTTTGCGTAATGTAACGAATTATTAATTCCACCACTTCGGCAAGGCTTATGCAAACCTGCATATGCACGGCCCGCCGATTAGGATCGCGCCTAATTGCCCCCCATTTGTCGCCCGGCGGCCAAGCCGCCGCTTTCGAAACGAGCTGTTTGGTCCGGCTGGCATCGCAGACGTTCTCGCGGGACCTCAGTTCTCGGCAGTGAACCACAGCACGCCTGACTGATCTCATCACTCAGGCTCGTCGATTGGGCGACGCCGAGACCCCAATGCTGCACATCAACTGCGGTCATCTCGACCAAAATCCATCACTATCGTACCGGCGACATCCATAAACTCCTTAAGACTTCGTATCCTGAACATAATTTCATCTGCGACACGTTGCCTCAGTAAGAAGCTGTTTACGATCGTGGCCGACGATTAATGCAGCCCAGTTGGCGCTCGCGTTGGTCCGCGAACCGACCTTTCAGCAATCAGCCTCTCTGGCTCGCGATGTCCGACGCCGGCACGGCATTTATCGAAGACCGTCTCAAGCGAATGAAGGACCTAATAAAATGTCGGACATCTTTACCGTGCTCCAGAATTCATATGCGACAGCGCCATTGACGCCATCCAATGTCAGGTACACACCGGTCGACCCAGCGAGCTACCAGGGGAGCTGGACGGGCAGCTATTCAAATGGGCAGTCATTCAAGCTCACCATTGCGAATGTCAGCGGTTTTCGCGCGCAAGTGAAATATCAGAGCGGCGCCACGGTTCAGTACCAACAGGTACTCATCGGCAACTCCGCATTTCGGATCGGTAATACTAAGTTTGTTCTGACAAACACCGGACAGGCAACTGTCGCAACAGCCGTGACTGATCCCGTAACCGGAAACACGAGCCTCATCCAGGGACAGGCGACTCAAGGCTGACGCTGGCGATTCGCAGCCCGATATCAGCTCGAACCGATTGATTGACCAATGATGTTGGCTCACTCGAACATCTCAACTCCAAAGCAAGCCGACTCATTGGCGGATCACGTTCTGCGCACCGAGTGCTCTTACCAGCCATATACGCCGCCGAGCCACAAGACGCTGACGCCGCAACCCGGCACACCGAGCTGAGACCGGACGTCATTGCTACTCACCGCCATTTGAAGGGCCGTCAGTCCAACCCGTTTTCCGCTCTGCAGCAAAACCTCGATAGTGCGTCCCCAATCGCTGGAAGACGCCCGAAAGCCTCACGTCGATGAAACATAGGCACCTGACCGAACCGAGCGATACTATCAGCTCTCCGACGGGACCGCACATCCATACCCCGACTTACGATGTCGCGGTCATATCCCATAATGAAGTCGGCAACTTCGGTGACCGCCTCGGGTTCCATATTGTAAACTCGCTACTCCCCGAAACATCGATCGTTCATCACCTCACATTCAGCACTTTGCATACGGCAAAAGATAGATACGATCTCGTCGTAGTCGGAATCGGAAACAGCATTTTCCATCCGCTCCTCCGCCCCGATCTATTTGAAGTGATCGACCGTGGACGCGCCGCGGTGGGCATCTTCGGCACGCAGTATCGCGAGCTTATCTGT
>NZ_CAFJ01000657.1 GCF_000239795.1 Bradyrhizobium sp. STM 3809 | reverse complement strand
CGGCCAAGGCGCCCGAAAAGAAGAAGTAAGCCGATCCGCTTGCGGCGCGCGCGGGCTGGTCCTGCGCGCTCCGCAGCGACGGCAGGTCCCGGTCCCGCGCCATGCTGCTGTTCGTCGGTCTCGGCAATCCCGGCGCGAAATATGCGCGCAACCGGCACAATATCGGTTTCATGGCCGTGGACGAGATCGCCCGGCGTCACCGCTTCTCGCCGTGGCGCCGCCGGTTTCAGGGCGAGACCGCCGAAGGCACGCTCGACAGCGAGCGCGTCATCCTGCTGAAGCCCACCACCTACATGAACGAATCCGGCCGCGCCGTGCAGGAAGCCGCCGGCTTCTTCAAGCTCGGCGTCGGCGACGTCACGGTCTTTCAGGACGAGCTCGAGCTTCAACCCGGCAAGCTGCGCGTAAAGGTCGGCGGCGGCATTGCGGGGCATAACGGGCTGCGCTCGATCTCGGCGCATCTCGGCAACGACTACCGCCGCGTCCGCCTCGGCATCGGCCATCCCGGCGTCAAGGAGCTGGTGCACGGCCACGTGCTGTCGGACTTCGCCAAGAGCGAGATGCCCTGGGTCGAGGCGCTGTGCGAGGCGGTGGCGGACAATGCGGATCTGCTGACCGGCAAGCGCGATTCCACCTTCGCCAACAAGGTACATCTGGCGCTGCAGGCCAAAGGTTTTCTGGACAAGGGCGATCCTGGCGCCGCGTGAGGCGGATCGGGACTTGGCCCAAGAGGATGCGAGACGGATCATGGGATTTAAATGCGGGATTGTCGGATTGCCCAACGTCGGCAAGTCGACACTGTTCAACGCGCTGACGGAGACGGCGGCGGCACAGGCGGCGAACTATCCGTTCTGCACCATCGAGCCGAATGTCGGCGAGGTCGCCGTGCCCGATCCGCGGCTGGAAAAGCTCGCGGCGATCGCCAAGTCTGGCCAGATCATTCCGACGCGGCTGACCTTCGTCGACATCGCGGGCCTGGTGCGCGGCGCCTCCAAGGGTGAAGGCCTCGGCAACCAGTTCCTCGCCAACATCCGCGAGGTCGATGCGATCGCGCATGTCGTGCGCTGCTTCGAGGATTCCGACATCACCCATGTCGAGGGCAAGATCGCTCCGCTCGCCGACATCGAGACGATCGAGACCGAGCTGATGCTCGCCGACCTCGACAGCCTGGAGAAGCGCGTCGACAACCTCGCCAAGAAGGCCAAGGGCGGCGACAAGGACGCCAAGGAGCAGCACGATCTCGTCAGCCGCGCGCTGGTGCTGCTGCGCGACGGCAAGCCGGCGCGGCTGCTGGAGCGCAAGCCGGAGGAGGAGCGCGCCTTCGGCATGCTCGGCCTCTTGAGCTCGAAG
Source organism: Bradyrhizobium sp. STM 3809 (assembly GCF_000239795.1). Lineage (GTDB taxonomy): Bacteria > Pseudomonadota > Alphaproteobacteria > Rhizobiales > Xanthobacteraceae > Bradyrhizobium. The sequence continues at coordinate 17,008 of NZ_CAFJ01000657.1, read as the reverse complement.
CCGGTGCTCTACGTGTGCAACGTCGAGGAAGGCTCGGCCAAGGACGGCAACAGCTTCTCGCAGGCGGTGTTCGCCCGCGCCAAGGAGGAAGGCGCGATCGCCGTGGTGATCTCCGCCAAGATCGAGTCCGAGATCGCGACCCTGTCACGCGAGGAGCGCGTGGACTTTCTGGAGACCCTCGGGCTCGAAGAGGCCGGCCTCGACCGCCTGATCCGCGCCGGCTATCAGCTGCTCGACCTGATCACCTACTTCACCGTCGGCCCGAAGGAAGCGCGCGCCTGGACGATCCATCGCGGCACCAAGGCGCCGGCGGCGGCGGGCGTCATCCACACCGATTTCGAGAAGGGCTTCATTCGCGCCGAGACCATCGCCTATGCCGACTACGTCGCGCTCGGCGGTGAAGCGGGTGCCCGCGAGGGCGGCAAGCTGCGGCTCGAGGGCAAGGAATATGTCGTCGCCGACGGCGACGTGATGCACTTCCGCTTCAACAACTGACGGCTCCGCGGGAGCGGACTACATCCGCCCCTGCTCGCGGATCGCGCCGAGATGCTCGTTGATGCGGAAGACGATCAGCACGAACTCGGCGATGATGCGCGAGAACACCATGCCGACGATGATGCCGGCGAGCGAGGACAGCAGGAGCAGGAAGCCGCCGAACGGACTGATCGCCATCTCGGCAAGGCCCGTGAAGATGCCGCGGATTCCCCAGAGGATGATGAGGGCAATCACGAGCCAGTAGAACGTCTTGATGATGGTGGGCGTGATGAAGCGGTCCCACTGGAACAAATCGCGAAATTCCAACATTCTGATCCCCCAGCAAAGTCCGAATCGCAGCGCAGATCCGTCTTTAAGTCCTGTGTGAATCCAGCACCAGACGACATCGACGGCGGCAGCCATCGATCGCGGTATCCGGCGCCCTCTGGCGCTCTCGTGCGACCGGATCGGACGTCAGCCATGCGAGCGGTCCGGTTGTGATTGCTGCAAAGTGCGGCCACAATCAGGCTTCTTTCAGCCATTCACGCCCCATGACCCTCACCTTCGAAGATTTTCCCCCCGGCCCTTTCGGCAGCTTCGGCCCCCGCCACGTCACCCGCGACGAGATCATTGCGTTCGCCTCTGAGTTCGATCCGCAGCCGATGCATATCGATGAAGACGCGGCCAAGGAGTCGATGCTCAAGGGCCTGTCGGGCTCGGGCTGGCATCTCTGCTCGGTGATGATGCGCATGATGTTCGACGGCTTCATCGGCCGCACCGCCTCGCTCGGCTCGCCCGGTGTCAACGAGGTGCGCTGGCTGTCGCCGCTGCGGCCGGATGACGCGCTGATGCTCGACGTCGAGGTGGTGGAAGCCCGCGTCTCGCGCAGCCGGCCTTCGACGGGGATCGTCACGTTCAAGTGCAGCGTGCGCAACGAGGCCGGTGAGCGTCTCTGCGAGATGGTCTCTCCGATCATCGTCGAGCGCCGTGGGGAGGCGGGCTGATGCGCTTCTTCGAGGACCTTCAGGTCGGCCAGCGCCGCGAGCTCGGCTCCTACACGTTCACGGCGGAAGAGATCAAACGCTTCGCCCGGCAATTCGATCCGCAGCGTTTTCATCTGGACGAGGAGGAAGGCCGCAACTCGCTGTTCGGCGGGCTTGCCGCCTCGGGCTGGCATGTCGGCTCGGTCTGCATGAAGCTGATCGTCGCCGACAATCAGCGGCTTGCCGAGCTCGCCCGCGCGCGCGGCGAGACGGTGGTGCTCGGCGGACCGTCGCCGGGATTCCGGGAGCTGCGCTGGATCAAGCCGGTGCTTGCAGGCGATACGATCACCTTCTCCAGTGAGATTGATTCGCTCCGCGCCTCCGCCTCGCGCCCGCAATGGGGCATCCTGCAAGCGCGCAATACCGGCCATAATCAACGCGGCGAGCTGGTGTACTCCTTGCTCGCATCGGTGTTTGTGCCACGACGACACACCGGTTGAGGCGAAAAGGTCACGTCGCCCAGGATTGTCTGGCCGGAACCAACTTCGCGCTAACGCATTCTGAACCCGGACTCTATAAGACAGCCAACCAGGGATCAGGATGTGGGGGATGAGTATGGCAGATCGCGGTGGTCTGAAACTCCTCGGCTTTATCTTTGCCAGCGTGACGCTTGCGGTGATGCTCGCGACGGGAATGGTCGTGAAGGGCTATGCCGACGGCTCGTACTCGCTCGAGACGTCAGCGTCGGTCAACGAGTGATCGATTAAGCAGTCGTTAACCGCGGCGCGCAGCGAGCGTCGCTTCCTACAGGCGGTCTAGCGGCTCCAGATGAGCACCATGACCGCCACCGCTACCAGCAGCAAACCGACGAAGCGGACCAGGATGGTCCCGATCGCCTGCGGCCGAGGCTGCAACGGGATCGGATCGGTGTTGCCCGGCCGAATTGTTTCCATGAGATGATCCCCCGAGACGCAGCGTGCCCGCAAACCGCATGGGCACGTTTTGGACGCAGGACCGTCACATGACGTTCAATCATATCCCGTCGCAAACAAGAAAAACGCCACGCGATCGCTCGCGTGACGTTTTGCCGTGAAGACCGACAGGAACGATCAGCTGCTGCGCAGACCGTCGGCGGCGCGCTTCCACTGGGTCACGTTCTCGGCGATGGCCCGGGTCGACTTCATCGCAGCCTGGCTGAGCTGGGCGTAGCTCGCGATCTCGCGCTGCACCCGCTGGCCCTCGGCATGCAGCAGCTCCCGCAGGCTCTCGAGCTCCCCGATCAGGTTCTCGATCTCCGACAGCGAGGTGCCGGCCACGCGCTGGATCAGCGAGGTGACGCTGTTGACCGCCGCATCCGCGTCGATGGCGGCTTCGGCCGTCGCAGCGGCATTCGGGCGACGCAGATAGGCGATATCATTACGCACGAAATCACGAATGCCGGCCTCGACTTCTGAGACCGCAGCGAGATCCGTATCCAGCTCGGCTTCAGTTCCATCGATCTTGTCCGGACGAATGACATTCATCGGCTATTTCCTCAGTTCGCATACAAGCGAGCGCGGTGTCCCCGCACGACGAAATTCTCAAAGCCTATCAGTGCGGCCAAATTAGGCCGCAACGCGGCGAAGCTGCGGCGAGGGTTCGATCATTCGTGGCGGGCAGCCACAATTCGTTAACCTTACCAGCTGCGCTTAAAGCCGGCGGAAATGCTCTTGCTGGTGCTGCCCTGCGCAGTCTCGCTGACCGAGCCCGACACCGTGAGTCCATCTGTCAGCTTCTGCTCGGCGCCGACCTTGCGCAGCCATTTGTCGTCGTTCGACGACAAGGTCTGGCCAGCCGTGACGCTGGTGCCCGTGTCGCCAATCGAGAGCCGAGCGGATTGCTCGGTATCGAAGCTGCGACTCGTCTTTGGCGCGGCGCCAGGGATCGGCACCATGCCCTGCTGCGTGACGTTGTAGCCGTTCTGCAGGGTCAGATTGTAGTGATCGATCGGCACCGCCTTGGTGATCGTCGTACCGAGCCGTCCCTGGTCCGAGCCGGGATCGACGCGCGCCTCGATGGCGGTCTTGTCCCAGATCGAACCGGCCCCCGGCGCGGTGACCGCGGCCCAGGCCGAGCCGCCGGACTGCGGGGTGCTGCCACCGTTCTCGGCCTTCTCTGCCAGCAATTCCGACATCGTCGTGGGTTGCCGCGCGACCGTCATATCGGCACCGACGCGTGCATCCCAGAACGGCGAGACCGACTGCTTGACGGAGACGCCCGAGGCGAGGTTGCCCTTGTTCTGGTTCGACCAGTCGAGCGCGGCCGCCTTCTCGGCAGCCGCCTTACGCTTCGCCGCGGCGGCGGCCTCGGGACGATCGAGAAAGGTCATCTCGTCGATCGCGAGTTGGCTCCAATCGAGCTTGTCGACATCGACGCCCTGCATCGGATCGGCCGCGGCGACCTGCTCCTCAGGATCCTCCTCATCGGCCTGCTGCGACGGCGCGATCTGCTGCCAGGGGGCGATCTGCATCGGTTGCGGCGCCTGGATCAGCGTCTGCCCCTGTGCGGCGGACACAGCAAGCCCTAGACCGGCCGTGAAGAAAGCCAGCACGCAACCATACGATGTCATGAGAGCAACCCCCGCCGCCCGAACCTGTCCGCCGGAATATGGTGGAATCTTGGCGCAAAATTATGACCGTGTCAGTCACGATGTGCTGGGTTGCGGGTGATCACCACTGCAACTCACCGCACCAGTTGGGGTCCGCCGAAGCCTATGCCAGGCTGCCGAACCGAGGCAAATCGATCGGGTGGCCCAGCGTCTGTTCGACCAGATCAAACGTGTCGATCAGGATGCGCAGCCTTGCCAGCTTGCCGGCACGGAATTGCATGAACTGCGCGAGCCGGGCCGTGATCGGCTTCTCCGATTCCTGCGTCGTCATGGCACAGCGAACCATCGTGGCCGCGGCGCTCTCGTCCAGCATCAGCGTTTCGCGCTCCAGCTTGCGAATGTGGACGTTGTTCGCGATCTGCCTGACGGAATCGAGCACCGCCTCCTTGCCGAGGCGGGCGCCGAGAAAGGGAAACATGTCGATCGGACCATAGATGGCCCAGTCGATGTCGTCGTCGAGAAGCGCGGCGAGCGCGTCGAAATGGCGGTCATTGATCGCGCGATGCAACGCGCGCGACAGACGCCAGAGGCTGTGCTCCGTCATCTTTGCGGTGATCCTGATCTGGCTTGCAAGGCGGCGCGCCGGCCGTCGGGCGATCTCGTCAATGACGTCGCGCGGTGCGCCGAATCCAACTCTCTGAGCGCCATCGATACGCTGATGACAGGCACGCGCAACGGTTGTTTTTGCATTGCACAAATGCGCGGATTCGCAGCGTGGCTCGGTTCCACCGGCCTAATGCGGCTCGTAGGGCATCCGCTGACGGGCGATGGCAACCTCCTGCTCGCGGAACGCCGCCATGCCGAACAGCGTCGCACCGGCGAGGCCGCCGACGAGAGCCCCGAGCGGCATGAAGGTGAAGAACACGAGCATCCCGGCATAGCCTTCGAACTCGCTGGTGTTGAACATTTCGATCCATGCGAGGCCAAGCCCAATGCCGATCGTCGCGCCGCCGACGACGCCCATCACGAGCCCAGCGATCGCCAGAAATGCTATTCTCATGCCCAGTGCCCCGTATGTCACCCGCAGATGGGTTCGGGGCGCACCCGCGAGGTTCAACGCTGGGGCGTCGGCGCTGGTGACGTTTCCGTGATCGGGCGCGGGGCGCGCGCCGCCGCCGCAGGTTCAGGCGCGAGCCGTCTCAGCGATCAGCAATCGGCTGAGATCGCATTCCAGCACCTGCTGCACCAGGTCGAACGTGTCCATGATCTCGCGGATACGGCTGATGCGGCCGTCGCGCAACGTGTAGAAGGCGGCGAGATCGTACTGCACGATGCGGTCGTTGTCGCGCTTGCGCAGGAAGATGCGGAGGTCCGCAGCGACCTGATCGCCTTCGCAGATCAGAGTCTTGATCTCGTGCCGGACGTCGGCATAGCGGCTGCGCGCGGCCTCCCACATCTGCCGCACCTCGTCCTTGCCGCGGCGCCGGCCGAGGTGGGGGAAGATATCGATCGGGGCCGAGGCGAAGTGTTCGACGTCGTCGGTGCAATGGGCCAGCACCGAGTCGAAATCCCCGGCAGCATGCGCTTCGAGCATCTTGCGCACGCGCTGCTTGTTGATGTGCTCGATCATCCTGTCTCCACTGACGGGATTCCGGTTTACACCGGTGGTTCTGAAGAGACCCGTCATCGATCGTCAATCACCTGTCAGACCGCCCGCAGGGAGAATGCGCCGGCACGGTGAATCAAAGCTTGGCGACGGCCGGTGGAGCCGACCCGGTCTCTCGAGTAGGTCACCGCCGCCGCAAAAAGGTTCGTGCCCGAAGTCGAGCGGCGGTGCGGAACCACGCTGCAGGCCGGCCGTTAAAGAGCAACATTCATGCGGAGCATCATCATGAAGACCCTGTTTGCCTTGTCCGTTGCAGCGATAGCCCTGCTCTCCACGCAAGCCGCCGAAGCCAAGGGATGCATCAAGGGCGCCATCGTCGGCGGCGTCGCCGGCCATTACGCCGGCCATCACGGTGTGCTCGGCGCGGCCGCCGGCTGCCTGTACGGCCGTCATCACGCCAAAGAGCAGGAGCGCCGCGACCAGCAGAGCCAGGTGAACAACCAGGGCAAGATGTAGTCGTCGGCTCCCCGGCTGTGTCGTTGCGGCAGTCGTAGCGGCATCGCCTGCGTGACGCGCATCACGGTGATCGCGGCGCAAATCGGCGACACGGAGACGGTCGGGCCCGGATCGCGGGCCCTCCGCCACCGGATGGATCCGTCCATGCTCGCCGCATCATCTCAAGACCGGTCTGCACCCGGTTCGCCTGCACCGAAGGCGTCGTTTCTCAATCTGCTCGAAGGCATGGCGCTCACGGCGCTGCTCCAGGCCATTCCGACCTATGCAGGCGCTGCGTTGCTTCTCAAGCTCGCGCACAGCACCGCGGTACGGCCCGGCCTGTTTGGCTTCATCGCGAGCGCAACCATCATCCACGTCCTCATGACCTCGGCCGCCGGCCCGCGCTATCCGCGTGTGCTGAAGCAGGCCTATGCCGCGGAATTCTACGATCCCACCCTGGGCTTCACCGACAAGGTGCTGCACTGGCGCACGCAGTCGAACGGCTCGCTCCAATTGCTGAGCTCGACGGTGATGCTGGCCGTGCTGTCGATCGCGGTGCTCGCGATGGGCTGAGGTCGGCTCCGAGACCTACTCCGTTAGGCGCAACGCCAATGGTCCATCCTTGGCCGCCAATCGCGACCATCCCGGCTTGCTGCCATTCGTCAACCTCGCCAGCAACACTCCGGCGACGAAAATCTCGCCGATCTGTCCCGATCCCTGCCCACGCCATTCGACAGTCAGACAAGCGGCCGAACTCGGACGTGAGAACGCCACGGCTTCGTCGACGAAGGCTGCCGGATTGGCATAAGGCGCGCCTTCCCGATTCGTCCATTCTGGCTGCTCGGGAGCGGGGCCGCGATTGTAGAGCCAGACGTCACCACCAATGGATCCCTTGGCGTCCAGCCAATAGCCATAGGCCACCCTGCCGTCATCCTCGACCACAATGGCCGCTGCACCGTCAGGAGAGATGAACTCGCGCAGAAACCCTTGGCTCGTCATTCGGTCCCTCGGCTTGACAGTCAGTTCGCGTCCGCATCGCCAAGCTGTGCGACCGTCCCGAACTCAAGGTGCAGCAGCCGCTCCAGCGCCGGCCCCATATTCGGGACGAGAGTGCCATCCGTAAAGCGGGCGTGCGATCCGAATAGTCCGCGCGGATGCTCACCGATCTGATAGACGGCCCTGACGTTCGGCCCGAGCTGGCCAAATGTCCCGCGACCTCATCGAGCCCGGTGGTTGGATTCATCAGGAAAACAGCTGATATCAGCGACGACAGCACGCTGTCGATCATGGCGCCTTCGCGCGCCAGGCGCTCGATCGCGTCGGCGACATTCGCAGAAAGAGTGTCGGCCGAATCGTCGCGGACGTGAAGCAACACGTGGCAGAGCTTCGCCTTGGCGAGGGGCGGCATCGACACCTCGTCTCGTTCGAGGGTGCGCAGGGCCTCCTCCGACATGAAGGCACCAAAGGCGTTGCGGAGAGCGCGTCTTCTGAACCAGTTCATGGCCGATCATCATACCGAATGAGCCGCCGGCGCCAATCGGACGGCTTCCGTGTTCCGGCAATGCGAGGACGTCGCAATCCACCTTGCACCGCCGCCGCGCTTCCGCCACAACAAGGCTCGGAAACGTCAAGAACAACAACAAGACCTGCCCGAGCCTGCCCTCCATGTTCCGCGCCATCGAACGCCCCGCCGGCCCATCGCCCGGCCTCGGCCAGATCACGGCTGATTTCGGCCCGCTCTACGCCTCGCACGGCTTCGTCGGCTGGCTGTTCGCGATCACGGGGCCGGTCGCCATCATCCTGTCTGTCGGCGCCAATGGCCGCCTGTCGCAGGCCGAGATCGCGTCGTGGATCTTCGGCGTGTTCTTCATCAACGGCCTGATCACGCTCGTGCTGTCGTGGCGGTATCGCGAGCCGCTGGTGCTGTTCTGGACCATCCCCGGCACCGTACTCGTCGGGCAGTCGCTGACTCATCTCAGCTTCGCGCAGGTGGTCGGCGCATTCTATGGCACGGCGCTGCTGATGGTTGTTCTCGGGCTCTCCGGCTGGGTCAAGCGCGCGATGCAGCTGGTGCCGATGCCGATCGTGATGGGGATGGTCGCCGGCGTGTTCCTGAGGTTTGGACTCGATTTGGTGCGCGCCGTGCTCGGCGAATTCGCGATCGCCGGCCCGATGGTCGCGGTCTGGCTGATCCTGACCGCGTTGCCGGCGCTGGGCCGGCGCTGCCCGCCGATCATCGGCGCGCTCGTCATCGGCACGATCGCGGCGATCCTGCTCGGCAGGTACGATCAGAGCGCCTCGCTGCAGATCGCGCTGATCCATCCGGTGATCCCGATGCCGTCATGGTCACTTCCCGCGATGATCGAGCTCGTCGTGCCGCTCGCGGTCACCGTGCTGGTGGTGCAGAACGGCCAGGGCTTCGCGGTGCTGACCGCTGCCGGGCACAAGCCGCCGGTCAATCTCGTCACCCTCGCCTGCGGAATCGGCTCGGCGCTGGCGGCGATCGTCGGTGGCGTCTCGACCTGCCTCACCGGCCCGACCAACGCCATCGTCGTGTCCGGCGGCGAGCGCAAGCGTCACTACACCGCGGCGATGGCGGTCGGCGTGCTGGCGCTCGGCTTCGGCCTGCTCGCGCCGACCTTCACGGCCCTGCTGCTGATCGCGCCCAAGGCGCTGATCACGGCGCTGGCAGGCCTCGCCATGCTGCGCGTGCTGCAGACGGCGTTTGTGACCGCGTTCAAGACGAACTTCTCGCTTGGCGCGCTCATCGCTTTCCTCGTCACCGTGGCCGACATGCCGTTGCTCAATATCGGCGCGGCGTTCTGGGGCCTCGTCGCGGGAGTTGCGATCTCCTCGCTGCTCGAGCGTGCCGACTTCACCGGCGCGTCGAAAGCGTAGCGAATTATCGCACCGCAGCACGCCCTGTTGTCGCTATCGCGGACCAAGCGGCAACGTGCTGTTGCAGCGCCGCTCAATCGCGCTACACTTCGAGACCAAACAAGAATGATCTCGACAAGGATTTGGGGAGGATAGGAATGACTGCGATCACGCGCCGCAACATGCTTGCGGGTACGGCAGCAGTGGGCGCGTTGGCGCTCACGGGCCAGCCCGCCTGGTCGGAGCCGCAGTGGAAGAAGTATGCCGGCACCAAGCTCGAGGTGATCCTGGCGAAGGGACCGCGCGGCGACAATCTGCAGAAGAACATCAAGGAATTCACTGCGCTGACCGGCATCGAGGTCGAGTCCGAGCAGATTCCCGAGCAGCAGCAGCGGCAGAAGGTCGTGATCGAGCTGTCGTCGGGCAAGCCGAGCTTCGACGTCGTCCATCTCAGCTATCACGTGCAGAAGCGGCAGTTCGAGAAGGCCGGCTGGCTCGCCGACATCACGGACATGATGAAGGATCCGAACCTCACCGCGCCGGACCTCGTTCCCAGCGATTTCTCTGCCGCCGGGCTGACTTACGCCAGCAACGACAAAGGCCGCATGTTCTCGCTGCCATGGTCGTTGGACTACTTCATCCTCTACTACAACAAGGAGCTGTTTGCGAAGAAGGGCGTCGAGGTGCCGAAGACGCTCGACGAGATGGTCACGGCGGCGCAGAAGCTCACCGATGCCAAGGACGGCACCTTCGGTTTTGTCGGCCGCGGCCTGCGCAACGCCAACATGACGTTGTGGACGAACTTCTTCCTGAACTATGGCGGCGAGTTCCTCGACGCCAAGGGCAACATCCTGACCGATGGCCCGGAAGCGGTCGAGGCCACGAAGCTCTACCAGAAGCTCTTGACGACCTGCGCGCCGCCCGGCGTCGCCGGCTTCAACTGGATGGAGTCGATGGCCTCGTTCACGCAAGGACGCTCGGCGATGTGGATCGACGGCGTCGGCTGGGCGCCGCCGCTGGAAGACCCCAACGCCTCGCGCATCGTCGGCAAGGTCGGCTACACCGTGGTGCCCGCCGGCCCCAAGGGCCAGTACTCGGCGACCTATGGCGACGGTATCGGCATCGCCGCGGCAAGCAAGAACAAGGAGGCCGCCTGGCTGCTCTGCCAGTGGCTGGTGTCGAAGCCGCAGGGCGCGCGCCTGGTGCAGGCCGGCGGCGGCGTGCCGTTCCGCAACTCCGTGCTCAACGATGCCGGGATCCAGAGCGGCGTGAAGATGCCGAAGGAATGGCTGCAGTCGGCGATCGACTCCGGTAAGATCTCGAAGCTCGGCCTGCCCGTCATCATCCCGGTCGCCGAATTCCGCGACATCGTCGGCGCGGCGCTGACGGCCACGCTCTCCGGCGCCGATCCCGCGACCGAACTGAAGAAGGCGCACGAGCAGTTCCGCCCGATCCTGGAGCGCAGCGAAAAAGCGTGAGCACGATCGTCGAACAGGCTGGCGCGGCAGCCGAGGCTGCTGCGCCGGAGCGTATGTTGCGGCCGCCGTCCTATTGGCCGTTCGTGGTGCCGGCGCTGGTCACCGTGCTTGCGGTGATCATCTTTCCCTGGCTGTTCACGATCTGGATGAGCTTCCAGGAGTGGAAGGTCGGCGCGCCAACGACCTTCGTCGGGCTATCGAACTATCTGCGGCTGCCGGCCGATCCGCGCTTCGTCGAGGCGGTCGGGCACACGCTGTCCTACACGGCGCTGTCGGTGCTGCTGCCGCTGGTGCTCGGCACGTTCGCTGCGGTGCTGTTCCATGCCCGTTTTCCGGGCCGCGGACTTCTGCGCGCGCTGTTCATCATGCCGATGATGGCGACGCCGGTGGCGATCGCGCTGGTATGGACGATGATGTTCCACCCGCAGCTTGGCATCTTGAACTACCTGCTGTCGCTGGTCGGCCTGCCGCCGCAGCTCTGGGTCTTTCACCCCGGCACGGTGATCCCGTCGCTTGTGCTCGTCGAGACCTGGCAGTGGACGCCGCTGGTCATGCTGATCGTGCTCGGCGGCATCGCCTCGCTGCCGACGGAGCCGTATGAGAGCGCGCAGATCGACGGCGCCTCGACCTGGCAGATGTTCCGCTACATCACGCTGCCGCTGATCATGCCGTTCCTGTTCATCGCCGCGATGATCCGGGCCATCGATGCGATCAAGAGCTTCGACATCATCTTCGCGATCACGCAGGGCGGACCCGGCTCGGCGTCGGAGACCATCAACCTCTATCTCTACAGCGTCGCCTTCGTCTATTACGACCTCGGCTATGCCTCGGCGATCGCGGTGGTGTTCTTCGCATTGATCGTGGCGCTGACCGCCTTGTTGCTGGTGCTCCGCCGGCGCGCGCAGTGGAATGCGCTGGGGAGCGACACGTGAGCGTGAACACCCTCCTCGGCCGCCTTGGCGTCGCGATCGGCGTTTTTCTGATCGTGTCACCCGCGATCCTGTTCTTCCTCTGGATGATTTCGCTGTCGGTCAAGTTCGAGGTCGACAACGCCGCCTATCCGCCCGTGTTCTGGCCCGAGCATTTCGCCTGGAAGAACTACGCCGACGTGCTGTCGTCGAACCGCTTCTTTACCTATTTCAAGAACAGCCTGCTGGTGACCGGGGGCGCGACCGCTCTGGCGATGCTGGTCGGCGTGCCCGCCGGCTACGGCATTGCCCGCATGGCCGCGCACAAATCGGCGATCGTGATCCTGATCGCGCGCATCACGCCCGGCCTGTCCTACCTGATCCCGCTGTTCCTGCTGTTTCAGTGGCTCGGCCTGCTCGGCACGCTGTGGCCGCAGATCATCATCCACCTCGTCGTCACCGTGCCGATCGTGATCTGGATCATGATCGGCTATTTCGAGACCACGCCGATCGAGCTCGAGGAAGCCGCGCGCATCGACGGCGCCACGCGCTGGCAGGTGTTCCGCCACGTGGCATTACCGGTGGCGAAGCCTGGACTGGCCGTGGCCTTCATCCTCGCGGTGATCTTCTCCTGGAATAATTTCGTGTTCGGCATCGTGCTGGCGGGACGCGAGACGCGGACGCTGCCCGTCGCCGTATACAACATGATCTCGTTCGATCAGCTGAGCTGGGGCCCATTGGCGGCGGCAGCGCTGATCGTGACACTACCAGTGCTGCTGCTGACCGTGTTCGCTCAACGGCAGATCGTCGCTGGATTGACTGCAGGGGCGGTCAAGGGCGGCTGACAATCGCGCCAACATCGCGTCTACAGCCACAATCGGCGCGGTATGCGATACGCGCACGCAAAGCTGCGGCGAAATGTCGGGGCCGCCTTGGTCAGGCCATGTTCTCCCACTTGGTTACCGGAATGGAACCGGGATTCGCGGGTCTGCTTGACGCAGGCGACGAACGTCTCCAAATGTTCCAGCTTGTTTCTGTGCCGGCTTCGTTCCAGCCGTATACACCGCGTACACACGATCGCCGGCGGGATTGGCGCTCCCTTCGGTTCGTTGTGTCAAATCATCAACGGCTGAACGCCCGACCGACGAAAGCATCATGACGTCCGATCGCGACGCCTCCGCGCCAGACCGATTGACTGCCTTGCTGCAGACCGAGCTGCTCGACTCGCCTCCCGAGCCCGGCTTCGACCGCGTCACACGCCTCACCACCCGACTGCTGCAGGCGCCGGCCGCGATCATCGCGCTGGTCGACCGCGACCGGCAGTTTTTCAAGAGCTCGATCGGGCTGTGCGAGCCATGGGCCTCGCTGCGCGAGACCCCGCTCAGCCATTCGTTCTGCCAGCACGTCGTGTCCTCGGCCGAGCCCCTGGTCGTCAGCGACGCCACCGTCCACCCGCTGGTGAAGGATAATCTCGCAATCCCGATCCTCGGCGTGATCGCCTATCTCGGCGTACCGCTGAAGCTGCAGAACGGCGAGGTGATCGGTGCGCTCTGCGCGATCGACCACGAGCCGCGGCCGTGGAGCGAGGACGACATCGCGCAGATCACCGAGCTCAGCGAGATCGTGATGGACGAGATCGCGCTGCGCGCCGAGAACGCGCGCCGGCGGACCATCGAGCAGCATCAGCGCGTGCTGGTGCATGAGCTCAATCATCGCGTCAAGAACACGCTGGCACTCGTCGACAGCGTGATCGCGCTCAGCGTCCGGGCGGACGCCGCGCTCGCCGATTTCGGCGAGGTGCTGCGCGGCCGCATCGCTGCGCTCACGCGCAGCCATGCGCTGGCGCTCGACCGCGGCCGCGAGGCGATTGCGCTCAGCGAATTGGTCCGGGCCGAACTGGCGCCGCTGCAGTCCGAGCGCGTCGCCGTCGAAGGTCCCGCCGTGCAGCTTGCGCCGGGCGTCGCGCTCTACCTGTCGATGGGCCTGCATGAGCTGGTCACCAACGCAGTAAAGTACGGCGCGTTGTCGTCCGAGGCAGGACACGTGGCGCTGAAATGGACGCATGCCGACCAACGGCTCAAACTGTCCTGGCACGAGAATGGCGGGCCGCCGGTCACCCCGCCGATGCGCAACGGCTTCGGCTCGCTGTTGTTCGAGCGCATCCTCGGGGCGGCGCTGAAGGGCCACGTCACGCGCGAGTTCGCTGCTGACGGCCTCAAGGTGACATTCGACCTGCCGCTGGCGACGTGATGGAGATCAGCCGCGCTGGCCGCGCCGGCGCGTCAGGGTGATCTCCGCCAGGATCGACATCGCGATCTCCTCGGGCGTGATCGCGCCGAGATCGAGCCCGGCCGGCGCCTTGACCCCGTCGAGCCGCGCGGCATCGATGCCCTCCTTGAGAAGCTTGTCGCGCAGACTGTCCATCTTGCGGCGGCTGCCGACGAAGGCGTGATAAGCCGCCTCGCAGCCGAGGGCCGAGCGCAAGGCCGCTTCGTCACCCTTGCCCTGCGTGGAGACGACGATGAAGCGCCGGCCGCCGGCCGACTGATCCAGCGCAAAGCCGTCGACGAGCCGGTCCGCGTCCGGCACGGCGACGAGGTCGGCCGCCGGCGCAGCGAGAGTCACGTGAAAGCCAAGCGGCCGCGCCTGCGCGGCGAGCGCCAGCGCGACGGGGCTGGCGCCCAGGATCACCAGCGCGGGATGCGGCAGCACCGGCTCGACGAAGATGTCCATGGTGCCCTTGCTCGGGCACATGTTGGCGGCGAAGCGCACGCCCTCCTTCGTCTCACCGGCTCTGACACCCAGTTCGGCGAGCAGGTTCTCCGGCTGCACCGAAACCATGCGCGGCACGCCGTCGGCCAGCGCCTCGCGCGCGGCCTTGAGTACCGCGCCGCGCGCGCAGCCGCCGCCGATCCAGCCGGCGACGATGCTCCCGTCGGGCCGGATGATCGCCTTGGCGCCGGCTTTGGCGGCGGTCACCGACACCGTACGCACGACGGTGGCGAGCACGAAGCTTTCCTCATTGGCCTTCAGCTGCGCGGCGAGGTCGAGCATCTCCGTGGACGTCGTCATCGATGAGCTCCTCTTGACGGCATGGCCTCACAACCTCGCCAGATACGGCTCCAGCGCCGCCAGCGCGTTCAGCGTGTGCGCGGGCGCATAGAGATCGACATGCGGCAGCGCGGCCTTGATGCCGCGCGCCTCCGGCGCGTAGCCGTCCCAGCCGAGCATCGGATTGAGCCAGACGATGCGGCGGCAGCGGCGGCGCAACTGCGTCATCTCGCGGCCGAGCAGGTCGGGATCGCCGGTGTCGTAGCCGTCGGAGACGATCATCACGCAGCTGCGCGAATGAATCACGCGCGCGGCGTGCCAGCGGTTGAAGGTCTGCAGGCTCTCGCCGATCCGGGTGCCGCCGCCGGCGCCCTGCGCCATCATCGACAGCCGGTCGAGCGCCCGCGCGGCGTCCCTCTCCTTCATCGCATCGGAGACGTAGGCGAGCCGCGTGTGAAACAGGAACGCCTCGGCCTCGCGAAACTGGTCGAGCACGCCGTGGATGAAGCGGAGGAACACCGCGGTGTAGGCGCTCATCGAGCCGGAGGCGTCGAGCAGCACCACCAGGCGCAGCGGTTTCACCTTGCGGCGGCGATGCACCAGCGCGACTGGCACGCCGCCATGGCTGATGTTGCGATGGATGGTCCGGCGCAGATCGAGACGCTCGCCCTTGCGACGCAACTGATCCCGCCGCGTCAACCGTGTCCGCATCGCCTTGGCGAGCCGCGCTGCCGCCTCATGCGCCAGCGCGACCTGGTCGGGATCGGCGAGCTTGCGGAAATCGGTGTCGCCGATCGCCTCCACGCGCGAGGCGCCCTCGCGCGTGCCCTCGCTGCCCGCGTCGTGCGGTCCGTCCTCGGATGGGATCTGATCGGTCGCGCCTTGCGGACCACGCTGGCCTGCGCCCGCGTCCTGCAGGCTCTTCAGCGAAGGACTGTTCGCGGCCTGCGGCGAGCCCGACGCGAGCACCCGCGCGCGCGCGCGTTTGCCGAGCCAGAACGCATCGAACACCCCGTCGAAGCGGTCCCACTCGCTCTTGCGTGCCGCGAACAGATGCTTGAACGACGAGCGCAGCAGGCCCGGCTTCTCGACAAAGCCCGCGGCCATCACCGTCGCGGCGTCCTGCCCTTCCGGCAGGCCGACCGAAAAGCCGTTGTCGCGCAGCGTCCGCAGGAAGGCGCCGAGTCGGCCGGCGACCAGCCGCGCCACCGCGTCCATGTCCTCGTGGTCGGGCGTGGCGCCGCAGCAGCTCATGCGACCTTCCCCAATAGCCGGGCCGACACCTCGCGCGTGATCCGCGCGCGATCCTCGTGGGTTTTCAGCAGGCAGATCAGCGTGTCGTGCACGACCTCCGGCTGGTCCTTGATGTCGCGAATGTCCAGGCCGACGAGCGCCGCGGCCCAATCCAACGTCTCGGCGACGCCGGGCACCTTGCGCAGCTCTTCCTTGCGCACCCCTTCGACCATCCGTGCGATCTGCAGCGCGAGCGATGCGGAGGCTCCATCGATCCGCGCCAGGATGATGCGGGCCTCGCGGTCGACGTCGGGATAATCGACATAGTGATACAGGCAGCGCCGGCGCAACGCGTCCGACAGCTCGCGGGTGCCGTTGGAGGTCAGCACCACATGCGGGATGCTCGTGGCCGTGATGGTGCCGAGTTCGGGGATCGAGATTTGGAAATCGGACAGCAGCTCGAGCAGAAACGCCTCGAACTCGTCGTCGGCACGATCGATCTCGTCGATCAGCAGCACCGGCGGCGTGGCGCGGCGGATGGCGGCGAGCAGCGGCCGCTCGAGCAGATATTTTTCCGAGAAGATCTGGTCCTCGATCGCCTCGGCATGGCCGCGATGCGCCTCGATCGCCAGCAGCTGACGCTGGTAGTTCCACTCGTACAGCGCGGCACTCTGGTCGAGACCCTCATAGCATTGCAGCCGGATCAGCTCGGTGCCATGCACCGCGGCCAGCGCCTTCGCCACCTCGGTCTTGCCGACGCCGGCCTCGCCCTCGAGCAGCAGAGGCCGCTTCAATAGCTGCATCAGCGCAATGGCCGTCGCCAGCTCGCCATCGGCGATGTAGCCGCAGGCGGCGAGGGATTTGGCGATGTCGTCGCGGGTTGTCATGCGGGTTTGTTTCTCGCTATCGCCGCGACCTCGGTGCGGTCCCTGCGCCCCTGTGGGAGAGGGGAACGCCGATCAGGATCGAATTGGCGCGCTCGTCCGTCTCCACGTCGTCATGGCCGGGCTTGTCCCGGCCATCCACGTCGTTCAGCGCACCGAGAACCACGTGGATGCCCGGGACAAGCCCGGGCATGACGGAGTAACTAACTGCCAGAATCGTTCATCGCGACAGCTCCGTATCTCCGAATGCAGCAACCCGACCTCATGAAAGAGGACATGGAGTGGGGCACGAGCGACACTGCCGCCGGGGACCCCCACCCCCGCCCCCTCCCCGCAAGGGGGAGGGGAGCGCACTGCCGATGCCGTTACGTCCTATGCTCTCCGCGTCATTGCGAGCGAAGCGAAGCAATCCAGGGGCTCGGGTGGGATTCT
>NZ_CAFJ01000658.1 GCF_000239795.1 Bradyrhizobium sp. STM 3809 | reverse complement strand
GCGCGGGCGTGGATGGAGTGATTTTCCAAACATCCGCTCAATGCCCCAGATAGACTTCGACGACCTTGGGATCGTTCTTGACCTTGTCCATCGTGCCCTCGGACAGGATCTGCCCCTGGTGCAGCACCGTGACCTTGTGGGCGATGTCCTCGACGAACTTCATGTCGTGCTCGATCACCAGCACCGAGCGGTCCTTGATGATTCGGTTGAGCAGCTCGGCGGTCTTGGCGCGCTCGCTGACGCTCATGCCGGCGACGGGCTCGTCGAGCATCAGGAGGTCCGGGTTCTGGATCAGTAGCATGCCGATCTCGAGCCACTGCTTCTGGCCGTGGCTGAGCTCGGCCGCCGAAGTTTTGAGGCGATCCTTGAGGAAGATCATCTCGGCGACCTCCTCGACGCGATCCTTCACGACGGCGTCGCGCTTGAAGGCGAGCGAGCCGAACACGGTGCGGCCGCGCGGGAACGAGATCTCGAGGTTCTCGAACACGCTGAGATCCTCGAACACCGAAGGCGTCTGGAACTTGCGGCCGACACCCGCTTTCACGATCTCGTTCTCGCGCAGCTTGGTCAGCTCCTTGCCGCGAAACTGGATCGAACCGGAGGTCGCTTTGGTCTTGCCGCAGATCAGGTCGAGCACAGTCGTCTTGCCGGCGCCGTTCGGGCCGATGATGACGCGGATCTCGTTCTCCTCGACGTAGAAGGAGAGATCGTTGACCGCCTTGAAGCCGTCGAAGGAGACGGTGAGCGCTTCGACCGCGAGCAGGAATTCCTTGGGCTGGTGACCGATGAGCATCGCAAAATCCTCACTCTGCGGGGGCGCCGTTGGCGACGAGGCCGCCATTGCCGGACTTCTTGGTGCGGGACGCCAGCAGCTTGTCGATGCGCGGCTGCACGTAGTCGCCCCAGATTCCAGCCAGGCCGTTCGGGAAGGCGAGGACGACAGCGATGAACAGCGCACCCAGGCCGAACAGCCAGAGCTGCGGGAAGGTCTCCGACAGGCTTGTCTTGGCGAAATTGACGAGGAGCGAGCCATAGACCGCGCCGAAGATCGAGAGCCGGCCGCCGACCGCGGTGTAGATCACCATCTCGATCGACGGCACGATGCCGACGAAGGACGGCGACATGAAGCCGACCTCCAGCGTGAACAGCGCGCCGCCGACCGCGGCGAACACCGCGGCCGCGCAGAAGGCGAAGATCTTGAAGTTGGCGACGCTGTAGCCGGAGAAGCGCACGCGGTCCTCCTGCTCACGCATCGCCACCAGGATGCGGCCGAGCTTGGTCAGCCGGATGAACTGCGCGACCAGGATGGCGGCGAACAGGAAGAACACCTCGACGAAGTAGAGGATGTACTTGGCGTGGTCGGTGCGGATATCCCAGCCGTGCAGGGTGCGCAGGTCGGTGATGCCATTGATGCCACCGGTATAGCCCTGCTGTCCCACGATCAGGATCGTCATGATCGCCGCGATCGCCTGAGTGATGATCGCGAAGTAGACACCGCCGACCCGGCGCTTGAACATCGCGGCGCCGATGATGAAGGAAAAGATCGCCGGCACCAGGATGATCGCGGCGAGCGCAAACGGAAAGCTCGCGAACGGCTTCCAGAAGAATGGCAGCTGCGTCAGCTGATTCCAGTCCATGAAGTCGGGGATGCCCGGCGTCGACTGGATCTTGGTGTTCTCGACGCTCGACGCCTCCAGCTTGAGGAACATCGCCATGCAGTAGCCGCCGAGGCCGAAGAACACGCCCTGACCCAGGCTCAGAATGCCGCCATAGCCCCAGCACAGCACCAGGCCGATCGCGACGAAGGCGTAGGTCAGATATTTGGCAACCAGGTTGAGACGGAACACATCCAGCGCCAGCGGCAGGATGACGACGAGCAGGAGCAGCAGCGAGACGAAGCCGATGAGCTCCGAGCGGTTGAAAAAGCGCGAGTTGATCATGGCCGTGCCTTCTTGTTGGACTGACGGAGCAGGCTCATTTGCGGACCTTGAGGGCGAACAGCCCCTGCGGCCGCATCATCAGGATGGCGACGATCGCCAGCAGCGTGAGCACCTTGGCCATCGAGCCGGACATGAAGAACTCCATGGTCGACTGCGCCTGGGAGATCGTGAAGGCGGAAGCAATCGTGCCGAGCAGGCTGGCAGCGCCACCGAACACGACGACCAGGAAGGTGTCGACAATGTAGAGCTGGCCGGCGGTCGGACCGGTCGAACCGATCATCGTGAAGGCGGAGCCGGCGACGCCGGCGATGCCGCAGCCGAGGCCAAAGGTGTAGCGATCGACCTTCTCGGTGTTGATGCCGACGGCGCCGGCCATCACGCGGTTCTGCACCACGGCGCGCACCTGCTTGCCCCAGCGCGACAGGAACAGAACATAGGCGACCACGATCGTGATCAGGATGGTCAGGCACATCACGAACATGCCGTTGATCGGGATCTGGATGGAGTCGGTCGCCTGCCAGGAGCCCATCATCCAATCGGGCAGCTCCACACCGACCTCGCGAGCGCCGAACACCGAGCGATAGGCCTGCTGCAGGATGAGGCTGAGGCCCCAAGTCGCGAGCAGCGTATCGAGGGGACGCTTGTAGAGGCGCCGGATCATCGCCCATTCCACCAGCATGCCGAGGGATCCGGATGCGACGAAGGCGAGCGCCATGGCGACGAAAAAGTAGCCGGGGAACAGCGCGGGTAGGAAACTTTGGAAGGCGTTCGACGTCATCCAGGTGACGTAGGCGCCGAGGATCATGAACTCGCCATGCGCCATGTTGATGACGCCCATCTGGCCGAAGATGATGGCAAGTCCCAGCGCCATCAACACGTAGACCGAAAACAGGATGAGGCCCGCGAAACCCTGCATCGCGAAGATGGCCCCGAGGTCGCCGATGGAATAGTCACCGAACATGATCCGTCCTCTCGTGATGCCCTGCTGGAAAATGGATCGGCGAACGGGCGACGAGCGCCCGCGGCCAAGGTGGTCCGCTCCGTCGAGCGGGAGGGAGGACGAGAGGACTCAAACTCAGGTCGAGTATGCGGACCCCCACCCCCGCCCCCTCCCCGCAAGGGGGAGGGGAGTGCACCGGAAGTCGGCGCAAGAGCCAGTTGCTTACTGATAGCCCTTCGGGAACGGATCGGGCTCGACGAGGTCGGCAGTCTCGTAGATCAGCTCGTACTGACCGTCCGCCTTCGCACGGCCGACGCGGGTCTTGGACCAGAGATGGTGGTTCTCGTGGATCCGGACGTAACCTTCCGGCGCACCCTTGAATTCGATGCCGGGCGAGGCGGCGGCAACCTTGTCGATGTCGAAGCTGCCGGCCTTTTCGACCGTCAGCTTCCACAGCCACGGGCCGAGATACGCAGCCTGGGTGACGTCGCCGATCACGGTCTTCTCGCCCCACATCTTCTTGAAGGCGGAGACGAAGGCCTTGTTGTTGGCGTTGTCGAGCGACTGGAAGTACTTCATGCAGGCATAGGCGCCCGCGATGTTCTCACCGCCGATGCCGTCGATCTCGTCCTCGGTCACGGAGATGGTGAGCAAGGTCTGCTTCGACATGTCGATGCCGGCCGCCTTGAGCTGCTTGTAGAAGGCGACGTTGGAGCCGCCGACGATGATCGCGTAGATCACGTCCGGCTTGGTCAGCTTGATCTTGTTGATGACCGAGTTGAACTGGGTGTGGCCGAGCGGGAAGTATTCCTCGCCGACGACCTTGCAGCCCTGCAGATGGCCCTCGATGTGCTTGCGGGCGATCTTGTTCGAGGTACGCGGCCAGATGTAGTCGGAGCCGAGCAGATAGAACGTCTTCGCGCCCTTGGTCTTGTTGACCCAGTCGAGACCGGCGATGATCTGCTGCGTGGCCTCCTGGCCGGTGTAGATCACGTTCTTGGACTGCTCCAGGCCTTCGTAGAAGGTCGGATAATACAGCATGCCGTTGTACTGCTCGAACACCGGCAGCACCGCCTTGCGCGAGGCCGAGGTCCAGCAGCCCATGACGGCGGCGCACTTGTCGTTGACCAGCAGCTTCTTGGCCTTCTCGGCGAAGGTCGGCCAGTCGGAGGCACCGTCCTCCTGGATATACTTGATCTTGCGGCCGAGCACGCCGCCGGCGGCGTTGATCTGCTCGATCGCGAGCTTCTCGGCCTGGACCGAGCCGGTCTCCGAGATTGCCATGGTACCGGTGACCGAATGCAGAATACCGACGGTGACTTCGCTATCGGTGACTGCAAGGCCGGTGGTGTTGACAGCAGAGGTTGCGGGACCGGCGCCGAAGGACGGCCGCGGCATCATGGCGAGTGCCGGAATTGCGGCCATTCCCATCAGCAATTGGCGCCGAAGTGGCGACTTCAGGCCTTTTTCAGTTTCGTCTGACATGAGCACCCCATTCATTGGTTCGAGGACACGCTTTGGGTCAGACGAAGGATGGCGCGGTTTGTGCACTGCACGGATACGCAAGATTGCGTATACTGCACCGCAAAAGCGCGACGTAGGCTCTACGCAGATCTTCCGAGGGGCAGACGACGCGCGCGGACGAACCGCTGCGCGTAAGGAGTTGAAGAGTGGCAGGGCGGCAGCGGATCGACCGCGTCAGGCGCCAATACAACCAATGGGTCGCCAACCAGACGTTGGAGGACTACGCACTCCGCTTCACGGCCAAGAGCGCGCGGCGCTGGTCTGCCGCCCGGGTCGCCAACACCGCCCTCGGCGCGATTTCGTTCCTGGCCCTGGAGGCGATCGGCGGGACCATCACGCTGAACTACGGCGTGACCAACGCAACGGCCGCGATCCTGGTCGCCAGCATCATCATCTTCTGCTGCGGCCTGCCGATTGCCTACTACGCCGCCAAATGCGGCATCGACATCGACCTGCTGACGCGCGGCGCCGGCTTCGGCTATATCGGCTCGACGGTGACGTCGCTGATCTATGCGTCCTTCACCTTCATCTTCTTCGCGATCGAGGCGGTCATCCTGGCCTCTGCTCTGGAGATGTGCTTCGGCATCCCGCGTCCGATCGGCTATCTGATCAGCGCCGTGGTCATCATCCCGCTGGTCACCTATGGCATCACGCTGATCAGCCGCTTTCAGCTGTGGACGCAGCCGCTCTGGGTCGTGCTGCACATCCTGCCCTTCGCCGCGATCGCCTATGCGAGCCCGCATTCCTTCGCCGACTGGCAGCAATTTCCCGGCGAGCATGGCGACCCGATGGGTCATCTCGACCTGGCGCTGTTCGGCACGGCTGCGGCGGTGGTGTTCTCGCTGGTCGCCCAGATCGGCGAGCAGGTCGACTTCCTGCGCTTCCTGCCGCGCGACCGCCGGACGTCGAAGCTCTCCTGGTGGGTCGCCCTGCTCTCTGCCGGTCCGGGCTGGATCGTGCTCGGCGCGCTCAAGCTCCTGGCGGGATCGTTCCTCGCCTTCTTCGCGCTGAGCCACGGCGTCTCGGCCGACCACGCCGCCGAGCCGGCGCACATGTACCTGGAGGCCTTCCGCTACGTGCTGGCGCGGCCGGACCTGGCGCTGGCCTTGACCGGTACATTCGTGATCCTGTCGCAGATCAAGATCAACGTCACCAACGCCTATGCCGGCTCGATCGCCTGGTCGAACTTCTTCTCGCGCCTGACCCACAGCCATCCCGGCCGCGTGGTCTGGCTGGTGTTCAATGTCGTCGTCGCCCTGCTCCTGATGGAGATCGGCGTTTACAAGGCGCTCGAGCAGACGCTGGCGCTGTACTCCAACATCGCCATCTCCTGGGTCGGCGCGCTGGTCGCGGACCTCGTCATCAACAAGCCGCTGGGCCTGCGCCCGCCGCAGATGGAATTCAAGCGCGCCCATCTCTACGACATCAATCCGGTCGGCGTCGGCGCCATGACGATCGCCACCATCGTCTCGATCAGCGCCTTCTATGGTGTGTTCGGACCGACCGGCAAGGCGCTGTCGACCTTCGTCGCGCTCGGCGTGGCGCTGGTGACCGCACCGGCGATCGCCTATCTCACCGACGGCAAATACTATCTCGCCCGCAAGCCGAAGCGCAGCTGGCAGAACATCGAGCAGATCCAGTGCTGCATCTGTGAGCACCATTTCGAGCCGGAGGACACCGCCTCCTGCCCCGCCTACGCAGGGCCGATCTGCTCGCTGTGCTGCTCGCTCGACGCGCGCTGCCACGATCTCTGCAAGCCGCATGCGCGGGCGCAGGCTCAGGTCTCGGCCGCACTCAGCGGCATGTTGCCCGAAGCGCTGCTGGGCAGGATCAACTCGCAGCTCGGGCATTATGTCGCAGTGTTCCTGACCTCGGCCGGTCTGGTCGCGCTGACACTGGGGATGATCTATCTCGAGACATCAGCGGCGCTGCCCGGCTACCGCGGGATCATCTCCGACGTGCTGTGGAAGGTGTTCTTCGCCCTCTCCATCATCATCGGCGTCGTCACCTGGCTGTTCGTGCTGGCGCAACAGAGCCGCCGCGCGGCGGAGGCCGAGACGCGGCGGCAGACCCACCTGCTGATCCAGGAGATCGAGGCGCACAAGCGCACGGATGCCGAATTGCAGCGCGCCAAGGAGGTCGCGGAGTCCGCCAACCTCGCCAAGAGCCGATACGTCGTCGGACTGAGCCACGAGCTGCGCTCGCCGTTGAACGCCATTTCCGGCTATGCGCAGTTGCTCGAACAGGACAACAGCCTGGCGCCGAAGCCCCGGGACCAGGTCCGCGTCGTCCGCCGCAGCGCCGATCATCTCTCGGGCCTGATCGACGGCATTCTCGACATCTCGAAGATCGAGGCCGGCCGGCTCTATTTGTCGCGCGACGAGGTACGCTTGAGCGAGTTCCTCGACCAGCTCGTCGGCATGTTCCGGCTGCAGGCCGCGGCCAAGGGTGTCGACTTCGTGTTCAAGCGGCCGGCCGTGCTGCCGCTGGTCGTCTATGCCGACGAGAAGCGGCTGCGCCAGATCCTGATCAACCTGCTGTCGAATGCGATCAAGTTCACCCAGGAAGGCAGCGTCCAGTTCGTCGTGCATTATCGCAGCCCGGTCGCGGAGTTCGAGGTGATCGACACCGGGCCGGGCATCCAGCCGGATGATCTCGAACGCATCTTCGCGCCGTTCGAGCGCGGCGCGCTGGGCGCCGCGCAGCCGCAGACCGGCACCGGGCTCGGCCTCACGATCAGCCGCCTGCTCGCCGGCGTGATGGGCGGCGACATCAAGGTGGAGAGCAAGGTCGGTACCGGGAGCACGTTCAAGGTCAAGATCCTGCTCTCCGAAGTCACCAACCCGACCCGGCATCCCCCGGTCAAGGCGCCCGTGGCGGGTTATCTCGGCCCGCGCAAGACCATTCTCGTCACCGACGATGACCCCGTGCATCGCGATCTCCTGCGCGAGGTGCTGACGCCGCTCGGCTTCATCCTGCTGAGCGCGCCGGACGGACCGGCGTGCCTGGCGCTGGCGCAGCACTGCCAGCCCGACCTGTTCATCCTCGACATCTCGATGCCCGGCATGGATGGCTGGACCGTCGCCGAGACCTTGCGCAGCAGCGGCCATCACCAGGCGCGCATCCTGATGACCTCGGCGAGCGCGATCGAGGCGCATGGCCGGCCACTGGCGCAGCCGTTCCACGACAGCTATCTGATGAAGCCGATCGACATTCCCCGGCTGCTGGAGGCCATCCGCCAATTGTTGAAGCTCGAATGGAGCTATCAGACGGACCATCAAGTGACGCAGCCGCGCTGGCGGCCCGACAACGGATCGCGCCCGCCGTTGCGATATGTCGAGGAGCTGATGGGTCTCGGCCAGATCGGCTACATCAGGGCCATCCAGCTCAAGCTCGACGAGATCGGCAGCGCCCATCCGGAGCACGCCGACTTCGTCGCCCAGATGAGGACGCTGATCGACCGGTTCGATCTCGATCAGTACATGGCCACTCTGAAGACCCTGCACGCCTATGAGCACTGACAACAAGAAGCGCGACGTCGCGCTGGTCGTCGACGACTCGCCCGAGACGCTGCGGCTGCTCACCGATGCGCTGGACGGAGCCGGCATGACCGTGATGGTTGCGCTCGACGGCGCGGCCGCGATGCGCATCGTCGACCAGATCACGCCCGACATCATCCTGCTCGACGCCGTCATGCCCGGCATGGACGGCTTCGAAACCTGCCGCAAGCTCAAGCGCGAGGCCGGCCTCTCCAACGTGCCCGTGATTTTCATGACCGGTCTGGCCGATACCGAGCACATCGTGCAGGGCCTCGAGGCCGGCGGGGTCGACTACGTCACCAAGCCGATCGCGGTCTCGGAGATGCTGGCGCGCATCCGCGTGCATCTCGCCAATGCCCGCATGACGCAGAGCGCACGCGCCGCGCTCGACGTCTCCGGCCGCTTCCTGCTCGCGGTCAACCGCGAGGGCCGGCTGATGTGGGCGACGCCGCAGGCGCAGAAGCTGCTTGCGGACAGCCTCGGCTCTGCCGATGAACTCGTACTGCCCGAGGCGCTGCGGCACTGGCTGGACCAGGTGCAGAAGGGCAAGGTCAACGCCAAAGCGGCCGCTTCGATTCCGGACCATCCCGAGCTGCGCCTGTACCACATGGGCGGCGCAGGACCGAACGAGGTCCTGCTGCGGCTCGCCAAGGAGGCATCCGGAGAGATGCCGAAGGAGTTCACCAGCGAGTTCGGTCTCACCGTGCGCGAGAGCGAAGTTCTGTCCTGGCTTGCCAAGGGCAAGACCAACCGCGACATCGCCCAGATCCTGGGACTGAGCCCGCGCACGGTCGACAAGCATCTCGAGCAGATCTACGCCAAGCTCGGCGTCGAAAACCGGACCGCCGCAGCCGCGATCGCGACCGGGCTGACACGGCGCGAGAGCTGAGGCGAGCCTTCACGCGCGCCTCAGGCAGGCGCAAACGTGTCCGGCCGCGCCATCGCCCAGGCGTCGCGGAAGCGAACGTCTTGCGTGCCTTCGAGGAGCTCGCCCGGCCGCAGCGACGGGTACAGCTTGGCGAACGAGGAGACCTCGGTTGTCGACGTTCGCTGCGAGAAGTGGATGGGGCGCAAGTCCTGCGGATGCTCCAGCCCGGCGGCTGCGAGCAGTTCGGCCAGCGCATGCAAGGTCGCATGGTGGTAGTTGTAGACGCGGTCGATCTTGTGCGGGACGACCAGCGCGCGGGCGCGTGTCGGGTCCTGCGTCGCGACCCCGGTCGGGCAGCGATCGGTGTGGCAGCTCAAGGACTGGATGCAGCCCAGCGCAAACATGAAGCCTCGCGCCGAGTTGCACCAGTCGGCGCCGATCGACATCGCGCGCGCCATGTCGAAGGCGGTGGCGACCTTGCCGGACGCGCCGATCTTGACGCGATCGCGGATGTTCATCCCGACCAGCGCATTGTGCACGAAGTTCACGCCTTCGCGCATCGGCATGCCCAGGTGGTCCATGAACTCCAGCGGCGCGGCGCCGGTGCCCCCCTCATTGCCGTCGACGACGATGAAGTCGGGATAGATGCCGGTCTCCAGCATCGCCTTGCAGATCGCCAGGAATTCCCAGGGATGGCCGATGCACAGCTTGAAGCCGGCCGGCTTGCCGCCCGACAGCCGCCGCATCTCGCCGATGAACTGCATCATCCCGATCGGCGTCGAGAAGGCGCGGTGCGCCGGCGGCGAGATGCAGTCCTCGCCCATGGCGACGCCACGGATCTTCGAGATCTCCTCCGACACTTTCGCCGCCGGCAGCACGCCGCCATGACCGGGCTTGGCGCCCTGGCTGATCTTGAGCTCGACCATCTTGATCTGCTCGGTCGCCGCCACGCGCGCGAACGCGTCGGGGTCGAAAGTCCCGTCACGGTGGCGGCAGCCGAAATAGCCGGAGCCGATCTCCCAGATGATGTCGCCGCCCATCTCGGCGTGATACGGGCTGAAGCCGCCCTCGCCGGTGTCATGCGCGAAACCGCCGCGCTTGGCGCCGCCATTGAGCGCGCGCACCGCATTCGGGCTCAGCGCGCCGAAGCTCATCGCGGAGATGTTGAACACCGAGGCCGAATACGGCCTGGGGCATTCGGGGCCGCCGATGGTGATGCGGAATTTCTCCTCCGCATGCGGCTTCGGCGACACCGAATGATGCATCCATTCGTAGCCCTCGCGATAGACGTCCTCCTGCGTGCCGAACGGGCGCTTGTCGAGCACCATCTTGGCGCGCTGATAGACCACGGCGCGGGTGTCGCGCGAGAACGGCATGCCGTCCTTCTCGCTCTCGAAGAAATACTGCCGCATCTCCGGCCGGATCTCCTCGAGGATGAAGCGCAGATGCGCTGATATCGGGTAGTTGCGCAGGACGGCGTGGCTGCTCTGCAGCAGGTCCCGGATGCCGAGCGCGGTCAGCGCGGCGAAAATCAGCAACGGGACGAGCACGAAATCGAAGATCTTGCGATCGTAGATGCCGAGGATGAGCAAGAGCGCGGTCGCCGTGGCGCAGATCGTCAGCACGATGTAGCGCGGCGAGAACGGAAGCAGCAGCGTATCCATGGAAGGCCCCGGGGCGGATCGTGGACGGTCGGCGATGATGGTACTACGCGCATCACGAAACAATCGTTACACAAGCGTGCGCGATTGACCATCGAGAGTATCACATCGTCGATAGCCTGCGGCTATCGACCCGGATACCGCGATGTCCATGAGGCTGACATCAAGCGTCCTGCGTGCGGCGCACCCTCCCATCCTGGCGGATCGGCCGGCCCCGCGAACCTGCCTGTATGAGCACTTGACGTCGCCGTCCGGCCATGCCTCAGCCTTCGGAAAAAAGGCCGGAATGCGCTTCGCGCAGCTGCCGCTTCAGCAGCTTGCCGCTCGGGTTCTTCGGCAGCGCATCAACGAATACGACGCGCTTGGGGGTCTTGAACGAGGCCAATCTGGTCGACGCCTGCTTGAGGACCGCGTCCTCGGTCAGCTCGCAGCCGGACTTGACCACGACCATCGCCACGACCGCCTCGACCCAGCGCGGATGCGGCAGGCCGACCACGGCGACCTCGGAGACTTCCGGGATCAGGTACAGCGCCTCCTCGACCTCACGGCTGGCGACGTTCTCGCCGCCGGTCTTGATCATGTCCTTCTTGCGGTCGACGATGGTGATGTAGCCTTCCTCATCGATGGTCGCGAGATCGCCGGAGTGAAACCAGTCGCCATGGAACGCCGCTAGCGTGCGCTCGTCATCGTGGAAGTAGCCGAGCATCAGATGCGGCGAGCGATGCACGACCTCGCCGATCTCGCCCGGCGCGACGTCGTTCATGTCATCGTCGACGACGCGGGTCTCGACATTAAGAACGGCGCGGCCGCACGAACCGGGCTTGCGCAGCTGATCGTCCGGCCCGAGCATCGTCGCCAGCGGCGCGATCTCGGTCTGGCCGTAGAGATTCCACAGCCGCACCTTCGGCAGCCGCTGCGCCAGCTCGCGCAACACCTCGACGGGCATGATCGAGGCACCGTAATAGCCCTTGCGCAGGGTCGACAGGTCCGTCGTCTCGAACAGCGGCGAGCGCAGGATGGAGATCCATACCGTCGGCGGCGCGAAGAACGAGGTGATGCGATATTTCGCGATCAGCGGCAGCAGATTGTCGGGGGTCGGAAACGCGGTGATGATGTTGGTGGCGCCGACGTAGATCGAGGGACCGAAGAACACGTCGAGCTGCGCGCAATGATACAGCGGCAACGCGTGCAAGGTGACATCCTCCGCGGCGATCCCCGCGTCGACGATGCAGCTCACATACTGCCAGATGACGGCGTCATGGGTGAGCATAGCACCCTTCGGCAGCGACTCCGTGCCGGACGTGTAGACGATCTGCGCCACGTCGTGGCCGGCGATCTCGACGGCGGGCACCGCCGCCGTCGACGCGGCGAGGTCGGCGAAGTCGAGCATGTCGCCCTGCCGCTCGCTCGGCCCCTCCGAGGGCAGCCAGATCATCTGCTCCACCCCCGGCGCGAGCGCCTTGGCGGCGCGCGCGACACCGGCAAAGCCGCTGTCGGTGGCGAGCAGCCGTGCACCGGCATGCTTGAGGATGTAGGCGACCTCTTCGGGCTTGAGCATGAAGTTGATCGGCACCAGCACGGCGCCGAGCCGGGCGAGCGCGAAGCGCAGCGCGGCGAACGCATGCGAGTTGCGGGCGAGGATGGCGACGCGCTCGCCCTTGCCGACGCCGCGCGCGGCGAGACCCGCCGCGAGGCGATCCACGACGGCGTTGAACTCGGCGTAGGTCCAGCTGGTGTCGCCGCAGATCACGGCCGTCTTGCCGGGCGTGCGCGCCGCGCTCCGCCGCAGCAGGTCACCGAGGGTCTGTCTGCGAACGATGGAATCCATGGCCGTTCCCCTTGCTGTCACGGGGATGGCCGCCCTGCGGGCACTCCAACTCCCCTCCCTGCGCGCCGGACGTCTGCAGGTCCGGTCTTGCGGCCGAAAATCGCACGGCCGCTTCGCGACGCGCAAGGAGGATATTGCCAACGAAAAGAGCGCCCCGATTGCGTCGAGGCGCTCCTTGGCGAATTCCAAGATGGCGATCGGGCGCTCAGCGCTCCACGAACGCCTTCTCGATGACGAAATGGCCGGGCTCGTTGCCACTGCCCTCGAGGAAGCCGCGCGACTCGAACATGCTCTTCAGCTCCTCGAGCATGGCCGGGCTGCCGCACATCATGATGCGGTCCTTGGCGATGTCGAGCTCGTGCTGGCCGAGATCGTTGAACAGCTGCTGCGACGAGATCAGGTCGGTGATGCGGCCGCGATTGCGGAACGGCTCACGGGTGACGGTCGGATAGTAGTGCAGCTTGCCTTCCAGCAGCTCGCCGAACAGCTCGTCCTCGCGCAGCTTGGCGACGACGCTCTCGCCATAGGCGAGCTCGGCGACCTGGCGGCAGCCATGGACCAAGACGATGCTCTCGAAGCGCTCGTAGACGTCCGGATCCTTGATCAGGCTGGCGAACGGGGCGAGGCCCGTGCCGGTCGACAGCAGCAGCAGCCGGCTGCCGGGCAGCAGGTTGTCGGGGATCAGCGTGCCGGTCGCCTTGCGGCCGACCAGGATGGTGTCGCCTTCCTTGATCTTCTGCAGCCGGGAGGTCAGCGGACCGTCCTGGACCTTGATGCTGAAGAACTCGAGTTCCTCCTCGTGATTGGCGCTCGCCATGCTGTAGGCGCGCAGCAGCGGCCGGCCCTCGACCTCGAGGCCGATCATCGCAAACTGGCCATTCTGGAAACGGAAGCCCGCATCACGGGTCGCCCGGAAGGAGAACAGGGTGTCCGTCCAGTGGTGAACGGAAAGAACTTTCTCTTTATAGAACGCGCTCATGTCGTTTGTTTTTTCACGTGGGCTGAAGTTGGAAGAAACAAGTCGTGACGGAGGCAGGATCGCAAAAACCCTATAGATCCAAGCGATTTTCGGCGCCTGATGTACTTGAAAGCAGCGAATAATCAACCCGCATGGATGCACCATTGATCAGGATCAAACGCATGCCGGCCCGTGCTGGATCGCATCGACCGGTCATTCATTCGTACACAAACGATCTGGGTAATTTACTTGCCGGAATTGCGATTTTCCAGCACTTTAATTCCGCAGCACCGGCCCAATCCTTGAGCAATGATTAACCATCCGCACCACCAGCTCGCCGCCGTCACCCGCTATTGCGCCGAGCGGGGGATTTTGCTCGATGTGCGGGAAGACGGCTGGTTGCTGGTGCTCCAGGACACCACCCGGCGTCACCTGATCTTCGGCTATGATCTCGGGCTGAACAGTGCGGTGGCGCACAGAATTGCCTGCGACAAGGCCGCGACGGCGGCCCTGCTGGCCGCCGCCGGGGTTCCCGCGGTCCCGCATGCCTTCGTGCTGGCGCCTGCACTGACGGGAGCACGCGAGCCTGCCTGGGCCTCCATACTGGAACGGCTCGAAACGCACCCCGACGGCCTCGTGGTCAAGCCGAACGAAGGAACGTCGGGACGCGGCGTGACGCGCGTGACGACGCCGGCCGAACTCAAGGACGCGCTCGCACGCATCTTGGACACCGGAGCGAGCGCCGCGATCGCACCGCTGCTCGAGATCGCCGACGAGGTCCGGGTGATCCTTCTCGATGACGTGCCGCTGATCGCCTATCGCAAGCAGCGCCCCGTCGTGACCGGCGATGGCGTTCGTTCGCTGGGCGAGATCGCGGCCGCGTTCGAGCCGGTGCATTTGCGCGCGGCCTTGCTGCGGCGTCTGGCCGACGAATTCGACGCGCCGGCGCTGGATGCCATCGTCCCGCAAGGCGAGCAGCGCCTTCTGAGCTGGCGGCACAATCTTGAATTCGGAGCCCGGCCGATGCTGCTCGCGGACGGTCCGCTGCGCGAGACCTGCATCGCGCTGGCCCGCGACGCCGCTCGCGTCATCGACATCCGCTATGCCTCGGTCGACGTCGTCCTGGTCGAGGGGCAATGGCGCGTGCTGGAGATCAATTCGGGCGTGAAGATGGAAGCGCTCGGCCGTCACGCGCCGGTGCTGGTCGAGCAGGCCTGTTTCGCCGCGCTCGACAAGATCTTCGGGAGTCCTCCAGCGGGGTGATCGGCCCGCGCCCGCAGCGCCGCAATAAGATTTCTCTGGCCACCGACGGAATGAGGGAATAGTCTCCGGCTCAAAATAAACAGTATACTGTCAATTGGGAGAGCGTCCTTGCGCATCGCCGTGCTCGGCGGCGGCCCTGGCGGGCTGTATTTCGCCTATCTCTGGAAGAAGCGGCATCCGTCCGCCGCCGTCGATCTGTTCGAGCAGAACCCGGCCGGCGCGACCTGGGGCTTCGGCGTCGTGTTCTCCGACCAGGCGCTCGACTTCCTGCGCGCCGACGATCCCGACACGGTCGACGCGATCGCTCCGCGCATGGAGAGCTGGCGCAACATCACGCTCGATCTGCGCGGCGAAAGCGTCGAAATCGACGGCGTCGGCTTCTCAGCGATCGGCCGGCTCGAACTGCTCAAGCTGTTGCAGGCACGCGCCGAGAGCGTCGGCGTCGTGGCTCGTTACGGCACGACGGTGCAGTCGCTCGACCAGCTCGCGGGCTACGATCTCATCGTCGCCGCGGACGGATTGAACTCGCTGGTCCGGCGCAGCTTCGAGGGCGACTTCGGCTTCTCGGTCTCGTACTCCAGCAACAAGTTCGCCTGGTACGGCACCACCAAGGCCTTCAAGACGCTGTCGCAGACCTTCGTCATGACTGATCGCGGCACCTTCAATGCGCATCACTACCGCTACGCGCCGGACATGAGCACGTTCCTGGTCGAATGCGACCGCGCGACCTGGCAGGCCTACGGCTTCGCCGACATGTCGGTCGACGAGTCCCGGCGCATCTGCGAGCAGGTGTTCGCTGACACGCTCGACGGCCATGCGCTGGTCTCCAACCGGTCGGTGTGGCGCAATTTCCCGTGGGTCTGGAACGCGCATTGGTGGCACCGGAACATGGTGCTGATCGGCGACGCGCTGCATACCGCGCACTTCTCCATCGGATCCGGAACACGGCTTGCGATCGAGGACGCGATCGCGCTCGCCAAGGCGCTCGATGCGGAAGGCAACCTGTCCGACCGACTCGCACGTTATCAGGCGGAGCGGCAGCCGGTCGTCAAGAAGCTGGTGACCGCCGCCCGCACCAGCGCCGACTGGTATGAGAACTTCCCGGCGCATATGAAGCTCAGCCTGATGGATTTCGCCTACAGCTACATCACGCGCTCCGGCCGGATCGACGACGTCAGGCTGCGCGCCATGGCGCCGCAGTTCATGGCGCGCTACGAGGCATCGCGAACCGCGGGAGGCCGGGCATGACCAGGGAGATCGCCGATCAGGTTCCGTCCGATAGCGCCGGCGCCCGCGAAATCGGCTTCGCCATCCCCGCGCGCTACAATGCCAGCCGCGTGCTGTTCGACAATATCGCCAGGGGCAACGCGAACAAGCCCGCGTTGATCGGTCCGGCCGGCGAGCGCAGCTATGCCGAGCTCTGCGCGGACGCCTGCCGCTGGGGCAACGGCCTGGCGTCGCTCGACCTCACGCGCGGCGATCGCGTGCTGCTCTTCCTCGACGACACCCCGAGCTATCCGGCGGCCTTCTTCGGCGCGGTCCGCGCGGGCTACGTGCCGCTGCTGATCAACACGCTGACGCCGCCCGACCTCCTGCAATTCTACCTCGCCGATTCCGGCGCCAAGGTCGCGGTGGCGGATGCGGAGTTTGCGGGACGGTTCGACACGCAGGCCTGCGCGGAGACGGCGTTGCAGACGCTGATCGTCGTCAATGGCGAGGTGCCGGCGACGGCGGCGCCGTCGGCGATCGCCGCCGATCCGTGGCTGGTGAACTTCGCCGCGGAGCTGGCCGAAGCCGACACCCATCGCAACGAGATGGCGTTCTGGATGTACTCGTCCGGCTCGACCGGCCGTCCGAAAGGCATCGTGCATCTGCAGCACGACATGGCCTATAGCGAGCAGGCCTTTGCGCGGAACGTGCTGCGGCTGAGGCCGGATGACATCTGCTTCTCGGTGCCGAAGATCTTCTTCGCCTACGGGTTCGGCAACTCGATTACCTTTCCGTTTTCGGTTGGTGCCACCACGCTGCTGCTGCCGGGCCAGCCCAAACCCGCGGCCATCTTCGATGCGATCAGCCGCTTCCGTCCAACCGTGTTCTTCGGCCTGCCGACGCTCTACACCGCGCTGACCAAGGCCGAGGGCGCCGGAGCTGCGGATGTCTCGTCGCTGCGCCTGTCGGTCTCTGCGGCCGAAGTGCTGTCAGCCGAGGTCTTCAACGGCTGGAAGAATCTCACGGGATTGGAGATCGTCGAAGGCCTCGGCTCGACCGAGGTGCTGCATGTCTATCTCTCCAACCACGAGGACCGGAAGAAGCTTGGCGCCGCAGGCCTGCGCGTGCCCGGCTACGAGCTCGCGCTGCGCGACAAGGACGGCCACGACGTCGCGACCGGCGAGGAAGGCATTCTGTGGGTCCGCGGCGATTCCAACACACCGCTGTACTGGAACCGGCCGGACAAGACCGCGGAGACGATCCGCGAGGGAGGCTGGATCTACACCGGCGACCGTTTCGTGCGCGACGTCGACGGCTTTCATTTCTTCCGCGGCCGCGCCGACGATCTGGTGAAGATCTCCGGGCAATGGGTCTATCCGCTGGAGGTCGAGCTCTGCCTGGCCGAGCACCCGGACATCCGGGAGTGCGCCGTGTTCGCCCACGAGCTGCCCGACCGGCGGATGAGCCTGAAAGCCGTTGTGGTGACCAACGACCAATCCCACGACAGGCCGGCCATGACCAGAACTCTGCAGGACTACGTCAAGGCCAAGCTGCTGCCTTACAAATATCCGCGTGAGATTGTCTTCATCGAAGAGTTGCCGAAGACCGGCACCGGCAAGATCGACCGTCAGGCGGTGATGCGGCTATGAGCGAACGCCGTCCGCGGAGCATACCCAGACGGCCGGGCTCAGCCGGCCTTGCCGAGGTGCTCCAGCGCGTCCTCGGCGCGCAGCGGCACCCGCGACACCTCGTTGTTGAGATCGACCAGTTGAGACAGCAGGGCCATCAGCATCTTCCGATCGGCTGGCTTCAGCGGCGCCAGCATGCGCGCCTGCGCCCGATCGACCGCCGGCATGATGCCGCGCAGCAGCGCCGCGCCGGCTTTGGTCAGATACAGCAGCTTGACGCGCTTGTCCTCCGCAGAGGGCTTGCGCTCGACATGGCGCTTGGCTTCCAGCCGCTCGATCACGCTACCGAGCGTGGAGCGGTCGAAGGCGATCACGGCCGACAGCCGCGTGGCATCGATGCCCGGATGGTTCTGGATCGCGACCAGCGCGGCATACTGCACGGGCGTGAGGTCGAACTCGCCGCATTCCTCGATGAAGATGGACACCGCGATCTGCTGCATCCGCCGGAACAGATAGCCCGGCTTGGTGTAGACCGCGTCCATCGTGATGTCGGACGGCTTACTCGGCATCGGGCTGGCGCTCCGGAGCGGCATCTGCAAACGCCGGTAGCGCCTTCGCTGCAGCCTCGGCCTGCAGCAGGCGCGGGAATGCCGCGACATCGACGCCGAAACGGCGGGCATTGCCGAGCTGCGGCACCAGACAGAGATCAGCCAATGTCGGCGCGGCGCCGAAGCAGAACGGGCCGGGCTCATGCCTGACCAGGGCTTCACAGGCCGACAGGCCCTCGCGATTGGCCCAGCCGGCCCATGCCGTCACCTTGTCCTCCGGCAGGCCGAGCTCACGCAACCGGGCGAGCACCTTCAGGTTCTGCACCGGATGGGTGTCACACGCCAGCACCTGCGCGAAGGCCCGCACCTGGGCGCGGCGCAGGGGATCCCTGGGCAGCAGCGGCGGCTCGGGATGGGTCTCGTCGAGCCACTCGATGATGGCGAGCGACTGGATCAGCACGGCGCCGCCTTCATCCTCCAGCGCCGGCACGAAACCCTGCGGATTGAGGGCAAGATAGGCCGGCGCGCGCTGCTCGCCCTTGCGGAGGTGATGCGGAACATGGTCGGCCGCGAGCCCCTTGAGGTTCAACGCGATCCTGACCCGATAGGATGCGCTGCTGCGGAAATAGCCGTGCAGCTTGACCATGACATTCCTCCCGAAATGATAGCTCTGGCTGCAATTGACGATAGACGAATTGACAGTATACTGTCAATCAATAACGACATCTGATCGGGAGGCGCGCATGGCCGCAGTTTCGACCCCGGAACGCGAGGCATTCTACAAAAAGATCGACGGCGAGAACATGACCGCGCTGTGGACGGTCATGAGCGATCTGATCACGCCTGAACCGAAGAGTGCATGCCGTCCGCACCTGTGGCAGTTCGCGGCGATCCGCGACTACATGATCGAGGCGGGGCGGCTGATCACGGCCAAGGAGGCCGAACGGCGCGTGCTGATCCTGGAAAATCCGGGGCTGCGCGGCCAGTCCAAGGTGACGACCTCGCTCTATGCCGGCATCCAGATGGTGATCCCCGGCGACATCGCGCCCGCGCATCGGCACAGCCAGTCGGCGCTGCGCTTCGTGCTCGAAGGCCAGGGCGCGTTCACGACGGTCGAGGGCGAGCGCACCCTCATGCAGCCGGGCGACTTCATCATCACGCCGTCGATGACCTGGCACGATCACGGCAACGAGACCTCGGAGCCGATGTTCTGGCTCGACGGCCTCGACATTCCCTTGGTGCAGTTCCTCGACGCGTCCTTCGCGCAAGGCTCCACGGAGGACCAGCAGAAGGTCGCGCGTCCCGCCGGCGACAGCTTCGCGCGCTACGGCCACAACCTGCTCCCGGTCGATGCCAGGCGCAGGTCGCGCACGTCGCCGATCTTCAGCTATCCCTATGCCTACACCCGCGAGGCGCTGGAGAATGCCAGGCGCAGCGAGGAATGGGATGCCTGCCATGGGCTGAAGCTGAAGTTCTCCAACCCGGAGACCGGCGACTTCGCGATGCCGACGATCGGCACCTTCATCCAGCTGCTGCCGAAGGCTTTCAAGACCGCGCGCTATCGCTCCACGGATGCCACGGTGTTCACGGCGATCGAGGGCCGGGGGCGCAGCCGCATCGGCGACCAGACCTTCGAGTGGGGGCCGCGCGACCTGTTCGTGGTGCCGAGCTGGCAATGGGTGAGCCACGAGGCGGACGAGGATGCCGTGCTGTTCTCGTTCTCCGACCGGCCCGTGCAGGAGAAGCTCGACCTGTTCCGCGAGGATCGCGGCAACGCCTGACGCACCGCTCAGCGCCAGTGCAGCAGGCGCGCCTCGAGCAGGCTGATCAGCTTGCCAACGGCGAGACCGAACAGCGACAGCATCAGGATGCCGGCCATCAGCTGATCGGTCTGCATCAGGTTGCCGGCCTGCAGCACGAAGGTGCCGATGCCGGTCTCGGCGCCGATCATCTCGGCCGAGACCACCAGCATCAGCGCCACCGAGGCGGTGATGCGGAAGCCGGCCAGGATCGACGGCAATGCGCCGGGCCAGATCACCTTGCGCACGATGGTCGGGAACGGCACGTCGAAGCTCTGCGCCATCCGGATCAGGTTGCGCGGCACGGCATCGACGCCGCTATAGACCGAGATCGTGGTCGAGAAGAACACGCCGAGCGCGATCGTCGCGATCTTCGGCTGCTCGCCGATGCCGAGCCAGAGGATCAAGAGCGGCAGCACGGCGATCTTCGGAATCGGAAACAGTGCCGAGACGAAAGTGATCCCGATGCTGCGCGCGATCCGCCACAGGCCGATCGCAAAGCCGACGACGATGCCGGAGGCCGTGCCGAGCGCCCAGCCCGAGAGGATGCGCAGCAGCGAGGCGGAGAGATGCTGCCAGAGCGCGCCGCTCTCGGCGAGCCGGTACAGTGCGCGCAGGATGCCGAGCGGTGTTGGCAGGAACAGCGGGTTGATCAGCGCCAGGCTGCCGATGAGCTGCCACAGCCCGAGGACCGCGACCAGCGCGAGCAGCCCCGCCCAGCGGCTGGTCGCCGGGGTGAAGCCGCCACCGCGAAAGCGCACCGGCTTGGCGTCGGCGTCACGCGCGACGTGGCGGCTGTCATCCGGCGTGCGATCAAGCATGCTGAACCTCGCGCTCGGCGTCGATCGCCTCGGTCCGGATCAGCGCCCAGAGCTCGCTCTGGAGATCCAGCAATTGCGCGCGCGTGGCCGCGTCGCCGCGGGCGCGGCGCGTCGCCGGGACGGTGACGACCTTCCGGATCCGCCCCGGGCGGCGGGACAGCACGACGATGCGGTCGGCGAGACGGACGGCCTCCTCGAGATTGTGCGTGACGTAGACCGCGCCCATCGTTCCATCCGCGAGCAGGTCGACGAAATCCTCCATCAGGAGCTCGCGGGTCTGCGAGTCCAGCGCCGACAGCGGCTCGTCCATCAGCAGGATCGCAGGCCGGACGACGAGCGCACGCGCGATGCCGACGCGCTGTCGCATGCCGCCCGACAGCTGCTTGGGAAAGGCTGTCCGAAAGTCGAGCAGCCCGGTGCGGCGCAACGCATCCGCGACGGCCGTCATTCGCTGCTGGGCCGACAGCGACGTATGCAGCAGCGGAAACGCGACGTTGTCTTCGACGCTGGCCCAGGGCAGCAGCGCGAAGTCCTGGAACACGAAGGTGAGCGGATTCAAGCAGCCGGGCGGCGGCGCGCCGCGCAACAGCGCCTGCCCCGCGCTCGGCTGCAGCAGTCCGCCGAGGATCGACAGCAGCGTGCTCTTGCCGCAGCCGGACGGGCCGACGATGGCCACGACCTCGCCGGCTCCGACCGAGAACGACACGCCGTCGAGCACGTCGAGCGCATCGAAACGGTGGCTGATGGTCTCGGCGATCAGGTCCATGTGACATCAATCCGCTGCGGGTCCGCGCCAATCGCGCGAAGGTCAATCCGGCTTGACATACTCTTTCGCGATGATCGCGGCCGCATCGTAGCCCGGGTCCGCAAAGCCTTGGGCCTGGAGCCATTTGACCTGGCTGTCGATGTTCTTGACGTCGAGCTTGCCATCCGGATCGATGTAGGCGCAATTCCCGACCACCTGATCGACCGGCAAGTTGGTGTATTTGCCGATGATCTCGAGCAGCGGCTTCGTCTTCTCGTCGACCGCAGCGTTGCCATCCTTGACCGAGGCGAGCACGACGTCGTGATACTCGCGCTCGGCGCGCTGCAGCGATGCCAGTAGCTTCGTCACGACGGCCGTGTTGGCCAGCGTCTTCGGTCCCGCGAATACGCCGCTGACCTGCCAGGGCGTCTCGTCGCCGACCCAGCCGAGATGCTTGACGGCGCCCTCCTCCATCAGCTTGCGCGCGACGGAGATCGGCATCAGCGCCGCATCCACTGTCTCGCCCTTGATCGCAGCCGCCATGTTCGACATCGACTGCAGCGGCACGATCTTCACGTCGGAGAGCTTGAAGCCGTATTTGTCGGCCAGCAGGCCCACCGAGTAGTGAAAGCTCGACCCGACCTGCGTCATCGCCACGCGCTTGCCCGCAATGTCCTTCGGGGACTTGAGGCCAGCTTCATAGGCCTTGTTGCTGGCGAAGTAGCCGATCAGCGGAAAGCCGGGCCGGTCGCGGCTCATGCCGGCGATGATCTTGAGGGCTCCCTTGCCGGCAAGGTTGTAGAGCCCTGCGGTGAACGCGGTGACGCCGACATCGACGTCGCCGGTCGCCGTCGCAACCGCGATGGGTTGCGCTGCATCGAAGAACTTCAGCTCGACCTCCAGTCCGGCATCGCGGAAGTAACCCTTGTCCAACGCGATGAACACCGGCGCCGATGATGACAGCCGGAGAACCCCGATCCGCAGCTTCGCTTCCTCGGCCAGAGCCGTGCTGATCGACACCAGGCTCCAGAGCAGCCCGAGGAGGAAGCCCACGTATCGGAACATCAAACTCTCCAATATCCGGCGCCCCGCGCGCACCAGGTCCAACAGTGATGCCGACTTGTTGCAATATTTCGAGCCCGATGTCGCGCCAAATCTCAGGGAGGCGGCCCTATTCGCAGGGCGGCGATCCTGGCCCGCGACTACTGGCTTCTGGCCCATGCTCACGCGAGCGACCGGCCAAAGCCTTCGGTCGGCGCGAGTTGCTCGAACCATGCCGCGAATGCCTGGGTCAGTTCCGCCATGACGGACTGATCATTGCGGCCCGAGCGGGCGGGCACGTGGAAGGCGTGATCGGCCTGATCGAGCTCATGCAACGTTGCGCGTGCGCCGAGCCGCGTCACGACCGGCGTCAGCAGTTCCATCTCCGCCAGCTTGTCCTTCGTGCCCTGCAGGAACAGCATCGGCACCGCGATCGCGTCGAGATGGTCGGCGCGGGCGATGGACGGCTTGCCGGCGGGATGGAGCGGGAAGCCGAGGAAGGCCAGCCCGGACACACCCGGCAGCGGCGCCACGCTCTGCGCCTGCGACGTCATCCGCGCTCCGAACGATTTGCCGCCGGCGATCAGCGGCAGTCCTGGACAGAGCTGCGCCGCCGCTGCCACGGCCGCCCGGACAGTGGCTTGGGCGAGCGCGGGAGGGTCGGGCCGCCTGCTGCCCTTCTCCATGTAGGGAAACTGGAAGCGCAAGGTCGCGATGCCATGCGCGGCGAGACTCTCGGCTGCCGCGTGCATGAACGCGTGCGTCATGCCGGCGCCGGCCCCGTGGGCGAACACGAAGCAGGCGCGCGCCTGAGGCGGCGCGATCAGGAGCGCAGACACGGTCGCGTCCTGGACCGGAATGACGAGGGAATGCGGCTGCGACGCAGTCATCGCGGCAGTCTGCGGCCGAGCCTCCTCCGGGTCAACGCCGGACGATCCGCATCACGTGCCGCGCGGTCATTTGCTCAAGCCGCGGTCCGGATCGTCTGCAGGAAGTCGTCGACATTGGTCTTCAGGGACGCCGCCTGCTGCTGCAGCGCGGCTGCGGCTGCGAGCGCCGCCTCGGCGCCTGCATCGGTCTGCCCGGCGACATTGCGTACATCGCCGATCTCGCGCGTAACGGCCGCAGTGCCGCTGGCCGCCTGCTCCACGTTGCGAGCGATCTCGCCGGTCGCCGCACCCTGCTGCTCGACCGCAGCGGCAATCGCGTTGGAGATTTCGGCGATCTCTCTCACCGTGCTGCCGAACTGCGCGATGGCCGCGACCGTCTCTCCCGTAGCGCTCTGGATGGTCGCGATCTGGCCCGAGATCTGCTCTGTCGCCTGCGCGGTTTGCGACGCCAGGCTCTTCACCTCGCTCGCGACGATCGCAAAGCCTCGGCCCGCCTCGCCTGCGCGCGCCGCCTCGATCGTCGCGTTCAGCGCCAGGAGATTGGTCTGGCTCGCAATCGCCTGGATGAGTTGCACGATGGTACCGATGCGTTCGGCCGCGCTCGACAATCCGTTGATCAATTCGGACGTGCGCTCGGTCTCCTGGGTGGCCCGGGTCGAGACCGCCACCGAGCGCTGCACCTGTCCGGAGATTTCGCGGATCGAGGCGGCGAGCTCCTGGGTCGCGGACGCGACCGTCTGCACGTTCACCGACGCCTCTTCGGCGCGGCTGGCCACTGCCTCGGCGAGACCCCGGCCGCGCTCGGCGACCTCGGAAAGCCCCTTGGCGCTCAGCCCCATGTCGGCCGCCCGTCCTCCGACGCCGGATATCACGCCCTGCATGCCCTGTTCGAACCGGCGGGCCAGATCGGCCATCATCCGCGCGCGTTCGGCCTCGGCCGCCTCGCGCTGTGAGGCGGCGTCCTGCTCCATGCGGCGAACGGCCAGCGCATTGTCACGGAAGATCTCGACTGCGCGCGCCATCCGACCGATCTCGTCGCCGCGCTCGCCACCGGGGATCGGCCGCTCGAGTTCACCGGCGGCCAGCGACTGCATCCGATCGGTCATGCTGCGGATCGGCCGTGACACGCTGGCACCGATCAGCCACGCCAGCACGGCTCCGAGCGCGACGGCGCCGGCCGCCGTGAGGATCACGGTCTGCCGCGTGTCCTGGACGGACGATGCCGTCCTGGCGCCCTGCTCCGCGCGGGCGGTCGCCAATTGCTGGTTGATGCGGCCGACCTGCTCCTCGATCGCCTTGCTCGCCTTGACCAGCTCGGCCTGCTTGGCCCGCAAATCAGCAGCAATCTTGACGACGTCCTCGAACGCCGCCGCATCGGCGGTGAGCGCCTCTTTTAGCGCCGCGACAAGGCCCTTCAGCCGGGCGTCGTCGACGCCGGCGAGCTCGGTCTCGGAATCGGCAAGGGCGAGCCGCGCATAGACGAACGTGAGCTTGGCGTCCTCGATATCGTTGGGCGACAGCGTTGTGGTGTAGCGCATCACCGCGACGCGGACAGCGTCCACCGTGCTGGCGAGCCGCAGCGGATGCAGCAGCGGCTCGCTGCCGGCGCGGTTGGCGAGCGCGACCTGGATGCCGCCGACATTGATGCCCGCGACGGCGCCGAGCGCCTCTGTCTTGTTCGTCGCGGCCCGCAGCCGGTCGACCGCCTCGGCGGCGGCAGCAAACGACGACCGGTAGGCCGCGAGCTCGCTCCGCACAGCGCCGACGCCGTCGGCAATGACGCTGAGCCTGCCGGACTGCTTCTCGACCTCGTCGGCGAGCCCGCCCACGGCGTCGATGGCCTTCCCGGCTGCATCCTTGTCGCCCACGCTCCAGGTGCGGATGAACTTCTCGACCGCACCGTTGGCGGTGAGCAGCGCGGCCCGCACCCGCGACATGCCGGCGTCACCGGCGGCGCTGGCCACGAGCTCGTCCACCGTGCCGCCGATGCGCCCGACCTGGACCATCGCAAAGCCGCCGAGCAGGACCAGGAAGCTCAGGATCAGTGCGAAGCCGCCGAAGATCCGGGGACGGACACCGATCCATGACATGATCGAGGAAAGTCGCATGGAATTGCCTGACTGGTTCACGGCGTGGACCTGATGGCGGCGAGCAGCTCTTTGCCGAACCGCTTCTCGAACTCGGGATCGAGCGACTTGACCGCCTCGACGAAGCTCTTGCGATCGAACGTCTCGATCACATCCATGCCGCCCTTGCGAAGATCATCGAGCTTCTGCGCATCGAGCTCGGCCTGCCACGTCACCTCCGCGGCAGCCTTGGCGGCCGTGATCAGCGCCTCGCGCTCGCTCGTGTCGAGTCGCTCGAAGGTCGCGCGATTGGCGATAAAGGCGATTGGCGCGAAGAAATGGCCCGTGAGGGTGAGATACTTCTGAACCTCCTCGAAGCGATTGGCGGCGATGGTCGCGACGGGGTTTTCCTGACCATCCAGCCGCCCGTCCTTGAGCGCGGCATAGACCAGGGGAAAGTCCATCGGCACGACGTCGGCGCCCAGCGCCTTGAAGGTCATCTGATAGACCGGATTGAAGATCACGCGGATCTTGAGGCCCTTCACGTCATCCACAGAGCGCACCGGCCGCTTGGAATTGGTGAGATTCCGGAAGCCCTGCTTGCCGAGCGCGAGCAGCACCAGTCCCTTGTCGGCGAACTTGGCGCCGATCTGAGCCGCGACCGGCCCGGTGGCGACGGCCTTGGCGTGCGCAGCATCGCGGAAGAGGAAGGGAATGTCGAAGACACCAAGCTCCGGGACGACGGCGCTCGCGATGCCGCTCGAGACGACGGCGATGTCGACCGCGCCCGTCCGCGTCGCCGCCAGCACCGCAGCCTCGCTGCCGAATGAATTGCCGGCGCGCTCGTCGATGATCAACCGGTTGCCGACCAGCGCCTGCAGCTTGACGCGGAATTCATCGGAGCCGATCTGCTGCGGGTTTTGCGGCTGAGAGTTGAATACCAGCGAGACC
This sequence comes from Bradyrhizobium sp. STM 3809, assembly GCF_000239795.1. Lineage (GTDB taxonomy): Bacteria > Pseudomonadota > Alphaproteobacteria > Rhizobiales > Xanthobacteraceae > Bradyrhizobium. Next base: position 186 of record NZ_CAFJ01000658.1, on the reverse strand, counting down.
ATCTGCGGCGATGCGGCCGCGGGATGTGATCCCAGCAGCGCCGCCGCCATTCCGGCCAGCCAAAGGCTCCGAAGCTGTCCGCGCATGAGGCACCCATTTGATTGTAGCGTGGCGAGAACCACTATCAGCAAAATAGGGTTAGGAACTTAAGAACCAGGATCGCGCCGGGTGCGTCCTCAGTCCGGC
>NZ_CAFJ01000659.1 GCF_000239795.1 Bradyrhizobium sp. STM 3809 | reverse complement strand
AGGTGTTCCGGCTGTTCGGCTATGCCGGCACCGGCAAGACCACGCTGGCCCGCCACATCGCCGAGGGGGTCGACGGCGAGGTCAAGTTCGCGGCGTTCACCGGCAAGGCGGCGCTGGTGATGCGCAGCAAGGGCTGCGACAACGCCTCCACCATCCATTCGCTGATCTACCGCGCCCAGGAAACCGGCGAGGAGCAGCCGAATTTCGAATTGTGGGACGACGCGCCGGCCTCCAAGGCCAAGCTGATCATCATCGACGAATGCTCGATGGTCGACGCCGATCTCGGCCGCGACCTGCTCTCCTTCGACTGCCCGCTGCTGGTGCTCGGCGATCCCGCGCAATTGCCGCCGGTCAAGGGCGGCGGCTTCTTCACCGACAGCGAGCCCGACGTGATGCTGAGCGAGGTGCACCGGCAGGCACAGGACGATCCGATCGTGCGGATGTCGATGGACGTGCGCGAGGGCAACACGCTCGACATCGGCCGCTACGGCGAGAGCGAGGTGGTGGAGCGCCGCGAGCTCGATCCGTCGCGCGTGATGGAGGCCGACCAGGTGCTGGTCGGCCGCAACGCCACCCGCCGCGCCTACAACAACCGCTTCCGCCAGCGCCTCGACATCGAGGACGCGCTGCCCGTCGCCGGCGACAAGCTGGTCTGCCTGCGCAACAACCGCAAGAAGGGCCTGTTCAATGGCGGCCTGTGGCGGGTGAAGTCGCGCGCGACCTCGAAGTCGAAGATCGTGACCATGCGGGTCGCGCCCGAAGAGGATTTCGGCCGCAAGGTCACCAAGGTCTCGGTGCGCGGCGAATGCTTCGCCGGCGGCATCGAGGACATCCCGTGGGAGCAGCGCAAGCCCTATGACGAGTTCGACTACGGCTACGTGCTGACCGTGCACAAGTCGCAGGGCTCGCAATGGGACGACGTCGTCTTGTTCGACGAAAGCTTCGCCTTCCAGGAAGCCCGCGCCCGCTGGCTCTACACCGGCATCACCCGCGCCGCGAAGCGGCTGTCGATCGTCGTTTGAGCCGTTCGATCGCGTCGAGCGATGTGTCCGGATCAGTCCTCCGCTCTAACGGCATCGTCATGGCCGGGCTTGTCCCGGCCATCCACGTCGTTCCGAGCACTGGGAAGGAGTGGATGCCCGGGTCAAGCCCGGGCATGACGGAGTAAATTAGCCGCAGCCCTGCCCGTCGTAGAGACCGTTGCATGAATGTTGCGCGCGTGTCGGTATCGCCCTGCCTTGTTCCCCGCAAAGCCTGCGACCCGTTGATCCAGGTCAACCTGCCGCAGCGCGCTTGGCGGATAAAAATCGATTCACATCTCTGCACGACAACAACAGGCGGGGCGGACGCGCATGGCAAACTCGAAGGGTACCAAGGGCAACGCGGGCAAGAGCAAGCGCGCCAGCGCGACGGCGCACGTCGCGCGCAAGCAGTCCGCAGCGCCGCTCGATCCGGTCGCGCAGTCGCTGATCGACGAATCGATGCAGGCCGCGCAGATCACCGAGCTGTCGGCCTTCGCGACGGTGCTGAACGGACCGCCAAGGCTCGATGCGAACAGCGCCCCGGTGAAGGCCATGCTCGACGGCGCCGCCCCTGATGACGCCAGGCTCATGAAGGCGCTGATCGACGGTCGCGAGACCAAGCGCGACAAGCGCCACACCTCCGACGAGCTCGCCGACAATTGGCGCCACGGCGGCTACCCTTACAAATTCCGCATGTACCGCAAGGACTACGAAGAGCAGAAATTCATCCTGCAGACCGAGCTCTTGAAGCTGCAGAACTGGATGAAGGACGCGCGCCAGCGCCTGGTGCTGCTGTTCGAAGGCCGCGACGCCGCCGGCAAGGGCGGCACCATCAAGCGATTCATGGAGCATCTCAACCCGCGCGGCGCCCGCGTCGTCGCGCTGGACAAGCCGAGCGACGTCGAGCGCGGCCAATGGTACTTCCAGCGCTATGTCGAGCATCTGCCGACCGCCGGCGAGATCGTGCTGTTCGACCGCTCCTGGTACAACCGCGCCGGCGTGGAGCGCGTGATGGGGTTCTGCTCGCAGGCCGAATATGACGAGTTCCTGCGCCAGGTGCCGGAGTTCGAGCGCAACCTCGTGCGCAGCGGCATCCATCTCATCAAGTTCTGGTTCTCGGTCAGCCGCGAGGAGCAGCGCCGCCGCTTCAAGGAGCGCGAGGCGCATCCGCTCAAGCAATGGAAGCTGTCGCCGATCGACACCGCCTCGCTCGACAAATGGGACGACTACACGCGCGCCAAGGAGGCGATGTTCTTCTCCACCGACACCGCCGACTGCCCGTGGACCGTCATCAAGTCCGACGACAAGAAACGCGCACGGCTCAATGCGATGCGCTGCGTGCTGCACTCCCTGCCCTATGCCGGCAAGGACGTCTCGCGCATCGGCCATGTCGACGACCTGATCGTCGGCCGCGCCAGCGTGATCCACGAGCGCGAGGAGCACGCGAGCTGAGAGGTTCGCGTAGGGTGGGCAAAGGCGCGCCACCACCTTTTCCACGCGCACGATCGCGATGACGCCGTGCCCACCGTCTCGCCGCGAACACGCCGCCCGACGGTGGGCACGCAGCCGCCTGCGGCGACCGCTTTGCCCACCCTACGGACGACGGACTCTGCGAGGTCGCCGAGCCGATCATCACCGCTGCCGCGGACGACGACGCGAATGCCGGTCGGCCAGCATGGATGCACGCGCTGCGCTGAACGGTTGCGCCACACCCATGCGCGCCGCGGGTGTCAGTTCGCCGCCGTTCAACAAATCACGGTCCGGGTGCATGGATTGGTACGCCGACGGCTCCGACTCGGAGAAGAATCCGTCCAGCGCCAAAGCCGGCGCAGCGGTGGCCGTCGACAGCAGTGCGATGATCGCAGCCCTTGATGTCCAGGATGTCATGGTCGTTCTCCAGGTTGTCAATACGGAGAACGCGCACTCGATCGAGCGCTCCTTGCTCGTGGCCGTGCCGGTCGAGGCGCGAACGCCTCAGTCGTGATCGCGGCGTGGAGCAGATATTCGCGGATGTCCGCCGCGTCGTGATCACGACGGCGCTAGTGAAACAGCGCAGCAGCCAAGACATCGCAGCTCAATCCTGGAGATCGCGGGCGCACGATCAGGACGACTCATCGTTGCCCGTCGCGCTACTTTGTCGCATGCCGACGGGCGTTGCATCGTCGGGCAAATCACTGGCACGTTTGCGCGCATCCCGGCCCGCCAG
>NZ_CAFJ01000660.1 GCF_000239795.1 Bradyrhizobium sp. STM 3809 | reverse complement strand
ATGGCGGACTGCACGTCGCCGGCGACGTGGCGCATGGTGCGATCAACGTCGCCGGGGATGCGGTGCATACGGCGGTCGGCCTCGGCGAGGCCGGGCTGGAAGCGGCCGGCGCGATCGGTCACGGCGCGCTCGACATGGCCGGCACCATCGTCGGCACTGCGGCCGATGTCGGAGCCGATGCGCTCGACGCCGCCGGCGCTGTGGTGAAAGGCGGCTTCGAGGCCGGCGTGGCGGTTGCCGACGGCGCCATCGGTGTGGCGACCGACGCCGCGTCCGCCGCGGGCCACCTGATCGGCGGCCCGATCGGTGAAGCCGTCTCCGGCATCGCGCATGGCGTCGATGCGGTCGGCACCGGCGTGGTGAACGGCGTCGGCCATGTCGTGGGCGAAGGCGTCAGCGGACTGGCGCAGGCGGCCGGCGACCTGACCGGCACGATCGGCCACCAGCTCGACGCGATCGGCCACGATCTCGGCTCGCTGGTCAACGATCTCAGCCACGGCAATCTCGGCGCTGCGATCGGCGACATCTTCAAGCTGGCGCAGGATGGCCTGCGCGGCGACGGCCTCGCCATCGCGCATGGTCCGTCCGAGGCCGGCGGCCATGGCGGGTTCTGGGACTCGATCGCCTCGGCGGTCAGCCATGCCGGCGAAAACGCCCAGGGCGTCCAGGGCGCTGAGTTCGGCTCCGGGCTCGGCTTCGGCCCGCTGCACGGCGAGGGCTCGTCGCACAACCCGATCATCGTCGACAGTTTCGGCGACCATGGTCACCCCGGCAACACCGGCATCGTGCCGCCGAACTTCGACATCGGCCATGCCGGCGGCGCGCACGACGCCCCGCATGTCGACTACAGCCACATCGTTCAGATGGACGAGGGGCATCACTTCGCGATGCACGGCTAAGGCCGCGCACGCTCCGGCGAGGACAGCAGCGATACCCTGCCGCGGACCGCGCGGCCGGGTATCGGGTCGGTGCGATGCGTCCGCCCAATCTCCCCGGCGAGCCGTGTCGAGCCCGGCTGCGTGACACGGCTCACAGAGCGCTGCCGCCAGCTCTGCGACAACGCTCCCGTCACCCGCGGTGAGGTGACCCAACCGGGGGAGAACATCAATGAGCATTTTCGGCGATATCGGGCACGCGCTGGGTTCGGTCGCGAAGGGCGTCGCGCATGTGGCATCGGACGTCGGCCACGCGGTCGGCAGCGCCGCCTCGAGCGTGGTGCACACCGTGGAGCATGCGGCAAGCGGCGCCGCGCACGAGGTCAGCCATCTCGGAAATTCGGTCATCCACACCATCGGCAAGGTCACGCATACGGTGGGCGACGCCGCCGCGAGCGCGGCCCACACCGTCGGACATGTCGTCAGCGATGTCGGACATGCCGTGAGCGATGTGGCGCATGGCGTCGGCCATCTCGGCGGCGAGGTCATTCACACTGTCGGCGGCGTCGTGAGCGCGGTGGAGCATGCCGGCGCGGCGGTCGGCGGCAGCATCATTCACGGGGTCCAGGATGTCGTGTCGACCGCGGGTCATGTGGCCGGCGACATCGCCAGCACTGGCGCGCATGTGGTCGGCGACGTCGCCTCCGGCCTCAACCATCTCGTGCACGGCGATCTCGGCGGCGTCGCCGGCGACATCGGTCATATCGGCAGCGACATCGTCAATGGCGGCGTGCATGTCGCCGGTGACCTGGCGCATGGCGTGATCGCCACGGCGGGCGATGCGGTTCACGGCGCCGTCGGTCTCGGCCATGCCGGGCTCGAAGCGGCCGGCGCGATCGGCCATGGCGCGCTAGGCGTGGTCGGCACCATCGTCGACACCGCCGCGCATCTCGGCGCCGACGGCATCCACCTCGCGGGCGACGTGGTGAAGGGCGGGCTCGATGTCGGCACCTCGCTCGGCCACGGCGCGCTCGGCGTCATCACCGATGCGGTGTCGAACGCGGGTCACCTCGTCGGCGGGCCGCTCGGCCACGTCATCTCCGACGCCGCCCATGCGGCCGACACCCTCGGCTCGGGCATCACCAGCGGCCTCAATCACGCCGTCAGCGCGGGCATCTCCGGCTTGACCGAGGCCGCCAGCGACCTGACGCACGCCGTCGGTCATCAGGCCAATGCGCTCGGCCACGATCTCGGCACGCTGGCCAGCGATCTCGGCCACGGCAATGCCGGCGCGGCGCTCGGCGACCTGTTCAAGCTCGCCGGCGACCTGATCGGCGGCGGCCACGAGGGCAGCCACGGTCATCAGGGCGGGTTCTGGGACCAGATCGCGCAGGCGATCCACCAGGCCAGCGACAACGGCCATGACGGCCACAGCTCCGGCCTCGGCCTGGGCGGTCCGTTGCATGGCGACGGCTCGTCGCACCACCCGATCATCGCCGACAGCTTCGGCGACCACGGGCTTGGCGACCACGGGCTTGGCGATCATGGGCTAGGCGATCACGGTCACGCCGGCAACACCGGCATCGTGCCGCCGCACTTCGACATCGGCCACGCCGGCGGCGCCCACGACGCTCCGCACCACGATTTCAGCCACGTCGCCCACATCGACGACTCGCATCACTTCACGCTGCATGGCTGAGGCTTGGAAAAGCAAGAACCCGCGGTGCACGCACCGCGGGTTCTTTTTCGTCTCCTCGATGTCAGCTCAGGCTCAGCGCGCTTGCACGATCGCCGGCGGTGTCACGGAGGCCTGGGTGCGGTTCTGCGGCACATGCGCGTTCATCGCGGACAATGCGCACAGCGCCAGCGAGCCCCAGACCGCGGCGCTGAAATACAGCGACATCCAGGCGATCTCTTCCTTCCAATGCTCGAACTCGTGGGTGACCGTCCACTGCGTGGCGGAATCGCGCAAGCCGACCAGCGGATGCAGCAGCGGCTTGCCGGCGGCACGCTCGATGCGCCAGCGCTTCACATACATCGGCACGTCGACGACCACGAGGAAGGCGAGATAGCAGGCGATGCCGACGAGGCCGGCGATCAAGAGACCGCGCACCAGCCCGTCGAACTCCGGCAGCAGCCGGCCGAGGCCGATGCCGACGAGCAGGAAGGCCACCGCCCACAGCGAGTTCTCGATCGCGTTGTAGAGGAAGTTCTTGGTAACGACCGCGTACCAGGAGCAGATCTCGGCGACGACGATGATCGGCACGATCAGGCGCGCCATGTTGACGGCGGTCTCGGCGTCGGCGATGGCGCCGAGCTGGGCCAGGATGATCGCCCATTGCGCCGCGAAGGCGATCTCGGCGATGGTCGCGACCGAGCGGCCGACGAACACGCTCGACAGCCAGCTGTCGACCAGGCAGATGCGCTGCACGTCGGCGCGCGGCAGCACCGAGCGGAAGGCGCAGCCGAACACATAGGCCGCCGACAGCGCCAGCATCTGGCCGGTCTCCGACGACCAGCTGACGGCGACGCTGCCGCCGTGCAGCTGGCGGTACAGGATGAACCAGAATGCGATATTGGCGAGGCTGACCAGGGTCAGCATCGCCCACCACAGGGCGACCGGGTTCGACAGGGCTCGCGATTGCGCACGCATCCGGCACTCCAATTTTCATGTGACTGACGTCGGATCGTAATAATTCCGTCATGGAGCGGCAACCCGTTCCGGTCCCGGGGGATGCAAAAGGGCGTGTGGTGGGAGCGCCGGCTCTGCGGGGACCGCGCGGCAACGGGGCACCGTGAGGGAGCGTTCCGGACCATCGCGGGCCTGTGGGGGCCTCATGGTTCGAGACGCGCCGCGCGCTTGCTTCGTTTGCAGCCGCCAGCTGCTGGGCGCGGGGCCGCGCGCTCACCGGCGACATCAGCAGCAGGGAACTTCGGCCCCGCCCCGACGTTCATGACGCGACTGCGGCGTCGCGCCGCGCCTCGTTCTCGTCAGCCTGGAGTCGCGCATGGCCGCCGCCCGCGAGCTGCAGCGCGCGCCGCTGCTGACCTTCACTGCCATCGTTGTCGGACTGATGGGGCTGGCGCTGCTCGCCGGCGGCCTCTGGCTCGCCGCGATCGGCGGCTCGCTCTATTACGTCATCGCCGGTGCCGCGCTGCTCGGCACGGCGTGGCTGCTGTGGCAGCGGCGCGCGGCCGCGTTATGGCTCTATGCGGCGCTGCTGCTGGGCACGATGATCTGGGCGATCTGGGAGGTCGGGCTGGATTTCTGGTCGCTGGCGCCGCGCGGCGACGTGCTGGCGCCGCTCGGCGTCTGGCTGCTGCTGCCGTTCGTCACGACGCATCTCGCCGGCGACATGCGCTCGGCACGCTGGGGCCTTCTGGCCGTGCTCGCGGTCGCGGTGGTCGTGCTCGGCGCCTCCCTGCGCGGCGACCGCTTCGGCGTCAACGGCGCGCTGCCGCAGGCGGCGGCCGCGACGGCCGGCACCGATCCCGCGCCGGCGGAGGCGCAGGCCGACTGGACCGCCTACGGCGCCAGCAATTTCGGCACGCGCTTCTCCAGCCTGAAGCAGATCACGCCCGACAATGTGAAGAACCTGCAGCTCGCCTGGGAATTCCAGACCGGCGACCGCAAGGGCCCGGACGATCCCGACGAGTTCACCAACGAGGTGACGCCGCTGAAGATCGGCGACACGCTCTACACCTGCTCGCCGCACCAGATCGTGTTCGCGCTCGACGCGGCCACCGGCAAGCTGCGCTGGACGTTCGATCCCAAGATCGAGCACCACAAGAACTTCCAGCACATGACCTGCCGCGGCGTGGCCTATCACGAGACGAAGGCCGGCGCGGTCGACGTGTCGGGCGCGGCGGCACCGGGCGAATGCGCGAGGCGCATCTTCCTGCCGACCGACGACGGACGGCTGTTCGCGCTCGATGCCGACAGCGGCAAGCCGTGCGAGGGTTTTGGCGACCACGGCCAGATCGACCTGAAGGCCGGCAACGAGATCACCACCGTCGGCTTCTACGAGGGCACCTCGCCGCCCGTCGTCACCGACAAGGTGCTGATCATGGCCGGGGCCGTGATCGACAACTACTCCAACAAGGTGCCCTCGGGCGCGATCCGCGGCTTCGACGTCTATTCGGGCAAGCTGCTGTGGGCGTTCGATCCCGGCAATCCCGATCCCAACGAGATGCCGTCGGAGACGCATCACTTCACGCCGGGTTCGCCGAACGGCTGGAGCGTCGGCGCCGCCGACGAGACGCTCGGCCTCGTCTACATCCCGCTCGGCTCGAGCTCGCCGGACATCTGGGCCGGCAACCGCAGCGCCGACAACGAGCGCTATGATTCCGCGCTGGTCGCGCTCGACATCGCCACGGGCAAGCTGCGCTGGTCGTTCCAGAACGTGCATCACGATCTCTGGGACATGGACATGCCGTCGCAGCCGAGCCTGGTCGACATGCCCGGCAAGGACGGCGTGGTGCCGGCGATCTACGTGCCGGCCAAGACCGGCAACATCTTCGTGCTGGATCGTCGCGACGGACACCTGCTGGTCCCCGCGCCGGAGAAGCCGGTGCCGCAGGGCGCCGCGCCCGGCGATCATCTGTCGCCGACGCAACCATTCTCCGAGCTGAGCTTCCGGCCGCGCAACCAGCTCACCGGCGCGCAGATGTGGGGCGCGACGATGTTCGACCAGCTCGCCTGCCGCATCAAGTTCAAGCGGCTGCGCTACGAGGGCCCGTTCACGCCGCCCTCCGAGCAGGGCACGCTGGTCTATCCCGGTGATTTCGGCATGTTCGAATGGGGCGGCATCGCGATCGATCCCGTCAGGAAGATCGCGATCGCCAATCCGCAATCGATCCCGTTCGTGTCGCGGCTGGTGCCGCGCGGCAAGGACAATCCGGCCGCGCCGAACTCCGCGCATCCGCCGGGCACCGAGCTCGGCGTGCAGCCGATGTACGGCACGCCCTATGGCGTCGATCTCGGCATCTTCCTGTCGCCGCTCGGCATCCCCTGCATGGCGCCGCCCTGGGGCAGCCTCGCCGCGATCGACCTGAAGACCAACCAGATCGTCTGGCAGCACCGCGTCGGCACCATCCGCGACCAGGCGCCCCTGCCCTTGCCGTTCAAGCTGGGCGTACCGATGCTCGGAGGTCCGATGGTCACCGCGGGCGGCGTCGCGTTCCTCACCGGCACGATGGACGACTACATCCGCGCCTTCGACGTCAAGGACGGCCACCTGCTGTGGCAGGACCGGCTGCCCGCCGGCGGGCAGTCGACGCCGATGACCTATGAGGCCGGCGGCCGGCAATATGTCGTGACGGTCGATGGCGGCCATGGCTCGTTCGGCACCAAGCTCGGCGACTACGTCCGCGCCTATGCCTTGCCGGGCAACGTCGCGAGCAAATAGCGATCGGGTTCCAGCTGCGCGCAGAGTGACGCCCCGCCTTGATGGTTTCGTCACGATGTCCCCGGTTCCTTCCGGGAACACGAAGGCGCGGCGCCCGGCCTTAATCATCGGCTTCCAGACCTCGTGCATGACTGGACGCGGGCAGATGCGCTGCCCGCGTTGACGCTTTGCTAACCGCGATTCCTGCGCGCCAAAACCGCCCTGTGGCGGGGATCGTAGCTGGCCTGCGTGAGGGTTCATTGCCGATGTTGACGATCCTGTCCTGCCTGCCCGCCGACCACGACCTGCGTTACGTCGCCGCCGCGCTGCTCGTCTGCGTGCTCGGCTCCATCCTGTCGATGCGCCTGCTGGCGCGGGTCCGCCGCAACACCGGTCTGCGCCGCTTCCATCTGCTGTTCCTGGCCGGGCTGGTCGCCGGCGGCACGGTGTGGACGACGCATTTCGCCGCGATCCTCGGCTATGATTCTCCGGGCAGCCGCTCGTTCGAAGCGGGCCTCACCTTCGCCTCGCTCGGCCTCGCCGTGCTGTTCTCCTGGCTCGGCTTCTACGTCACCACGCGCACGCAGCGCGGGCCGCTGATCGAGATCGGCGGCGCCATGTTCGGCTTCGGCATCGCCGCGATGCACTACACCGGGATGAGCGCGCTCAATCTCGACGGCATCAGGACCTGGCACGCGCCGGCGATCTGGCTGTCGCTGGTGCTGGCGATGGGCTTCGGCGCCGTGGCGGCGAACCGCATCGCGCGGCCGGTCACGCGTTTCTGCAAATATGGCGGCTCGCTGGCGATGGTGCTCGCGATCCTGAGCCTGCATTTCACCGGCATGGCGGCGCTGACGCTGGTGCCGATGGCGGGAGCCGAAACGCCGGCGCAGGCGCTGTCCGACAGCGTGATGCTGATCAGCATCGTCACCGGCATCGGCCTGATCATGGCGATGGCCGCCTCGGCCTACATGATCGACATGCAGGCGGCGCAGGAGGCCGTCGAAGGCTACCGGCAGCTCGCGCTGCAGGATCCGCTGACCGGCCTGCCCAACCGCAACGGCCTGGGCGCGCGGCTGGCGCCGCCGCTGGCGGAGGGCGACGAAACCGCCCATCTCGTCGTGCTCGCCATCGACCTCGACCGCTTCAAGGATATCAACGACGCGCATGGCCATGCCGCCGGCGATGCGGTGCTCAAGACCGTCGCCGAGCGCGTCGCCGCCAGCCTGCAGCCCGGCGAATTCCTGGCGCGCATCGGCGGCGACGAATTCGTCGCGGTCAAGAGCGAGATTTTCGCGCGCACCGAAGCCGCCAAATTCGCCGAGCGCATGCGCGCGCTGGTGCTGATGCCGGTCGAATGGGAGGAGCGCAGCCTGTCCGTCGGCTGCAGCATCGGCATCGCGCTGCATCCCGAGCACGGCCTGACGTCGGATGAGCTGCTCAGCCGCGCCGATCTCGCGATGTATCGCGCGAAAAGTCTCGGTCAGGGCAAGATCTGCACCTACGAGCCGTCGATGGACGAGGCCAGCCGCCGCCGTGCGGAGCTGGCGATCGATCTCAAGCGCGCGCTGGTGCGCGACGAGTTCGAGCTGCACTACCAGGTGCAGAACGACACGCAGAGCGGCGAGATCATCGGCTTCGAGGCGCTGCTGCGCTGGAATCATCCGGTGAAGGGCCGCGTGCCGCCGAACGATTTCATTCCGATGGCCGAGCAGACCGGGCTGATCGTCGACATCGGCGACTGGGTGTTGCGCACCGCCTGCGCCACCGCCGCGACCTGGAGCCAGCCGTTCAAGGTCGCCGTGAACGTCGCGCCGATGCAGCTCAACCACGATTTGCCGAGGCGCGTCGCCGAGGTGCTGCGCGAGACGGGCCTCGCGCCCGGGCGGCTCGAGATCGAGCTGACCGAAACCGGCATCATCGCC
>NZ_CAFJ01000661.1 GCF_000239795.1 Bradyrhizobium sp. STM 3809 | reverse complement strand
TGGCGCGGAGGCGCTGTCCCGCAGCCGATTGGCAACTTCTACGCAACATAACGGCGTGCTGCGGGAGGTCGTGTGATGTCCCGCGACGCTTCCGAACTGGCGCGCCGACTCGCCCGCGATGCTGAGGCGGTCTGCCGCCATTACCTGTCCAATGGGCGGCGCCAGGGTCGCTATTGGATGGTGGGCGACGTTCGCAATACGCCTGGTCGATCGATGTTCGTTCGGCTCAGCGGACCTGACTCTGGTCCCGGGGCTGCTGGGCATTGGACTGATGCCGCCTCGGCCGAATATGGCGATCTCCTCGACGTGATCCGCGAGAGCTGCGGGTTCATCGACTTTCGCGATGTCGCCGAAGAGGCGCGACGCTTTCTGAGTTTGCCGAGCGCCGAACTGTGCCACAACCCAAAGCCCGTTCGCACACCCGTCCCCGCCGGATCGCCGGAGGCGGCGCAGCGGCTCTTCGCCATGTCGCAGCCGATCCGCCGGACGTTCGTCGAGACCTACCTGCGCAATCGCGGCATCAAGGTTGTCCACGATGCGGGCGCGCTGCGGTTTCATCCGCGCTGTTACTATCGCCCGGACGACAGTTCGCCGACTGAGACCTGGCCGGCGATGATCGCCGCCGTCACCGATCTTGCCGGCGCCATCACCGGCGCACATCGCACCTGGCTTGCGCCGGACGGCTCTAGCAAGGCACCGGTTGGCACGCCGCGACGGGCGATGGGCGGTCTCCTCGGCCATGCCGTCCGCTTTGGCGCGGCCGACGACGTTCTCGCTGTCGGCGAAGGCATCGAGACAATGCTCTCGCTGCGCTGTGCGCTGCCTGCCATGCCCATGGCTGCCGCGCTCTCGGCCAACCACCTTGCCGCTCTCTTGCTCCCGCCAGCACTGTGTCGACTCTACATCGCTCGCGACGCCGATGCCGCGGGTGACGCCGCATTCGCAGCATTGACCGAACCCGCTGAAGCAGCGGGCATCGAGGCGCTTGCCCTGTCTCCGCGGACGGGCGACTTCAACGAGGACCTGCACGCATTCGGCCTCGGCGCGCTGCGAACGGCGTTGCGCATCCAACTCGCGCCACAGGACGTCGTTCGCTTCA
>NZ_CAFJ01000662.1 GCF_000239795.1 Bradyrhizobium sp. STM 3809 | reverse complement strand
ATTTTGGGCAAGTTGGGGTGGCCCCGCGAGCAATTGATCGATGGGGCGGCGATGCATGAGGTTGGTGCGGACCAATCTGGCAAAGACCAATGGACTTTGGATTACCTTCTGAAGGTCTTGCGCGAGGCGAAGCAAGAGGAAGGCGATCAGGGCAACGGCGATCTGGATGCGAACGGCGTTCTCAGAGGTCCCGAGGAATCTGGTGATCTTGAGGGTCTGCTTGACCCAACGAAAGAACAACTCGATGGCCCAGCGGCGACGATAGAGGTCGGCGATCTCTTGAGCGCTGGCATCGAGATCGTTCGACAGGATGCGCAGGATCTTTCCCGTTTCCAAGGTGACGCGCACTTCGCGCACCGCAGTGTGCATGGGATTGCGGCGGCTGTAGGCTTGGCGTTGTGGAAGGAAACCGATGCGGTCGGAGAGGATGTTGCCACCCGCGATGACCGGCAACTCCTCCACGACCCGCAGCGGCGTATTGGATTTGAACCGGGTCACGATCCGACAACCGGCGGCGTCCAGTTGAGCCCACCAAGCATATTCATAATAGCCGAGATCGAACACATAGGTTGCTCCAGGCTCGATCGGCATCTGATGCGCGGCGGTAATGTCGTTGACGTTGGCCCCGCTGACTGCCGCATAAATCGGCCGGTCGGCGTCGGCATCATAGATCACATGCACCTTGGCGCCGCAGACACCGGCAGAGAACCGTGCCCAGCCAGCGCTGGCTTCTGTCAGCCGTATGCTGGTCGAATCAATCAAATATGTCGTCTCGGCAAGCTTGCGGCGCAATCGGCGATGGGCCTGCTTCATCATGATGGCGAACAAGGCGGCAAACGTCTCCGCAGGCCGATTCATGTTGGCATCTGCGAAAGTCGAGCGACGAACGGGGCCCGCACCCAGGTGATAGAGCCGCGCGGCGTGGCTCGACAGCCCGGTGACAATCTCCCGCAGACTGGAAGCCCCCGAAAGCTGACCGTACAGCAGCGCCACAAATTGGTCTTTGGTGGAAAGCCGTCGAATCCGCGCGTCCGCACCATGCTCGTCCACAAGCGCCTCGAAGCGATGCCAAGGGACCAACTTCAGAATGTCTCGGAATACTGTATTCTGATGCGGCATGGCGGGACTCTCCTGGTGTGTCTCGAACATTTGGCGATGCTCAAGACCTCAGAAGAATCCACGCCATGCGCCATGTCCAGCCTGCC
>NZ_CAFJ01000663.1 GCF_000239795.1 Bradyrhizobium sp. STM 3809 | reverse complement strand
AGCTGCTAAAGCAGCTTCGATCAAATGACGGAAAGAATCGCACCACCCCTGTTATCGGGATGTCCGCCTTTCCGGACGAGATCGCCTCGTATAGAAACCGATTTGACGAACTTGGCGTTCTTATGATTGCGTTTGACAGCAATGACGCATGGCGTAAATCTCTGTCGACGTTCATCGAAAGCGTTGACATAAAGAGTACATCAATAACGCAACTTGATTTTTTAATCGTGTGCGCGCTGGAGGAGGAGCGACAAGGATTTCGGAGCACCGAACTAATGAAGGTGTCCGAAGTGGTTGTCGGCGGCTTAAACGTGCAATATGTCTACCTTGATGGAGATAGGAGATACCTGGGAGGCATATTGCGCCTCGGACAAATGGGGCTAGTCGCGTGTACGTACGAGACAACCCTAGCGCTCAATCTGTTTCGGATCGATATTCTCTGCATGACTGGAATATGCGCGGGCTTTAGCAAGCAGGCAAGCCTAGGTCAGATTATTGTTGGATCACCGGCGTGGGAGTATCAGGCCGGGAAGTGGTCGCTCAATGGGTTTGAGATTGCGCCTACGCAAATCCCTTTAAAGTCACAAACTCGCGCAATTATCGATCACACGATATCAAAACCCGATTTTGAGCAAGCGCTCGAGGCACGGCTCGACTCGAACTGCCCAAGGCCCGCCTTGCGCTCAAAACCCAAGCTTGCGCCATTTGTTACCGGATCGGCTGTTATTGCCGATAGTCAGAGATTGACTCACATAGAGCAGCAACACCGAAAAATCGCGGCTTTGGATATGGAAACTTTCGGCATCTATTTCGCCGCTCACGAGTCTCCGAATAGCCCGCGTCATTTTTTTTCATCTAAGTGTATCGTAGACCTTGCTGATGAGAAAAAGAATGACAATTTACATCAGTATGGCTGCACGGTATCGGCAAGAGCTACAGAACTGCTATTGCGCGAGTTGCTGAGAAGTCTTTAGGGATTAATTCTGCCACTGAACAGCCGAGCTAGCACTTGGTCATCTCTTAACCGAAACGCCGACACCACGATTGCCCCAACGATCCCTACTGTCAGCGTAGACTGCGCCGTGTAGTGTACTGTCCGGTTCCACGCCTTCACCTTGCGTGTTGCGAGATGAAACTCGTGCAGCCGGCTGAGCACCTTGTTCAGCAAGGCGACGTGTTCGACCTCGACGTTTTGCGTCGCTGACACCTTGACGATGTGGTGGCTGACCCAGCGGTTGATGGCGGTCATAGCGCCGTATTTCATCGGGCGTTCGACGGCGCAGAACAGGATGATGCGGTTCAATAGCTCTTCTGCGAGCGTACTCCGCTGCTTTGTGCAAACATTCGCTCCTCAACCAGCCAGCCGGGATCGGCGTTCAGCTGCTTCAATAGCTCTTGCGCGGTGATCGGCTTGTCTTTCCCCAGAGTTCATTCCACTTCTTTCTATGCGCACCAAGACTTGGCCTGTTACGCTTCGCAAATCCGCCCTACTACTCCACTCACCGAACCGTCGACGCCACGGTCGCGACCGTGGCGCCGACGCCCCGATTCACGTAATCGCAATCGGGCAGCCGTTGCTGCCCGTGGCGCCTTTGATGGGGGCCGGGGTGAAGCAATAAACGAACTGGTACTTCTTCGCGGCGATCAGCTCGTCGAAGACCAGGTTTTCGTGGTTGTGGATGCCGTGCTTGGTCTGCAGTTCGGCGTGGACGACGAAGGCGAGCGATTTGTCGGGATTTGGGACGACCTCGACGGCCCAGGTGTCGGCACCGGTCAGTGCGAGATCCTTGTCGATCACCCACTGGGCGGCGTCGAGCCCGATGCCGGGTTCGCCGCTGTTGAAGCGGTCGTTGTTCTTCATCCAGAGCGACCCCCAGCCGGTGTGGAAGAAGATCGCGTCGCCCGGCTTGATGTCGGCCTCGCTCATGTTCTGCTTCTGCAGTGCCGCCTTGATGTCCGCCGTGGTGATCTCCTGGCCGGCGTCCATCATGCCGCCCTTGAGCGCGACCATGTCGATGAGATGGCCGCGGGTGAACAGCGGCTTCAGCTTCTCGACGCCGAGCTTCTTGAGGCCATAGGCGTCGCTGATCTCAGCTGCGGAAAAGCCGTTGTAGAATTTCATCTCGCTCTTGTCGCCATCCTTGCCGAGCTGGATGCCGATATGGCCGAGGCCGTCGAACTGGGTGCCGGTCTGGCCGATCTCGGTGGAGAGAAACTCGTCGTGATAGACCATGCGGTTGTCGCCGAATGGGCCGCCGGTCGGGCTGCCCGGAATCCGCAGCGCAAACACGCGGGCACCGAACAGCGGCATGCCGGTCTCATAGACGCGGCCGATCTTGTAGATCTTGCCGTCCTTGATCCATTTGACGGTGTCGAGCACCTTCTCGGGCGTGATGTGGTTGGATGCCCCGGCCTCGTCGTCCTTGCCCCATTTCGACGGCCACCACGGCTTGTCAGTCCCCTTCGGCATGGGCGCGGCCTGCGCCTGCGCCTCGCTGATCGGCGCCAGCGAGAACTTGCCGTGCATGGAGCCGGCGAGCGCCGCGCCGGCTGCACCGGCAAGACCTGCCGTGCGCAGCAATGTCCGGCGATCGGTGGCTATCCCCTCGCTCCGGTCCTGGTTGGTCTGCTGACTCCTGACTTCTTTGTCCATCGTCACCTCCCCAGTTGAGCCCATTTGTTGGGCCTTAAAAAATCATTTTCGACATGCTCCACCTCCATTAGTCTCATGTCCAGCAACAAAAATAAGACAGTGGGTGGAGGCGTCATGAGCCTGTTCGAAAATGACAAATCAGCTCAGCGTTTGCCGGTGTCGTTGATCACCGGCTTTCTCGGCAGCGGCAAAACGACGCTGCTCAATCACTTGCTGCGCCGCGACGACATGAGCGACAGCGCCGTCATCATCAACGAGTATGGCGAGATCTCGCTCGATCATCTCCTCGTCGAACGCGTCGATGGCGAGGTTGCGGTTCTCGCGAGTGGTTGTGTTTGCTGCACAATCCGCAGCGACCTCGAAGAGACGCTGCGGGCGCTGCTGGTGCGGCGCGACCGCGCCGAGGTGCCGCCGTTCCGGCGCATCCTGATCGAGACGACGGGGCTTGCCGATCCCGCCCCCATCCTGCAGCTGTTGTTGAACAATCCGCTGGTCTCGCATTTCCTGCGCCTCGACACCGTCGTGACGACGGTCGATGCGGCCAACGCAGCGCATCAGCTCGACCGTCAGGATGAGGCCGTCAAGCAGGTCGCGCTTGCCGATCGGCTACTGGTCACCAAGTCTGACCTGGTCAACGATGTTGCCGCATTGGAGCAGCGACTGCGGCGGCTGAATCCAGGCGCCCGAATCGAACGCGTGAGCCATGGCGTGATCGATCCCGCCGACCTGTTCGGGGCTGCGCTGATCGATCCCGAGAAGAAGAGAGTGGACGTCGCACGCTGGCTCAACGAGCAGGCTTTCGCGCAATGCGGCGAGACGGCGCACGCGCATGGCGCCGGCGCCGAGCATGATCACGCCCATCACGGCCCCATCGGTCATGACCATGGGGATCACGGCCATGCCCATGAGTCCTCGGTCACGAGCTTCATGCTGGCGTTCGACGAGCCGCTGGACTGGATGACCGTGTCCGGCTGGCTCGCTTATCTGCGCCAGGCGCGCGGCGAGGATCTGTTGCGGGTGAAGGGCATCCTCAATCTTCATGGCGAAGCGACACCGGTGGTCATCCACGGCGTCCACCACGTCTTCCATCCGCCGGTTGCGCTTCCCGCCTGGCCCGACGCCGACCGCCGCTCGCGCATCGTCTTCATCACGCGGGGAATCACGCGAGACGATGTGCTCGCGCTGTGGGAGGCCGGCCGCGCCGCGGCGTAGCAGGCGTCGGGCGGATGAGCCGCAGGCGCAATCCGCCGCGTTTGGGGCAAGGACGGCGGATTACGCTGGGCTCATCATACTGCGTCAGAAAACACAGCCAT
>NZ_CAFJ01000664.1 GCF_000239795.1 Bradyrhizobium sp. STM 3809 | reverse complement strand
GTGACTGGCTCGGAGAGCTCAAGGATGAAAATAGGATTAGACACCTGGTAACGTGTCCAGTCTGCGATGCCCTGCACGACCCCGCCCTTGAGGTTATCATAGACGCCAACAGCCATCACTCCGACCGCTCCTAGCAGCAGAGCGGGAAGCCTCTTCAGCCATCGGCGCAACTTCTGGCCCAACGATTCCGAGGCGCCCGCTCCATTGACCCTCTCATCTGTGGCCCCGTTCATTCTGGCACACTCCCAAGCCAAATCTTCCCGGCCGGCTCGTGGCATCGCTGAACCGTTAGAATGACGCGCTCGTCCTATTTGGAGAGTTTATCGGCTCTCAGAAAGAACGCAAAGATTGTCGCGATCTCTAGTGGCTCCGACTGCCATGAAGTTCGCGACGCACCAAAGTTCTGGACATTGGAGCTAAGGCACCCTCAAAACATCTTTCTCGATACGGCTCTACGAAGTCCGTGACAGTGCACATCGCTGAGTAGACGCCGGGCTTCACGTAGCTCATGTGGTTTGACACACTCGGACCCACCCGGCGGGCGATTGCTGGCGCCCAAGCTGCCCGTCGTGCCAATCTGCCGCATTCCGTCGGGCAAATCCGGCCTTGT
>NZ_CAFJ01000665.1 GCF_000239795.1 Bradyrhizobium sp. STM 3809 | reverse complement strand
TTGGCAGCGCATGACGATGTCGCTTGGACCGTAGGGTGGGCAAAGCGGCCGCCGAAGGCGGCAGCGTGCCCACCGTGCATCTGTATGCTGGGCGAGATTGGTGGGCACGGCGCGCGATGCAGCGGCGCATTCACCCAAACAGCACGGGCGCGCCTTTGCCCACCCTACGGACCCCATCGTCGTCCCGGGCAAGCCGCGACGCGCCCAGCGCGTTGCGGCGCCGACCCGGGACCCATACGCCGCAGCGGCTGTGAGTTGTGAGGTGCTGCCGATCGCGTGCCCCAAACCACGCCCTGTGGTTATGGGTCCCGGCTCGAGGCCGGGACGACGGCGAGCCTGGAGCTGGCTTTTTCGGCTGTCTTACGATGTGATGAGGCGGTCGCCGGCACGAGCACGAGCGCCGCGTCTCATCGCGCCCCCGCCCACGCCGCGAGCACGGCGCGCTCGTCGGCGGTGATCTCGGTGATGTTGCCGGGCGGCATCGCGCTCGACCAGGCGGCGTTGCGGGCGATCAGGCGGGCGTTGCGCTGGATGTGCTCGGCAGTGTCGAGCAGCACGCCCTTGGGGGCGGTGACGATGCCGTCCCACACGGGCTCGGCGGCGTGGCACATGCTGCAGCGGGAGGTCACGATCTCCTCGACCTGCGCGAAGGTCGGCTGTGCGACAGTGGCGGCCGTCTTTGCGTCGCGCGGGCCGGCGGCGGACAGCAGCAGGATCGCGATCATGCCGGCGGCGGCGACGCCCCACACCCACCAGGGCGACGGGTGGCCCTTGTGGCGCTCGTTGAAGAAGTGGCGGATCACCGGGCCGAGCGCGAGCACGATGGCGACGATCGCCCAATTGTAGCGGGTGCCGAACAACAGCGGATAATGGTTGCTGATCATCAGCGCGACGACCGGCAGGGTCAGATAGTTGTTATGGACCGAGCGCTCCTTGCCGGCCTTGCCGAGCTTGGGATCGGGCGCCTCGCCGGCGAGCAGCGCGGCGACGATCTTCTTCTGGTTGGGGATGATCACCGCGAACACGTTGGCGACCATGATGGTGCCGATGATCGCGCCGATCTGGTTGAACGCGCCGCGGCCGCTCAGCACGTGGGTAAAGGCAAACGTGAGCGCGACCAGGAAGATGTAGCCGCCGATCGCAAATGGCAGCTCGTGCCGGGCGAGGCCGCTGCGGCAGGCGGCTTCATACAGCAGCCACGCCAGCGCCAGCGAGCCGAAGCTGAACAGGCCGGCCTGGACCGGCGTGAGATCGAGGATCGACTTGTCGACCAGGAACAGATCGGCGTTGAGGTAATACACCACGATCATCAGCACGAAGCCGGACAGCCAGGTGGTGTAGGCCTCCCATTTGAACCAGGTCAGCTCGCTCGGCATCTGCGACGGCGCCACCAGATATTTGACGATGTGGTAGAAGCCGCCGCCATGCACCTGCCAGGCCTCGCCCATCACGCCCTTCGGCAGGCTGTCGCGCGACTTCAGGCTGAGATCCAGCGCGATGAAGTAGAACGAACTGCCGATCCAGGCCACCGCCGCGATCACGTGCAGCCAGCGGAAGATCAGGCTCAGCCATTCCGATATGATTGAAGCCCACATCGCGCGGTCATCTCCTGTTGTCGTTGGTTCGAGCACCGCGCGGCCAGTGCGGTGCGATCTCTCGCCGCCTGCGGCAGGTCAACCGCATATGACTTGGCGTTTGCGGGGGCCTCATGGTTCGCGACGCGCCGCAGCCGGCGCTCCCGACCATGAGGATTGAGAATCT
>NZ_CAFJ01000666.1 GCF_000239795.1 Bradyrhizobium sp. STM 3809 | reverse complement strand
CATCCACGTCGTTCCCAAGATGCCGAACGGCGTGGATGGCCGGGCCTTCGCCGCGCCGAAGCGGCTTCGGCCGCGCAGGCGGGACAAGCCCGGCCATGACGCGGTGTCGAGAGGAGGGCAGGACCCCGATCGCAAGATGCGATCAGCCCGCGCTCATGCCGGGGACAGGCGCCGCAACTCAGTGCGTGCCCTTGTCTCACGCCCGCTGCGCATGCACCGGAGCCGCGACCGGTCCCACCGGCACGTTCCAGATGTCGTCGGCATATTCGCGGATGGTGCGGTCGGAGGAGAACCAGGCCATGCGCGCGACGTTGAGGATCGAGGCGCGGGTCCAGGCCGGCTCCGACTGCCAGCGCGCGTCGACGCCGCGCTGGGCCGCGTAGTAGGAGTCGAAATCGGCCGAGACCATGTAATGGTCGAGATGGCGCAGCGCATGCGCGATCGGCTCGAAGCGGCCGGGCTCGCCGGGCGAGAACAGGCCGGAGGCGATGGCGTCGATGGCGCGGGCCAGCCGCGGCGAGCGGCGGATCACGTCCGTGGCGTCGAGGCCCTGCTGGCGGCGCAGCATCACGTCGCCGGCCTCCATGCCGAAGATCGCGATGTTGTCGGCACCGACATTGTCGCGGATCTCGATGTTGGCGCCGTCCAAGGTGCCGATCGTGATCGCGCCGTTGAGCGCCAGCTTCATGTTGCCGGTGCCGGACGCCTCCATGCCGGCGGTCGAGATCTGCTCCGAGAGATCGGCCGCGGGAATGATCGTTTCCGCCAGGCTGACATTGTAGTCGGCCATGAACACGACCTTGAGCTTGCCGCCGATCGCCGGGTCGCTGTTGACGACCTCCGCGACGTCGTTGATCAGCTTGATGATCAGCTTGGCGTAGCGGTAGCTAGCGGCCGCCTTGCCGGCGAAGATCTTCACCCGCGGCACCCAGTTGCCTTGCGGATCGTCCTTGATGTCGAGATACAGCGCCACCGCTTCGAGGATGTTGAGCAGCTGCCGCTTGTATTCGTGGATGCGCTTGATCTGCACGTCGAACAGCGCGCCCGGATCGAGCCGCACATTCATGCGCTCGCCGATCAACCGCGCCAGCTGCACCTTGTTGTGGTGCTTCACCGCGCGGAACTTCTGGTGGAAGGCGGAATCCGCGACGTAGCTCTCCAGGCTCGACAGCAAGGTCGGGTCGTCGACGATGGCGTCGCCGCAGGCCTCGCGCAGCAGGCCGGTCAGCTTCGGGTTGGCGAGCGTCAGCCAGCGCCGGAAGGTGATGCCGTTGGTCTTGTTGGTGATGCGGCCGGGATAGAGATGGTTGAGATCGTGGAACACGGTCTCCTTCATCAGGTCCGAATGCATCGCCGAGACGCCGTTGATGCGATGCGAGCCGACGAAGGCGAGCTGGCCCATGCGCACGCGGCGGCCGCTCTTCTCGTCGATCAGCGACACCGAGGCGCGGTAGTCGATATCGCCCGGCGCGCGCTGCTCGGCGAGCGCCAGGTGCTGCGCATTGATGCGGTAGATGATCTCGAGATGCCGCGGCAGCAGCCGCTCGAACAATTCGACCGGCCAGGTCTCCAGCGCCTCCGGCAGCAGCGTGTGGTTGGTGTAGGAGAGCGTGGCGACCGTGATCTTCCAGGCCTCGTCCCAGCGGAAATTGTGCAGGTCGACGAGGATGCGCATCAGCTCGGCGACGGCGAGCGAGGGGTGCGTGTCGTTGAGCTGCACGGCGGCCTTCTGCGCGAGACTGCGCAACTGGCCGTCGGAGCCGAGATGGCGCTTGACGAGGTCCTGCAGCGAGGCCGAGACGAAGAAATATTCCTGCCGCAAGCGCAGCTCGCGGCCCGCCGGGCTCTCGTCGTTCGGATACAGGAACTTGCAGATCGCCTCCGCGCGGGCCTCTTCCGCGGACGCGCCGAGATAGTCGCCGGAGTTGAACACGTCGAGCTTGAGCGGATCGGGCGAGCGCGCCGACCACAGCCGCAGCGCATTCACATGCTGGCCCCGCCAGCCGACGATCGGCGTGTCGTAGGCCACCGCCTGCACGGTCTCGCCGGGATGCCAGATCGCGCGGTCGCGGCCCTTGTCGTCGACGTGCTCGACGCCGCCGCCGAAATGGACGTGATAGACCACCTCGGGCCGCTGGAATTCCCAGGGATTGCCGAATGACAGCCAGACGTCCGGATATTCGTGCTGCCAGCCGTCGACGATGACCTGGCGGAACAGGCCGAAATCATAGCGGATGCCGTAGCCGATCGCCGGGATCTGCAAGGTCGACATGCTCTCCATGAAGCAGGCCGCGAGCCGTCCCAGGCCGCCATTGCCGAGCGCGGCGTCCGGCTCGCATTTGCGCAGGTCCTGCAGGCCGACGCCGAGATCGCCGAGCGCGGTCTCGAACACCTTCATCAGGCCCATATTGTTGAGCGCGTCGGTGAACAGCCGGCCGATCAGGAATTCGAGGCTGAGATAATAGACGCGCTTGCGCCCGGCGTCGTAGCTCTCCTTGTCGGCGGTCAGCCAGCGATGCACGATGCGGTCGCGGAGCGTCAGCGCCGCGGCGTGATACCAGTCCTGCTGCGTCGCCTGGCTCGCCTCCTTGCCGATGGTCAGGCGAAGCTTGGCCAGGATGTCGCTCTTGATCTCGGCGACGGCCAATTCGTCGACGGGCTGGCCGGTGCTAACGAAGCTGCGCTGGGACGGCTGATCTGTCACCTTGAAACCTGTGATGCTACGAGGAACCGGTAAAAGCATACGATGGTTGCGCGCGGTCCGAAACCCGGGGAAAGGCTGGTCCGCACAGCAAGGTGATGGAAAAATATGCAAAGTTCGGGCCGAAGTTCCCAGAGAGGAACGCGCTAACCTCCTGCAGCTGCACAAGTGGATCGAAACAAGTCTCCTCCTCGTCATCCCGGCGAAAGCCGGGATCCAGACTCACCGGCCAAAGTTGAGGCCCGACAAGTCGCTCCAATCGGGGTTTTCCTTTTCGATCAGCTCGACCTTCCAATCGCGATGCCAGTTCTTGAGCTGCTTCTCGCGGGCGATGGCCTCCAGCGGGCTCGCGAACCTCTCGACGTGAACCAGGCGAAAAACCTTGTATCTGCTGACGAACTTTGAGCCCCGCCCGGCACGGTGGTCTTCGAGGCGCTTCCTGACATCATTGGTGATGCCGATGTACAGCGTGCCATGATGCCCGCTGGCGAGAATGTAGACCGTCCATGCAGCTTCGGCGCTCATCGGTCCGTGCAAACCAAAGGTCTGCGGTGGCTATGGGTCCCGGCTCGGGGGCCGGGACGACGACAATTGACTTCCTTTTTCGATCAGAACAAATTAAGAACAATTTAGCAAGCGATCGTTATCCTTCGTGCGATTCGATCCGCCCCCCGGCAGCCGTGCATCACGTGAGGACACCATGTCCAACACCGCCTTCGATCCTCTGGCCCTGACCCGCATTGCCGATTTTGCGCGCACGCTGACGCGGCTGCACAAGACGGCGCGCCGCCGGGCCGTCGACGACGACCAGATCGACCGCGCGTTCAACGCCGTCTGCATGTCGGTCTGGGGCTACACCACCGACGACATTTCCGACGACCTGTTCTCGGCCACCGACCACACCTTCCTCGATGGCCTCGATGAGGCGCGGGCGCGCATCTTCGCCGCCGAACAG
This sequence comes from Bradyrhizobium sp. STM 3809, assembly GCF_000239795.1. Lineage (GTDB taxonomy): Bacteria > Pseudomonadota > Alphaproteobacteria > Rhizobiales > Xanthobacteraceae > Bradyrhizobium. Next base: position 6,668 of record NZ_CAFJ01000666.1, on the reverse strand, counting down.
GGCTACGACCTCGTCGACGACGAGGGCATGCTGACCGACTGGTGGGGCTTCTGCTGGATGATCCTGGCCGAGAAGCGCGGCCTGCTGACGCCCGACAACCGCGCCGCCGCGCGGGCGGCGATCGAAGAGAAGTACCTGGAGGCGCCGAACGTCATCGGCGTGATCGTCGGACGCTAGCCCGACACCCGGTCATTGCGAGCTTCGGCGGGCAAGTCGCCTCGCTCGCAACGACGAAGGCCTGGACTCAATCCACATCCGCGCGCTTGGCGCGGCCGGTGGCCGGCTTCGGTGCAATCGTGAGCGGCGGCGCGACGCTGACATTGCCTGCGCTGGCGTCCGGCGGCATCGCGGCGAGCGCATCGGCTGCCAGCATCTCGGCGCGCACCGGCGCCACCTTCATCTCGCTCAGCTTGGCCCGCATGTCCGAGTTCAGCCCGGGATAGGAGGCGACCGGCTTGAAATCGGCCGGCTGGCCGCCGCTGCCCCGGGTGCCCGAATAGGCGACGAGGCCGTCGCTGGTGGCGACCACGTCGCCGGGGCGCAGCGAGGTGTCGAGCGACAGATCGACCGGCGCGAGTCCGGCCGGATCGCGGCCGTTGCAGGTGCAGTCGGCGCGCAGCGCCTGGCGATAGGCGAACGCGGTGTCGCTGTCGGCATAGCGCTCGCCATTGGCTGACGTGGCGTAGTCGATGTTGGAGCCGAAATAGACCTTGGTCGGGCTCGCCGGGCAGAACGCCTGGCACATCTGCACCGGCGAGGCGAGGCCGCGCGTCAGCGGGAAATAGCGCCCGTCGCAGGTGCGCACGCAGAACGCCGCGCCCGATCCGCCGGACGACGCCGCCCGCGGCTGCGGGGCGGCTTGCGGACTGGTGCCGAACGGATCGGCGAAGAAGCCGCCTTGCGCCGGCCGTTGCGCCTGCGGCTTGTTGAAGCCACCGAACAGGAGATCGAACAGGCCCTGTGCCTGTGCCCTCTGCGGCGTCGCCGCACCGGCAGCGACGAGGCCGACGGCGCCAGCGACCGCCACGCGGCGACAGATCAGCCGAAACGACAACACGCTACGCAACGCCCGCTCCCACGCGCCAAAGATCACCGCAAAGCCCGGTGCGGATGCTCGAGATCCGGACCGCGTCGATCATGTATGATCGAATGCGCCCAGGCCCTGAAGGGCATCGCGCCATCAGCTTTGCGGTAACCTTAACGAGTGCTGGTAAATGAGCGGTGTGCGTCGGCGAAGAAAGCCACGCTCTGCCTCAGAGGAATTCGCGGGCCTTGTACAGCGCGCGGAACGGCAGGCCGGCGGCGGCGAAGGCCTCGGCGGCGCCTTCCTCGCGGTCGACCATGGTGAACACCAGCGACACCTCGGCGCCCGCCTCGCGCAGGGTCTCGACCGCCTTCATCGCCGAGCCGCCGGTCGTGGTGACGTCCTCGACCACGACGATGCGCTTGCCGGCCAGCGTCTCGTCGCGCGTCAGTCCCTCGATCGCCAGCTTGGCGCCATGCTCCTTCGGCTTCTTGCGCACGAAGAAGGCGGCGATCGGGTGGCCCTTGATCCAGGAGATCTGGGCGATCGCGCCGGCCAGCGGCACCGCGCCCATCTCCAGCCCGCCGATCAGGTCGTAGCCGTCGTCCTTCAGCGCCTCATAGGTGAGCTCGGCGAGCAAAGTGGCGCCCTCCGGGTCCATCATGGTCGGCTTCAGGTTGAAGTAGAAATCGCTCTTGCGGCCCGAGGCCAGCGTGACCTCGCCGCGGCCGAACGAACGCCTGCGGATGATCTCGAGGAGGCGGGCGCGGGAGGCGGATTTGGACACGGCGTTTTCCCTTAAGGGGTCGGTTCTCGGGAGGCGCAATCTATCGGGCTCGGACGCCGGAGACCAGCGGCCACGACGACCCATCAACAACGCTACGTTTGGAGCGACGCGCAGTTTCGAGCTAATGAAGCCGTGCCCGGCACGGACGATCGGCCAAGACCGAGCGATAGACCCAGCGGAAGGATGCCATGACGATCGAGCTGCACACCTGGAACACCCCCAACGGCCGCAAGATCTCGGTCGCGCTGGAGGAGATGGGGCTGTCCTACCGCGTCATCCCGGTCGACATCACCAAGGGCGCCCAGATGGCTCCGGCGTTCCTTGCGATCAGCCCGAACAACAAGATCCCAGCCATCGTCGATCCCGCCGGGCCCGAGGGCAAGCCGGTCAGCGTGTTCGAATCCGGCGCGATCCTGCTCTATCTCGCCGAGAAGACCGGCCAGTTCCTGCCCAAATCGCTCGCCGAGCGGATCCCGGTCTATGAATGGCTGATGTGGCAGATGGGCGGCTTCGGGCCGATGCCCGGCCAGGTGCATCATTTCATTGCGCTCGAGAACGAACAGGACCGCGCCTACGGCCTGAAGCGCTACATGGCCGAGACGGTGCGGTTGTACGGCGTGCTCGACCGCCGCCTGGCGCAGCACGAGTTCGTGGCCGGCGCGCTCTCGATCGCCGATTTCGCCATCCTCGGCTGGGCCTGGCGCCACCCCCGCCACAAGGTCGACCTCGCCGACTTCCCCCACGTCAAGCGCTGGTACGACGCCCTGATGGCCCGCCCGGCCGTCAAACGCGGCATGGAGGCGAAGCTGGATTGAGCGAACAGCGCAGCACGGCGTCCGCTGCCGGACCCTCATGGTGAGGAGCGCCGCGCTTGCGGCGCGTCTCGAACCATGAGGCCACATCGGGGCCTCGCCCTTCGAGACGCCCGCCTGTGGCGGGCTCCTCAGGGTGAGGGTTGAGCTTGGTGGGTTGAGACTGGTGGGTTGAGCCAGCAAGGCTCCGCATGGAGCACGACCCGGATGGCGGCAGAAGGCCAGACCGCGCTATCCCCGCCGCGCCTCCAGCGCCATCCGCACCGCCAGGCCGGCCAGCACCGTGCCCATCAGATAGCGCTGCACCAGCGTCCAGGCCGGCCGTGTCGCCAGGAACAGCGCGATCGATCCGGCCGCCATCGCGATCATGGCGTTGACGCTGACGCTGATCACGATCTGGATCGCGCCGAGCACCACCGACTGCGTCAGCACGCTGCCCGCCGAGGGATCGATGAACTGCGGCAGCAGCGCCAGATACAGCATCGCGATCTTCGGGTTCAGCAGATTGGTGACGAGCCCCATCAAGAACAGCTTGCGCGGGCCGTCGATGGCGAGCGTCTTCACCTGGAACGGCGAGCGTCCGCCGGGCTTCACCGCCTGCCAGGCCAGATACAGCAGATAGGCCGCTCCGGCGAGGCGCAGCGCGTCATAGGCGAAGGGAACGGCGAACAGCAGCGCGGTGATGCCGAACGCCGCCGCCAGCATGTAGACCAGGAAGCCGACCGCGACGCCGCCGAGCGAGACCAGCCCCGCCGCATGGCCCTGCGTGATCGAACGCGAGATCAGGTAGATCATGTTCGGTCCCGGCGTGAGCACCATGCCGAACGAGACGAGCGCGAAAGCGAGCAGGGAAGAGGCGTGGGGCATCGGTCACCAGCGATCGAACGCTCCGACATCTAGCGGTCATGTCCTGCCTGCGCCACGCCGGAATTGCACCCGGTGCAATCCGGCGCGGCGGGCCTTCACGCGCTTTATCGCTTGCAGCCGAGCTTGGCGATCTCGACGCGGCGGTTCAGCGCGCGGCCCTGGTCGGTGCCATTGTCGGCGACCGGGCGGGTCTTGCCATAGCCGTGCGAGGTCAGCCGCGCCGCGGCGACGCCGTGTTGCGTCAGCCACGTCCTGACGCTGGCGGCGCGCGCATCCGACAGTTTCATGTTGTAGTCGTCGCCTCCGACATTGTCGGTATGGCCCTCGATCTCGGCATTGAGGTCGGGACGCGCGGTGACGAGCGCCGCGACCTTGCTGAGCAGCGGCTCGGACTCCGGCTTCAACGACGCCTTGTTGAAATCGAACAGCACGCCGTAGAGCGGCAGATGGCAGTCCTTGTCGAGCTTGCTGGCCAGATCCTCGGCGCCGAGATCGACCACGGAGAAGCTGAGATTGGCGCCATACGCGTAGTCGAGCCTGGCCCAGATGTCGCGGTTGTCGCGCGTGTAGTGCGCGATGACCGTCCCCGCTTCCCCGGCCTCCTTGTCGGTCGCGGGATAGGTCACCTGCCAGCCGGCCTTGCTCAGCGCGGCGCGGTACTCGGCGACGAATTGCAGCTTCGAGAGCGTCGTCGGCCCCTGATAGCTGCGGACGACGACGCCCTGGCCGACCAGCGCCGGCTCGTCGCCCGCGCCCGGCCGGGTGACGTCGAGCGGACCATTGCCGCGCCCTTCGCCCTTGCGCGTCGAGCCCGGATAGGGCTTGAGGTAAGGCAGATCGTCCTTGTCGGCGACCTTCTCCGGCTTCGCGGCCGGCGGCGCCAGCGAGAGCGCCGGTGCGGCGTCGCCACTCTCGATCATGTTGACATTCACGGCGGCCTGCGGCCCATCCATCTTGACCGCAAGCCAGGCCTCCGTGCCGCCGCGGACCAGGTGCATCGTGAACTGATCCTTGTTGTCGTTGACCTGGACCAGCTGCCAGCCCGCCGCGAGCAGCGGGCCCTGCATCGCCTTGAAGATGCGCTCTTCCGTGCCGTTGTAGTAGCCGGGCGCGGGCTCGCCGGCGGCGGGCTTGTAGGTCAGCCAGCGCTGGAAATGCCGGCCGCGCCGCACCGTCATCGTGCCCGACGCATCGCTCGCGAATTCGTCCTCGGCGAGGGTCTCCTTGAGCTGCTGCTGGGCATCGATCACGATCTGCCCCGGAAACTTCACCGTGTCCGGAAAGCCGAGATCGGCCAGCGCCGGCGTCATCGACCACATCGCCACACCGGTCATCAGCGCGACGCCAAACACTTTCGAGATCTGCAAGCGAATTCCCCCAATCGAACCATGACAGCGATGCGGGCCCGCATCCGGGCGCGCGTCGTGTCAGTTGGTCGCGGCAGGGGAGCGAACGTTCAGCGCCGGGAGACGGGAGAGAGCGCCGGCTGGCGCATGACACCGCGAGCGGCGGCGCTGGCGAACAGCAGGCTCAGGAGCATGGCCGCCACGAACGGTAGCGAGTGACCGATCATGGCCAGCAGGCACGCGCCGAGCGCGACCACCAGGCCGATCTCCCATGGAGCGATCGATTCGCCGGCGTCGGTCCGTGACTTCCAGTGTAGCGCCAGCCCGGCCGCGACCATCGGCATGTCGTAGATCATCGCATAGGGCGTGGCGATGATGCTGCCGATCGCGACCAGCGCGATCACGCGGGCATCGATGCCGCGCCGGCTCGCCCGCCAGATCACGACCGCTACCGCGCATGACAGCGCGAGCTGGACGGCATAGCCGAGCGCCGGCGGCGCATGGATCGCGTGCACGCCCGCCATCACCGTCGGCATCATGTGGTCGAGGCTCGCCTGGTTGGCCGCGAGCAGCACCTGATAGCTTGGAAAGCGCGCGATCCACTGCAGCCAGATCGCGTTGTCGATCAGGACGCTGGTGATGAGGGCGACGAGCACGGTGGTGCCGACCGCGGCGAGAATGGCGCGCCAGCTGCGCGAGGCCAGCAGCACGACCGGCATCAGCAGCACGAATTGCGGCTTATAGGCGAGCAGGCCGAGCAGGCTGCCGGCGATGACCGGATGGCGCGAGAGCAGCCGCAGGCCGCCGATCATCAGCGCCGCCGAGAGAAAGCCGTTCTGGCCGGTGATCGCGTTGATCAGCGTCGTCGGCGCGGCGAGCAGCGCCAGGCCCGCCAGCGAGCGCCAGTCGCGGCCGAGCGTCGCCAGCCCATAGGCCGCGAATGTCGCACCCATCCAGACCGCATAGGCGACCGGCAGCGCCAGCAGGCCGAGCGGAATCAGCGCCAGCAGGAAGGTCGGCGGATAGGGATAGGGAAAGCCGCCGCCGCCAAGCGCGGGGTCGAGCTGCTGCTGATAGTCGGCGAGCGCGAACGGATCGTAGATCGCGGCGCCGAACCGGGCCGCGAACTTGCCGAACGACCACAGGCCGGAGAAGTCGCCGAATGCCGGTTGTGGCGACGACAGCGCCCAGCTGGCGAGATAGGCGGCGTTATACAGCGCGACCGCGACCAGCAGGATCAGCACTGCGCGCCGGTCGCGCGTCGTCGCGTCAGATGCGGCTGAGACCGCGGTCATGGAGTTCGTCGAGGCCAGGTTCGTCGGCGCCATCGGGGACTTCGTGGCAGGAGGCTTGATCGATGCCGTCGCGATCGCTCGCGTGCGGTCCCCATCGACCTTGCCAAAGCGCGCTGCACGTCGTGTTACCGTGCGTCCAACCGGCCAATCGCGCTCTCATCGTGCCTAATGATGGGTAAACCGCCGCGGTCCCAGGGCAATCGCATGTGACGGTCGCAGATTTGTGCTTTTCTCTTTCCACGTCGTCATGGCCTGGCTTGTCCCGGCCATCCACGTCGGCCGGCATGCTGAGAACGACGTGGATGCCCGGGCCTTCGCCGCGCCGAAGCGGCTTCGGCCGCGCAGGCGGGACAAGCCCGGGCATGACGGAGTGTCTGATCGGCAGGATCGCTCGTTAAGGGACTCCGTACCTCCACATGCGATTGCCCCTTGGCCGCGTCCCTGGTGACCGTGCCGGCGGCGTCGTGGCTCCGTGCGAGCGGTCCACGACTGCATTTTTCTGTTGCTATTTTTCCGAATTCATGTTCTGATCCGCGC
>NZ_CAFJ01000667.1 GCF_000239795.1 Bradyrhizobium sp. STM 3809 | reverse complement strand
GAATGGCTCCTTGGTTTGCGAGATGCGAGAGCAAAGGCGCGTATTGCTGCCCGCATTGCTCGGGCCGAAGCTGGCAACTTCGGAGACAGCAAGCCTGTCGGTGGCGGCGTCTCCGAAATGCGGATTGATTATGGCCCCGGCTATCGCGTCTATTTTCACCAGAAAGGCAAGATATTGGTGATCCTGCTTTGCGGAGGTGACAAGAGCACCCAGCGTTCCGATATCCGGCGCGCTCAGGAATTGGCTGAGAGAGAGGAATAGCGAATGGCAACGACGCGCTTCGATGCCGCAGAATATCTTGCAGAGCCGGAGGCCCAAGCCGAATTCCTGGCGGCGGCGCTCGAGGATGGCACCGCTGATGACATCCGCGCTGCGATCAACACAATTGCCCGGGCACGCGGCATGTCAGAGGTCGCCAAGGCGACCGGCATCCGTCGCGAGCAGCTGTATCGGGCTCTTGGTGAAGACGGAAACCCGGAGTTCGCGACCATCCTGAAGGTGCTGCGCGCCCTCGGCGTGAAGCTCACCGCGGCGCCCCCCAAGGCGGCTCCGAAGCGGAAGAGCGCAAAGAAAACAAGTCGGCGGGCCGCTTAGTTCCTGACCGCTGCCGCCCACAGCGAAACCAAAGCCCTATCGGCGTGAATCGTCAGGTCTTCAAAACAGAAGGCCGGATCGGGATAAACCGATCCGGCCTGATCAGACGAGCATAGGTCGCGAGCCTGTTACTTCCCCCAGATCTCCTCGGCGAGCTCGACGCAGAGGCGCAGCTTGGCCCACTGCTCTTCCTCGGAGAGGATGTTGCCTTCCTCGGTCGAGGCGAAGCCGCATTGCGGGGACAGCGCGAGCTGGTCGAGCGGAGCGAACTTCGAGGCCTCTTCCAGGCGGCGCTTGATGTCGTCCTTCTTCTCGAGCTCGCCGACCTTCGAGGTGACGAGGCCGACGACGACGACCTTGTTGCCCTTCGGCAGGAAGCGCAGCGGCTCGAAGCCGCCGGCGCGCTCGCTGTCGTACTCCAGGAAGTAGCCGTCATAGTTGGTGTTGGCGAGCATGGTCTCGGCCACCGGCTCGTAGCCGCCCGAGGAGATCCAGGTCGAGCGGAAATTGCCGCGGCAGACATGGGTCGTGATGGTCATGTCGGCGGGACGCTCGGCGATCGCGTAGTTGATGATGCGCGAGTAGATCTGCTGCAGGCCGTCCGGATTGTCGCCGCGCTCCCTGGCCTTCTTCAGCTCGTCCTGCGAGCAGAGATAGGCCCACACGGTGTCGTCGAACTGCAGATAGCGGCAGCCCGCGTCGTAGAACGCCTTGACGGCCTTGCGGTAGGTCTTGCCGAGATCCTCGTAGAAGGCGTCGAGATCGGGATAGACCTCCTTGGAGATCGACTTGCGGCCGCCGCGGAAGTGCAGCACGGCCGGCGACGGGATCGTCATCTTCGCCGTCACATGCGCGGTGTCGGCATGCTTCTTGAGGAAGCGGAAGTGATCGAGCATCGGATGATCGTCGGGGAAATCCAGCTTGCCGATCACGCGCACCGCGTCGTGACGGGTCTGCACGCCGGTGAACTGGATGCCGGTATCCGGGTGGAACAGCTCGCAGCCGGTCAGCTTGGCGAGGAAGTCGAAATGCCACCAGGAGCGGCGGAACTCGCCGTCGGTCGCGAGCTTCAGGCCGGTCGAGGCCTGGCGATGCACGACCTTTTCGATCTCCATGTCCTCGATCTTGCGCAAATCGTCGGCGGAGATCTCCCCCTTCTCGAGCTTGGCGCGGGCCTCCTTGATCTTCGCCGGGCGCAGCAGGCTGCCGACTTCGTCGGCGCGGAAGGGGGGCTTGGTGCGTTGCATCTCTTCACTCCTTGGAATGGTCGACGTCTTGGATGTGGTTGTTGGACCGATCGATGATCGACTTGGACGTGCGCCCCCGGCCGGGGCACGCGCGTCCTTCGAAGCCAGGGCAAGCCCTACCTCGTATCCGATCAGTATACAATTCCGTTCCGCTCAGGATGATGCACCCTCGCGCATTCCGGACAGAGTTGCCGGCTCTATCCGACCAATACCGTTCATTCGGCCGTTTCCAGCCTGTGTCCGGCATGCCGGACGGTCATCCTCGGTTGCCGTTCCGGTATACAGAATAACTCAATTCCCTCAGCGGCGGGGCTTGCCGGAGCGCACGCCCATCCGGACACCGCCGAGGTCAATGCGCCGCGGCGCTCGCAACACCCAGATGCCGCTCCAGCGGCGCCGGGTCCGCCTTCAGGTCGCTCGATGGCGCGTCATGCACGATGGTGCCGCGCTCCAGGATGACGACGCGATCGGCCAGCGCAAGCAGCTTCTGGGCGTGCTGCTCGACGATGATCGAGCACAGCCCGCCGGCACGGCTGATGGTGCCGATCGCCGCCAGCAGCTCCTCGACGATGATCGGCGCCAGACCCTCGGTCGGCTCGTCCAGCAGCAGCACTTTGGGATTGAGCGTCAGCGCGCGGCCGATCGC
>NZ_CAFJ01000668.1 GCF_000239795.1 Bradyrhizobium sp. STM 3809 | reverse complement strand
GCGATCGGGCCGGTGATGTCGCCGGTGATCAGATCGACGTGGTCGAGCGAAGGCTTGTTGAGCGGCTGCTTGATTCCGACCGGCAGCAGCAGCGGGTTGTTGAAGCTGTACGGGCTGTTGTTCATGGCCGGGACGGTCACTTCCATCTCGAGCACGATCTTCTCGCCCGGACGCACGACCAGCGTCTCGCCCATCGTCTTCCAGTCGTCATCCCACTCGCCCTTGGCGCGGAACACCATGTCGGAGCCGATGATCTGAGCGTTCACCGAATAGGAGTTGCCCGAGCGCATGCCGTCGATGATCGACTGCTGGTCGAAGCGACGCTCGTTCGGAACGTAGAGGCGGGTGTACTCGCCGGGGATGAAGTCCGCCGTGGTGCTGGCATCGCGCGCACCGTAGACACCGCGGCTGTGCCAGTCGGAGCTCTGGAACACGAAGATGTTGCGGCCTTCGCCGAGCAGGCCGTCCCACAGGCCGCCGACCTTGGCGGTGTAGATGCCATGCATGCCGTAGGTGCCGCCGCCGACCGCGCCCGACTTGTACGAGCCGGAGCCGCCGGTGATGCCGCCTTCGGCCATGTGGCCGGGAGCCTCGATGCCGAACGCCACCGTCGGGCCGGCATTGTTGAAGTCGCGGAAGTGTTCGATGTTGTAGCCGGCGGTACCGGTCGCATTGAACGGTCCCTGGCGCTCGGTGTGGGTCGGGATCGCGTAGGACTGCAGCGGATACTTCGCCTGCAGCCAGGTGATGCCGGCGAGAGCCTTGCCATGACCGGCGGTGCCGGAGTTGTTCACGTTGTCCTTGCCGGTCCAGATCGGATTGTTGCTGGCATCGACCGGACCGATCGCGTCGGTGTCGGCGCGATCATAGCGGTACTCGAATTCGGCCATGTTGTCGGCATTGCCGTAGCCGCGCGGGTTCTGGCCGGCGATGACCGCGACGTCGGTGTGCTCATGGCCCGGAACGATCCATTCCAGACCTTCGACCAGCACCTTGTTGTAGGTCGCGGTGCGCGCGACGATGGTCGGGTACTCGATCTCCTGGATCGACTGCCAGCGCCACATCGTGGCGTTCGTGCCGGTGCCGTTCGGCGTGCCCTTCAGGCTGCTGATCGTGATGCCGTCGATGGTCTTGCCGAGCGTCTGGCTCCAATAGGTCGTGGTGTTGTCACCGGGGATATTGGCGCTGGCGTCGCTGAAGCGGCAGTCGCGGTTGCCCGAGCCGCCGTGGTTGCCGAGCGTGAACCAGTCGAGGTCGAAATTGTTGCCGCCGGCCGCCGCGGTGCCCTTGCCGACCGCGCGGTCGATCGAATAGCCGGCCGCGACCGAGCCGTCGGTGCAGGTGTTGTGATTGTGCATGTCGCCAGCGACATACGGATTGTTCTTGCTGGTCTCGCCCCAACGCTCGCCCGCGTCGGCGCTCTGCGACAGCGCCAACGACACCGAGGCCGCTGTCAGCAGGATTTTCTTGGCAGATGGAACCATGTCGTCGCCCCTGAAGAATTCGATCGAGTTCAAAATCGTGATGACAGCGCCAGTCATGCGCCGTCTTGTCGCGCGCCGACCAAACCAAAACTCGGAGACAGTTTGTTGAAGGATTTATTTTTCCGGACATTGCTCCACGACCATCGCACCGCGGAGCGCGTACGAAATTTTTATGACATCGCCGATTGCCCGGTGACAACGCCGAGGGCGGCATTGCATATACGCGCCCGCGCCTCGAGCGCGGTCTGAACTGTAAATAAGTGATGTCAGCTCCTGTCATGTCGAACGCGGCGACCTTCGAGAGCGCCTCTGCAGGCGCCAATCCGCAAGATGGCCATCGTGAGCTGCAGGGCCGGAGCGATGCGTCACCGCAGACATCGGGCGGCTTGCGCCGGCTGCTCCGGGAGCCGCTGCTGCACTTCCTCGTTCTCGGCGGTCTCATTTTTGCAGCGGACGCCATCCTGCATCCGCCGGCCAAGGACGAGAAGGTCATCACCGTGACCAAGGCGTTGCGCCAATCCTTCATCGATACGTTCGACGAGGACAAGCAGCGCGTCCCCAGCGAGGCCGAACTGCAGAAGATGACCGAGGCCTGGGTCGCCAGCGAGATCCTCTACAGAGAGGGCAAGCTGCTCGGCGTCGATCGCGGCGACGAGATGATCCGCGACCGGGTCGCCTTCAAGCTGCAATATCTGATCTTCGACCAGGTCCGCGTGCCGCAGCCGACCGACGAGCAGTTGCGCACCTGGTTCGCCGAGAACCGCGCGCGATTCGACGAGCCCGAGCGTGTCAGCTTCTTCATGACGCCGCCGAGCGACGAGGCGACGGCCCGGCGCAATCTCGACGACATCCGCGCGCAGCGTGAAACCGAGGAGTTGCGCGACCAGACGCGCGCCATTCTCGATCGCCCCGTTCCGAGCCTTGCCGACGGCTTCGGCGCCGGCTTCCGCGACGGACTGCTGAAGATGCCGTTCGGGGAGTGGACGCTGCTGCACTCGAAGGACGGCTGGCATGTCGTCCGTCTCGATGCCCGCAAGCCCGGCGTGCCGGCCAAATTCGAGGATATCCGCGACGAGGCCGCCAAGATCTGGCTCACCGACGAGACGCGCAAGCAGGCCTGGGAGGCGGTGAACCGGCTCAAGGCCAACTACACGATCAGGTACGAGCCGTGAGCGGCTGGCGCGCGCTGATCCTCGTGCTGCTCGCGCTCGCCGCGCCGCTGCTGGCGCGGCCGGCCGCGGCGCATCAGGCGACGCTCGCCGTGCTCGAATTCCGCGAGATGCGCCCCGGCATGTATATCGGGCGCTGGACGACGCTGCCGAAGGATGGCGAGAACCGCATCGAGCTCAAGATGCCCGCGCATTGCTTCCTGCGCCTGCCGGAGCTGAATTGCGGCGACAAGGGGCTCGTCGGACAGATGACCATCGCCAATCTCGGCGAGGATCTGTCGGCGGCCATCATCCGCGTCACCTCGCTCGACGGCGAGACCAAGAGCTACACGATCTCGGCGGCCAACCCGGTCGTCACGGTGCTCGGCACCGGCGCGCCGACGCTTCAGACCTGGCTCGAGCTCGCCAGGACCTATGTCAATCTCGGCATCGACCACATCCTGCTCGGCGCCGATCATCTGCTGTTCGTGCTTGGCCTGATCTGGATCGTGAAGGGCGGGTGGCGGCTGTTCCAGACCATCACGGCGTTCACGGTCGGACACAGCGTCTCGCTGGCGGCGACGGCATTCGGATGGATCGGCGTGCCCGAAGCGCCGCTCAACGCCTGCATCGCGCTCAGCATCGTGTTCGTCGGCGTCGAGATCGTGAAGCAGCAGCGCGGTGAGATCGGACTCACCGCGCGCTATCCCTGGGTGGTCGCCGTCAGCTTCGGCCTCGTGCACGGCATCGGCTTTGCGAGCGCGCTGGCCGGCCTCGGCCTCGAGCGGCGCATCCTGCCGGCGGCGCTGCTGTTCTTCAATGTCGGCGTCGAGATCGGACAGATCCTGTTCGTGATGCTGGTGCTCGCGTTGATCTGGGCGCACCGGCGGCTCGGCGCCGTGATTCCGAGCTGGGGCGCGGAGCTGCCGGCCTATGCGATCGGCTCGGTGTCGATGTTCTGGTTCCTGGGCCGCCTCGTGCGCGTGCTGGCGGCGGCATGACAACACAGAGAGCGACGATGACCTGCCGCAAGATCATGCACAGCACAGCGACCATCGCGCTGTTCACGGCGCTGAGCGCGAGCCCATCGCTGGCGCATGAGCAGAGCGGAGTCGGTGGCGGGCTCGCCAGCGGATTGCTGCATCCGCTGACCGGGCTCGATCACCTCGTGGCCATGGTCGCGGTCGGCATCTGGGGCGCCCAGCTCGGCGGGGCGGCGATCTGGGTCTTGCCGATCGTGTTTCCGCTGGTGATGGCGTTCGGCGCGGTGCTCGGCATCCTCCACATCGGCCTTCCCGTCCCCGAGCTGGTGATCGCACTGTCCGGCCTGATCCTTGGGCTCGCCGTCGCGCTGCGCGTCCGCGTGCCGTTTGCTGCGGCGGCAGGGATCATCGCGATCTTCGCCATCTTCCATGGTCATGCACATGGCGCCGAGCTGCCGGGCTCGGCGAATCCGCTGGCCTATGGCTGCGGCTTCGTGGTCGCGACCGGCCTGCTCCATGCCTGCGGCATCACCATCGGCGCGCTCGCGCGCTGGCCGGGCGGCGAACGCATCATCCAGGGCGTTGGCGCGGCGATCGCCGCGCTCGGCGGCTACTTCCTGGTCGCGAGCCTCGGAGTGGCGGCATGAACACGCGGCTGCGAACGGCATTTCTGGCTTCGCTGGTGCTGCTGACGCACAGCCAGATCGCGGACGCGCATATCGTCTCGGCGCGTCTCGGCGACTTCTACGCCGGCGCGCTGCATCCGCTCATGACCTTGCAGGACGTGCTGATCTGGGCCGCGCTCGGCCTGCTGGCGGGATCGATCAGCGCGGCGAGCGGCCGGTGGCTCGTTCTGGTGTTTCCGCTCGGGCTCTGTGCCGGGCTCGCGTTGGCGGCGCATGCGGGCCTCGGCACGCCGTCCCCGCTGATCGATGCGGCGACCATCCTCGTTCTCGGCCTGCTGCTGGTCGCAGCGTTGCGCATTCCGGTCGCCCTGCTCTGCCTGATCGCCTTCGCGCTCGGCGTGATGCGCGGCGCGGTCAATGCCGGCGAGTTGCTGCCGCAGACCGACCGGCTGCTCTATGCCGCGGGTCTGGCCAGCGCAGGCTATGTCGTGATCACGCTCGTGATGGCGCTGGCTTTGAGTTTCCGCCGTCCCGAGACCGCTGCGGTCTCGAGCTGGCGCGGCATCGCGGTTCGCGCTGTCGGCGGCTGGGTCGCCGCGATCGGCCTGATGATGGCGGGACTATCGCTGGCGCCCTGAGCACGGCTATGCTGCGGTCACCGAGCATCGATGTTCTGAACCACGTGACCGACGCCATCGCCATCATCTGCATCATCGTCCTGGCCCTGACCTCGGCCGGCCTGATCTGGACCGACCTGCGCGACGGCCTGCTGCCGGACTGGATGAACGCGCTGGTGGGCGTCAGCGGCTTTATCCGGACCGTCGCGCTCTCCGATGTTTCGCAAGCCTTGTGGGACAGCGCCGCCGCCCTCGCCGTCGGCGCCGCGCTGCTGCTGCTCCGCCGGCTGTATGCGATGATGCGCGGGCGGCAGGGGCTGGGGCTCGGCGACGTCAAGTTCCTGATGGCCGCGACGCTCTGGGCCGGCCTGCCCGGCTTGCCGATCCTGCTGCTCCTCGCGACGACAACAGCGCTCGTCGCCGTGCTCGTCCTGCAGATGCGCGGCCGACAAATGAGCGGAGAGACCGCGTTGCCGTTCGGCCCATTCCTGGTGGCCGGCCTCCTCGCCGTGCTCGTCCTGCAGGCCTATGGAGGCGATTGGATGCTCGCCTCGTGATGTTGGCTTGCGCTGATCAGCGCGCCCGGCGCGCCATCCGCTCGCGAGCGGCCGGGGGCGCCGGCGCCACGCCCGCGGTCTGCAGATCACCGTCTCCGGGCTGCGGCATCGGCAACGTCACCGTCTCCCCGTCCTTCCGCAACGTCACCTGCCGCGATTTCACCGACTGCAGCAACCAGCCCTCGTGTTCGGCGCCCAGCCGCAGGCGCAGCGAGGCCTGGGAGGATGGATCAAGAAAGATGCCGAAGCTCTCATCATCGGACACGACCGTGCCGACGAGCTGCAGGGTCGGCCGCTCCGGCTCTCTCGGCGGGGGCGGCGGCGGCTCGCGCGTCGCGATGACGGGCGCTGCGATGGCCGGCGGAGGGCGTCGGGACGGTGAGAAGATCGGACGATCGCGCGTCGCCGCGAGCGTGTCGAGTGGAATGGCCCACAGCGGATTGATGCTCCTGGCCGCCGATTCCGCCACAGCCGCACGTGACGCGGGCTGCGAGCCGGAATCCTCGCGCGCAGGCGCGACCAGCTCGGGCGGATCGCCTTGTCCGGACCAGGCGAGACCGGCAGAGCCGCTGAGCAGGCCGGCCAGGACCAGCGCGATAGCGCGTGAGCTCAGAAACGACCGCATCACATCTGTCCTTGCCATTGCCCGGAGACGGTGACGAGCACCCGCAACCGCCCCGTCCCACTCGCCGCCTCCGCGACCGATTGCTGCACATGCAGCTGATCGACGAACAGGAACGGCAGTCCAGCCTCGAGATCATAGAGCAGCTGCTGCAGCGCCGGCTGCTCGAGCTCGCAATTGGCGACGACGCTGATCAGATTGGTGGTCGCGCGCGGCGCCGGCAGATCGACCTGCGTCGACACCACATTGCCGCCGGCCTTGGCGACCGCCTCGGTGAGACGCTGCACCAGCGCGGCACCGGCGATGGTGACCGTTCTCCCCTCGACGAACACCGAGCCGCCCGGCGCCGCAACGCCTCCGACGGCCGCCCCCGTCCGCTTGCGGCCCGAGAACTGCGCCAACTGCGCGCTCAAGTCGCTGAGCTGCTCGCGCTTGGCGGCGAGGTCGATGATGGCCGAGGCGCCCAGCCAGACCAGCGCCAGGATCGACAGTGCGTAGACCAGTGCCGCGACCACGGGCGAGCCGACAAAGATTCGGCGCAGCGGTGCCAGCCGGCTCATGCCTTGTCTCCGAAATAGGCGTTGATGCGCGCCTCGATATGG
The DNA here is from genome assembly GCF_000239795.1 of Bradyrhizobium sp. STM 3809. Classification (GTDB taxonomy): domain Bacteria; phylum Pseudomonadota; class Alphaproteobacteria; order Rhizobiales; family Xanthobacteraceae; genus Bradyrhizobium. Next base: position 22,226 of record NZ_CAFJ01000668.1, on the reverse strand, counting down.
AAGCGCTCGCCCGCTTCCCCCGCCGTCCGCGTGGTCGGCGCGTAGAAGGTGGCGCGGCTGAATTGCGGCGACTGTTCGATCAGGCGGATCAGCGCCGGCGCGTCCTGGGTGAGGCCGGAGATCTGCAGCCGGTCATTCTCGATGTGCAACTCGGTCACATAGGTGCCGTCCGGCAGCACCTTCGACAACGTGTCGAGCACGATGACGCTGGCGGGGCTGGTCTGCTTGCGCTTCGCGAGAAGCCCGTCCGCCGCCATCGCGGCCCCGATCGCCGGCCGCAACGCGGCGCGCAATCGCGTGACCTCCCCCTGCGCATCCTCGATCTCGCGATCGAGATATCCGCCGACCAGCGTCGTCGCGACCAGCAGCACCGCGATGGTCGCGGCTACCGAGATCCACCCGAGCTTCAGCACGCGCCCGAGATCGCGGCCGCCGGCGAGCGACGACCGCAGCGAGGACTTGAAGACCTGGATCGGCGCAGCGTCGCCAGCACCAGCCTCGGCGAGGACGACCACTTTTGCGGCACCGACCGCGTCGGCAAACGCCCGCAGCGGCTGGAGCCGCGAGCGCGGCGTCGCGGCGAGCGTGAGCGAAATCCGATCGCCCGCTGCAGCCTGCGGAGCGCTCACGCCATAGAGCACCTGATCGAGCGTCCACGGCGTGAACCTGCCGATCTGGGTGCGGATCATGCCGTCGAGAAACGGCTCGGCCTGCCTGGGAAAATCGAGCGGCCGGACCAGGACGGTCGCCGCGGCCAGGTGAACCTCCATCGCGCAGCCGCGCAGCAGGCGCAGCCACTCGGCAGAAAGTTGCGCGCGCGCATCCTGCCCCGCAAGACTGATCACAGCCGGCGGTACCGCCGGCTTGCTTTTCGCTGGCGCCTGCACCGTCAGCACGACTTGGTCCGGCGCGCCATAGCGGATGGTGACGTGCGGGCGCCTTAGCTGGCGGTCGGCCGCCGCTTCGACAGCGACGGCGACCGACGCCGTCCAGGCCGTCAGCCCATGCTCGATGGTTTCAGTGAGCTTCATGGCATCCATCGCGCCAGCCGCGCGTCCCTCGGTTGCGGTCCCTCATCCTGCCGCGCAAGCAGCCGGTACGGCTGCTCACCGCCGCCCGGCACGATCACCGCTGTCGCCGCATGCTGCAGGCCGCCGGCGGGGCAAACGACGATGCGCAGGCGCACGGCCTTGCTCCTGCCCTTGGCGGCGTCCTTCGCGGCCGGGCCCAGCATCTTGGCCAAGCCATCGGCATCCTGCGGCGACGACGTGCGCGAGTTGAGGAAGTCCTTCAGAATGAGCGGCGTCATGCCCGGCAACGCCGCAACCACCTCGGTCGGCGCAATCGTCGGGTCGATGCCCGGTGAGCCGTTGAAGACGGTCACGAGCGGCAGCACCCGCTCGACCAGCGGCGCGGGCAGACCGAGCACGAGGCCGAGCTCGCCGACATGGGCGAACGGCGCCAGCCGCGGCACCCGCTTGAGTCCCGCGGCAGCGTAGCGCGCCTCCTCGGCCATGGCCTTCGCCGCATCGGCCGGCTTCGACCGCCAGGCCACGACCCGCTCGGCATATTCGGCAGCTGCATCCCTCTCAGCGCCGACCGCGACAAAGAGATTTTCCAGCATCTCCTTCGAAGCAGTGTTGAGATCGATCCGCGCCGCTTCGCTCACATACGTGACGGCAATGTCGTTGCCGCCGAGCATGACGTGGAGGCTACCCTGTTTCGGCCGGTCCTCCTCCTTCGCCGACAGCAGGCGATAGGCCGAGAGCTCGATGCCGGCCGAGATCAGCGCGTCGGCCTCGACCGCTTCGTCCTCGAGCCGGAGCAGGCGCGCCGAGCTGCCCAATTGCTGCGACACGATCACGACGAGCGCCGCGAGCGCAGCCAGCATCCATAGCGCCGCGATCAGGATGAAGCCATCCCGTGCGGCACGATCGCGCTGCGATCCCTGGATTGGACGACGCTGCATCATCAGTCGATCGGCTCGATCTTGGGCGCCTGCGGCCGCTCGGCCGCGGCCGGCGCGCTGTTCGCTGCGCCGGCGGCGATGCCGTCGACTCCGCCGCCGCCGGGCGCATCGACCGCGATCTGCACCGCGCTGACGAGAACGGGCTGACCGCCGCGGCTGTCGTCCCGCACGGTCATCCGGACGGCGAAAGGCAGCTTGGTGGCATCGCGCCACTCCGTCGTCCAGGCCATCGAGCGGTCCGCATAGGCGAACGACATTCGGAACGGGGCCGACAGCAGCACCACCGGATCACCGAAGCGAAACCGATCGGCGATCGACTGCCCCACGGGCACCGGCTCGAACGGCGCGCGCGAGCGCAGCACGGCGCGATCGCTTCGCGCACCGTCCTCGCCGATCCGCACCACGTCGAGCCCGTGTCCGGCATTGGGGCCGAGCTCGCCGCGCACAAACATCGCCGAAAACTCCTGGCCGACGAACAAGGGCGCCTTCTGCTCGCGATTGGCCGCGACGAATTGCGCAGCGGAGAAATCCTCGCCGGCGCGGCGCAGGGCGGTCGCCACCATCTCGGCGCGCTGCACGCGATCCAGCCCGCGCTTCCAGGCCGGCAGCCATTGCGAGGTCACCGCCAGCAGCGCCGACAGCACGATGCCTGCGATCGCCAGCGCGCCGAGCGCCTCGATCAGCGCAAAGCCGGACTCCCGCGGGCGATCCGATCGAACGCTCATCCGCGCGGCCCCTGCACGAGACGGACGGTCTGCACCTGGGTCACGGCGCCGGAGCCCGTCCTGACACGCAAGGTGACCCTTTCCGGAATCCAGCCCTGCTCTCCGGCGGGCTCGCTCCAATCGCCGCCGAGCGGGCTGATCTGCAGCACCACCGAGCCGGAGCCCGAGCGCTGATCGATATTGCCCGGCTGCAGCCGGCTGCGATCCGCGAGCATCGTCGCGAGCGCGAGCCTGGCATCGGTGACGAGCGTGACGTGCTGCTCGAGCTTGCGCACGCTCGCCGCGTTGCGCGACACCACGGCGCCGATGGCCACGATCGACACGCTGACGACCGCCAGCGCAACCAGCACCTCGATCAGCGTGAAGCCGGCCTGGCGTCGATGATGTTCGCGGCGATCAGCCATGAGCGACCCCGCGCGGGACGATGTCGATGTTGCCGGTCAGCCAGTTGACGCGAATCTCCAGGCTGAGATCGGCGCGCGACATCGTGATCGCGCCGCCGCAGGACAGGCCATCGGGGAAGAAGCTGATCGTGGCCAGTACCGGACGGTGCTGGCAGCTGCGCGGCAGCGTCGCCTGGAACGCGACGTCGTCCGGCAGCTTCAGCGCGGCACCGCTGCCCGCGCGGATCAGCCGCCGCGACGTATCGATCTGCGTATCGATCCGCGTACCGCTCCGCATCGATGCCGCCCGGTCGGACTTCAGCAGCGTCACGGCTTGCAGCGCATAGGCCTGCAGCCGGGGACGCGAGGTCTGCCGCGGCAGATAAGGCAGCGCGACGGACGCCAGCATCGCGACGATCGCGAGCACGCAGACCATCTCGAGCAGCGTGAAGCCGCGCTGTCGCTCGTCACTCACCGCGCGCGCTCGTCTGCATTCCCAGCACGATGTCGGCCGCCGTGCCGGTCCCGCCTTCCTGTCCATCGGCGCCGTAGGACAGGATGTCATAGGGGCCGCGGTCGCCCGGCGCGCGGTAGACATAGGCCGTGTTCCACGGATCCTTTGGCACCGCGCCACCCTTGAGGTACGGGCCATTCCACGTGTTCAACCCGGCCGGTCGCTGCGCGAGCGCAGCCAGCCCTTCCGACGTCGAGGGGTAGCGGCCGACGTCGAGATAGAACAGGTCGAGCGCGCTGGAGAAGCTCTGCAGCTGGATGCGCGCCGCCTTGGTCTTGGACTCGCTGAGATAGTTGAGAACGCGCGGGCCGATCAGCCCCATGATCAGTCCGATGATGGTGATCACCACCAGCATCTCGACCAGCGTGAAGCCGCGCTCGTTCTCGCGGCGCGGCTTGTTCGCCGGTGTGGTCTGCATGGTCGAGCTCATGTCATTCTCCCTGAGGTCCGTTCAGCCGACGAGTTGGGTCACCGAGAGCAGCGCCGTCATGATCGAGACGATCAGGCCGCCGACGACGACGCTGATCAGCAGGATGGCGGCTGGGCCGACGATGCCGCCCACGCGGTCGAGCGCGCGCTGCAACTTGGCTTCGTAGAATTCGGCGATCCGGGTCGAGAGCGTCGGCAACTGGCCGGTCTCCTCGCCGAGCCTGAGCATGCGCAGCGCCATCGGCGGCAGCATGTTGTCGGCCGACAATGCCTGGGACAGCTTGCCGCCGTGGCGCACGCGATCGGCGGCTGCCGACCACGGTGCGCGCTGCGAGGTCACGGCCATCACGTCGACGAGGATGCGCAACGCCGCGCTCAGCGTCACGCCGCAGCCGAGCAGCAGGCCGAGATTGCGGCAGAACAGGCTGGTGCGATAAAATGTGAGAATGCCGCCGATCCCCGGCAGCACGGCGAGGCCGCTGGTCAGGGCGGCGCGCACGCGCGCCTGGCGCAGCAACCACCATCCGGCCGCGAGCAGTGTCGCACAGCCCAGCGTGATCACCGTGGCATTGTCGCGCAGGATATCGGACAAGGACATGAAGAAGCCGAGCGCCGTATCGGCGCGCCCCCCGAAGTCGCGCAGCACTGCGGAGAAGTTGGGCAGCACGGCAACGAGAAAGAACAGCATCACGCCGATCGCGGCGAGAAACACGAAGGCGGGATATTGCATCGCGTCGGTGAGCTTGCGCCGCGTCGCCTCGGAGCGCTCGCGCTCGCCGGCAAGCGCCGTCAACACCTGATCGAGCGTTCCCGACGCTTCGCCGACGCGCATCAGCGCGACATACATCGGCGAGAACAGCGTGGGCTGCGCAGCCGCGGCGTCGGCGAAACTCTCGCCGCTCATGATCGCCGCCCGCAGCCGCCCGACCACCGGACGGAGCCGGCCGATGTCGGAATCATTGGAGAGCAGGTCGAGCGCGTCATCGAGCCGCGCGCCGGCCTTGAGCAGCAAGGCGAGGTCGCGCGTGAAGGTGGTCACCTCCGCTGCGGACGGGCCGCCGAACGACAATCCCACCGACGATGCGGTCCTGGCCTTCTCCTCGACGGTCTCGATCGGCAGCAGCTGCAGATAGGAGATGCGGCGCTCGACCTCGCCGCGCGATGGCGCGACGAGCGAGCCCACGACGATCTCGCCGGATTGCGTCAGCGCGCGGTAGCGGTAGCTCGGCACGATCCACACCTCAACGCATCACGAGGACACGGAACAGCTCGGACGCCGAGGTGACGCCGGCCCGGCATTTGGCGACGCCGTCGTCGAGCATCGTCGTCATGCCCTCCTGGATCGCGCGCCGGTCGATCGCGAGACCGTCGGCACTGTCGGCGATCAGCTCGCGCAGGCTGGTCGTCAGCTCGAGCAGCTCGAATACTCCGACCCGGCCGCGATAGCCGCTGTGGCCGCAGCGCTCGCACCCCGCCGGATGCCATGTGATGTCACCCGGAACGAGACCGACATGGCTGTAGCGCGGATCGTCACGGCAGGTCGCCTCATCCAGCGGCCTCGCCGTCTTGCAGTGCTCGCAGAGCTGGCGGACCAGGCGCTGGGCAATGACGGCGCGCAAGGTCGATCGCAGCAGATAGCCCTCGACACCGAGATCGAGCAGCCGCGGCACCGCCGCCGCAGCAGTCTCTGTATGCAGCGTGGTCAGCACGAGGTGGCCGGTCAGCGCCGCATGGATGGCGACATGCGCGGTCTCGCTGTCCCGGATCTCGCCGACCATGATGACGTCCGGGTCCTGGCGCACGAAAGAGCGCAGCGCGCTGGCGAAGGTCAGACCGATCGCCGGCTTGATCTGCGACTGGTTGATGCCGGGGATCTCGTATTCGACCGGATCCTCCACGGTGAGGATCTTGCGCTCCGGCGTATTGAGCATCGACAGGATGGTCGCGAGCGTCGTGGTCTTGCCGCTGCCGGTCGGACCGGTGATCACGATCATGCCGTGCGGCAGCGTGATCAGGCGCCGCAAGGCCGCGTCGTCCCGCGCGGATAGCCCAAGCCGGTTCGCCACCAGCTGCGAGCGGTCCTTGGGCAGGATGCGCAGCACCGCCGACTCGCCGGCCTGCGTCGGCATGATGGCGACGCGGACGTCGATCTCGGTGCGGCCGGCGCGAATGCGCGCGGCGCCGTCCTGCGGCAGGCGGCGCTCGGCGATGTTCAATCCGGCGACGATCTTGATGCGCGAGATCACGGCCTGCGGCAGCACGCCCGCGGGCGCTGCGATCGGGCGCAGCAAGCCATCGACACGAAGCCTGACCACGAGCCCGGTCGAGAACGGCTCGATGTGGATGTCGCTGGCGCGCATCTCCACCGCCTTCTCGATCAGATCGTTCACGGCACGCACCACCGGCGCGCCGCTGGCGAGGTCGCGCAGGCTTTCGACATCGTCGTCGCGCAGCTCCTGCGCGGGCGAGACCTCGGCCTCCTCGGTGCCGCCGCCGAGCCGCTGGTCGAGCACGACGGCGATATCCTCATGCGAGGCGACCTTGAACGCCGTCGCCGGGCCGAGCACAAGTTCCGCCGCCCGACGCACCGCCTGATCGGTCGGATCGGCGACCGCGAACACGGCGGCGCCTTCCGGCGTCTTATAAGGATAGCCGAGCACCTCGCGCAGGAAACGATCGGAGAATTCCACTGTAGCGGGCGCGGCCGCCAGCAGTTCGCGCAACGAGACGCGCTCCAACCCCGTGAAGCGAGCGGCTTCCTCGGCGAACATTTCGGCGCTCAGGCCGAACCGATCCCAGAGCGCAACCTGGGCTTCGCCCGCAGCTGCGCTGTCGCCAGCCTGCGGGTGGCGCTGCCGAAGATAGTCGTGGAACTGGGTCGACAGCATACCGCTCATGGCGTGATCCGGGTGGCGCCCGTGCCGGCCCATCGTCTCGGCACCCCGCTACTGGCACCCGACGTTATTGATCGCGAACATGACGGCTGTACGAAATCCCGCCCCGCCGACATTTCCGACACACATGCTGCGCAAAGGTCGGCGGTGCCAGGCGGATATACATAAGTGTCACATTGGACCGCTATGCAGGGCACGAGGTCCAAACCGGCGCCTGCCGTTTCGACCGGCAACACGAGTAGATCGGTAAGTTCATGTTTCGTAGCGACAATCGAAGCCACTTTGCTGCGGTTGTCCGACGGGCCTCGCTGCCCGCAATGGCGGTGCTGCTCGCGTCCTGCAACATGGCGACGCTTAACTCGCAGGCCAGCGCGCCGGCGGATGTCGACGTCATCGACAAGGTACGCTCGCTCGACATTCTCCCGCGTGACAACGCGCCGGTGGCCTCGATCCAGGGACGTCCCGAGGTCGAGCGCGCTGCGGCACGGACCTATCAAGGCACGATGGTGCAGGAGGTCGCCGAGGCCCGCCCCCTGCCGGCGGCCGGTGGCAAGGGCTACGACCTCAACTTCGAGAACACGCCGATCGCGCAGGTCGCCAAGGTCGTGATCGGCGACATCATGGGTGCCGGCTACTCCATCGATCCCCGCGTCCAGGGCAGCGTCAGCCTGGTCTCGGCCCGTCCGGTGCCGAAATCCGACATCCTGTTCGTGCTGGAAAGCGCGCTGCGTCTGTCGGGCGTCGTGCTGGTCCGCGAAGGTGGCGGCTACAAGCTGACCCCGCTCGGCGACGCCATCGGCGCCGGACAGGTCGACGGCGAGGCCGCCCGCGCCGAGCCCGGCTACGGCGTGTCGGTCGTGCCGCTGCAATATGTCGGTGCGCAGACGATCCTGAAACTGATGGACAGCTTCGCCACCCGCGCCGGCAGCGTGCGCGCCGACCCGACGCGCAACATGCTCCTGATCCAGGGCACCGGGGCCGAGCGGCGCTCCGCGATCGAGACCGCGCTCAGCTTCGACGTCGACTGGATGCGCGGCCAGTCGGTCGGTATCTTCCCGGTCAGCAATTCGGCGCCGGAACCGCTGATCACCGAACTCGAAAAGATCATGGACAGCGGCGAGAACGGCCTCAGCCAGAATCTCGTCAAGCTGCAGGTCGTCAACCGGCTCAACGCGATCATGGTGGTCACGCGCAAGCCGGCGCTGCTGCAAACCGCGGCGACATGGATCCGCCGGCTCGATCAGGCCGACTCCGGCCGCACCAGCGTACACGTCTACCGCGTTCGTTATGGCGACGCGCGCCAATTGGCGAAGGTGCTCACCGACATGTTCGGCGGTGCCGGCTCGTCGGCGTCCGACAGCACCGACAGCCAGACGGCGCCGGGGTCGGACGGCACGACCACGTCGGTCGCCGACCGGCTGTCGTTCAACACCAATACGGGCGGCTCCTCCAATGCCGGCGCCAATCCATCGGGCCGGACGCAAGGCGGCGGTCTGTCCGGCATGCAGTCCTCCGGCGCCTCCTCCTCATCGAGCACGCCCTCTTCGACCGGGCTGGAACCGCGGAGCGGCGGGGCCGGCGGCGGCCAGGCGCTGATGCCGAATGTCCGGATCACCCCGGACACCGTGAACAACTCGCTGCTCATCTACGCCGACCGCGAGAGCTATCGCATCATCTCCGGCACGCTGCAGCAGCTCGATCAGCCGGTGCTGCAGGTCGGCATCGATGCCACCATCGCCGAGGTCACGCTCACCAACGAGCTCTCCTACGGCGTGCAGGCCTATCTCTCCAGCAAGGTGCTCGGCCTCGGCACCGACAAGGGATCGATCACCAACACGCAGACGACATCGCTCGCCACCGCCACGACCTCGGCGGCGACGACCGCCCTGATCAACCGCGCCTTGCCGGGCTTCAACTTCCTGATCGGACACGAGGCGTCGCCCACGATGATCCTCGATGCGCTCCACACCGTCACCACCGTCAAGGTGCTCTCCAATCCGTCCCTGGTGGTGATCAACAACCAGGCCGCGACCTTGCAGGTCGGCGACGTCGTGCCGGTGTCGACCGGCAGCGCCACCGTGCTGTCGTCGAGCAACACCGTCGTCAACACGATCGACTATCGGAACACCGGCATCATCCTGCGCGTGGTGCCGCGCATCGCCGCCAACGGCAATGTTCGGCTCGAGGTCGAGCAGGAGATCAGCAACGTCGCGGCCCAGAGCGCCGCGAGCCTCACGCCGACAGTTTCGCAGCGCAAGGTGAAGAGCGCGATCTCCGTTGCCAATGGCCAGACCGTGCTGCTGGCCGGCCTGATCAGCGAGCAGCAGACCGGCAACCGCAACGGCATTCCCGGCTTCGACGAGATTCCGATCCTCGGCGACACCTTCTCGCACCAGGACAAGAAGGGCACGAGGACCGAGCTGATCATCTTCATCCGGCCGCAGATCATTCGCGACGGCAGCGATGCCCATCAGGTGGCCGAAGAACTCCGCTCCAAGCTCCGCGGATCGGTCGGAGCCAGCATCACGGATGATTTGCGTGTCCGCACTGCCCGCTGATTTCGACCGCAACGCTGCGTCGACGCTCCGGCGCCTGGCCGCCGCGCTGGCCGCATCGACGCTCCTGCTCGGCGCGGCGGCAACGCCCGCTCGCGCGGATTCGGTCAGCGCCGCCCGCAGCGCCTATGCGCGCGGCGATTTCGTGCGCGCGGTTCGCGTGCTCGCGCCGCTGGCGCTGCATGGCGACCCCAGGGCCCAGGCGATGCTCGGCTTCATGTATGAGAACGGCTTCGGGACGCCGCAGGTCTACGAGGTCGCGAGCGACCTGTATTGCCAGGCCGCCGCGGCAGGCAACCCGTTCGGCCAGGCCATGCTCGGCCTGATGTACGACAAGGGCCACGGCGTGCCACAGGATGTCGTGCTCGCCTACAAATGGCTGAATCTCGCAGCCGGACATGCCAGCCCGGCGCAGCGCAGCTATTATCTGCGCCTGCGCAATGCTGTCGCCTCGAAGATGTCGACCAGCCAGATCGCGCAAGGCCAGGCCCTGGCCTTGAACTGGGTGGCAGGTCATTTCTGACAGCAGCGTCCGCGCATCGGACACGGCTGCCGGCGCGGACCAGAGCAGCTTCATCGGTCTCCACGAGCCGGCCGGCAAGGACTCGGCGACCGTTCGCACGCTGATGCGCCTTGGCTCGAGCGCGCGCTTCACACGCATTTCACAAATCCGAAGCACGGCCGACACCGCGTTGCAATTTGTTGCTGCGATGTCTTGACGCAGGCGCCGCACGGCACATGGCGCGCGCCGGCCACCCCACTCCGTCCGGAGATGTCATGACCAGAACAGTCACCCGATCCACGATCACGGGATCAAAGGCGCTCGCGCTTGCGACCACCGCCGCCTTCACCGCGACCAGCCTCGCGCCTGCCTTCGCCGGTCCGGCCACCACCACGCCGATCGAGCACGTCATCATCATCGTCGGCGAGAACCACACCTTCGACAACCTGTTCGGCACCTACAAGCCGAAGGCGGGCCGGAGCATCGACAATCTGCTCAGCAAAGGGATCGTCAACGAGGACGGCACGCCGGGTCCGCATTTCAAGAAGGCCGAGCAGCGCATCGGCCGTGACGAGGTGCGCTATTCCGCCGAGACCGCATCCTCCGGCGCCTACGCGACGCTGCCGCAGCCCTACACCACCTACGGCATCGGCCTGCCGCAGAACGTGCTCGACACGCGCTTTCCCGCCAATCTCCCCAACGGACCGTATCAGATCTCGAAATACGTGCCCTACGCCGCCTACACCGGCGATCCGGTGCACCGCTTCTTCCAGATGTGGCAGGACATCGACGGCGGCAAGCACGACAAGTTCGTGTGGGTCGAGCAGAGCATCGGCACCGGCTCGAACGGCAAGCCCTATCCGGCAGGCGGCTTCAATCCGATGGAAGGCGCCATCTCGATGGGCTTCTACAACATGAACCCGTTCATCGATGCGAGCGGCAAGGCGCAGCCCGGTGACGCGCCGTTCTTCAAGCAGCTCGCCGACGATTACGCGATCAGCGACAATTACCACCAAGCCGTCATGGGCGGCACGGGCGCCAACTTCCAATCCCTGGTCACCGGCCACGCGGCGTTCTTCACCAATCCCGAGACGATGAACGGGGCGCCCGCCGTCCCCTACGCCAACCAGATCGAGAATCCGGACCCGGTCCCCGGCACCAACAACTACTACAAGCAGGACGGCTACAGCGGCGGGTCCTACGTCAACTGCTCGGATCCGAGCGCGCCCGGCGTCGCGGCCATCAACGAGCAGCTGTTCAAGAACGGCGTCCATAACAACAATTGCGCGCCGAACCACTATTATCTCGTCAACAATTACAGCATGTTCTGGAACCAGACCAGCGCCAAGCCCAACACGCTGGGCTCGGACAAGTTCGTGCTGCCGCCGCAGAGCGCGCCGACCATCGCCGACGTCATGACGGCGCGGGGCGTGTCCTGGAAATATTACAGCGCCGACCGCGGCGACGACGCCACGACCTTCGCCAAGAGCGTCGACGGCGTGCCGCTGCTGTTCCATTCCTATTGCGGCATCTGCGACCCGCTCACGGGCTTCATCAAGGTCATGACGAATCCGGCCGAAGAAGCCAAGCTGCAGAACTACGGCGCCTTCGTGAAGGACGTGCAGAACAACACGCTGCCGGCGGTGTCATTCGTGCGCCCGTTCGAGGCCCTGGCCGGCCATCCCGCCGATTCGACCACGGACCTCTATGAAAAATTCCTCGAGGCCCTGATCGACCGCGTCAAGGCCAACCCGCAGCTCTGGGCCAGGACCGCGATCTTCATCACCACGGATGAAGGCGGCGGCTATTACGACTCTGGCTATGTCCAGCCGGTCGACTTCCTCGGCGACGGCACCCGCATTCCCTTCATCCTGGTCTCGCCGCTGGCCAGGAAGGGGCATGTCGACCACACCTATTACGACCACGTCTCGCTGTTGAAGTTCATCGAGCGCAACTGGCGGCTGCCGACCATCTCCGCCGTCAGCCGCGACCGGCTGCCGAACCCGATCCACGATCGCGATGACAATCGCTACGTGCCGAAGAACCGTCCGGCGATCGGCGACCTGATGAACCTGTTCGTGTTCGCCGGCGACGACGACGATCATGGCGGCGACTGGCACCACCACGACCACGATCGGGACGGCGATCGCTGATCGGCCGCTTCCGTCGGCGCAAGAGCACCGAGACGACAGGCCCGCCGCACTCCGTTGCGGCGGGCTTGGCATGCGGCGACCGCCACCGCGCTGCGATCTGCCGATCCGCAGCATCATCGATCCGTCAGCCGATTGTCAGCCATTCGTCACGCCTGCGTTGTCGACGCTCCGCATCGTCGTCCGGTCGCTCGGATGCGAGCGGCGCTTTGCAACCGGGATCTTGGGGGATCTTGCAGAATGACGTTTCGATCATCACTCAAATCTGCGTTTCACGAGCTGCTCACGCTGTCCGTCGCCGTTTCATTGCTGTCCTTTGCTGTGGCGGCGCCGAGCTTTGCGCATGATCACGACCGTGACGACGATGACGACAGCTACACCATCGGCCTCTGGGGCGACCTGCCCTATTCGACGCTGCAGGCCACTGTCGGCGTCCCGAACCTGATCGCCGACATGAACGCCCATCGGCTCAAGTTCAGCGTTCACGACGGCGACCTCAAGCAGGGCTCCGGTTCGGCCTGCGATGCCGGGCTCTATGCTCAGGCGCTGGCCTTCTTCAACAGCCTCGAGGCGCCGGCGATGTTCACGCCGGGCGACAACGACTGGGTCGACTGCGACCGTCCGTCCAACGGCGGCTACAATTCGCGCGACCGGCTCGACTATGAGCGCAAGGTGTTCTTCTCGACCCCGTTCTCGCTCGGCCAGCGCAAGCTGCGCCAGGAGGTGCAGACCGACGCGCTCTGCCTGGGCGCCAACGGCACCAGGGTCGGCTGCGTCGAGAACCGCCGCTGGACCATCGGCCGCGTCACCTACGCGACCTTGAACGTGCAGGGCTCCTGCAACAATCTCTGCGATACGAACCCGGATCCGGACGAATACAACGCCCGCAACGCGGCGGTCATTCTCTGGATGCAGCAGACCTTCGCCGAGGCCAAGAAGCGCAATTCGGCGGCCGTGATGTTCATCTCGCAGGCCGACCCCGGCTGGGATCTCTCCGACTCCACCCGCGCGCCGCTGCGCGATCCGAAGACGCTCGCCGAGACCGACGGCCAGCCCGACGGATTCGCGAGCTTTCTGACCGCGCTGCGCAGCGAGGTCGAGGCGTTCCGCAAGCCGGTCGCCTATGTCCACGGCGATTCGCACTACTTCCGCATCGACCAGCCGTTCCTCAACAGCGCGGGCCAGCGGCTCGAGAACTTCGTTCGCGTCGAAACCTTCGGCGACAACCAGGGCAACGGCAACAACGACGTCCGCTGGCTCAAGGTCACCGTCGACCCGCGCAGCCGCGACGTGTTCTCCTACCAGCCCGTGACGGTGCCGGCGAACCGCACCGCCGTGCCCGCGCCGACGCGCAACTGACGCGGGGCCACGCCTGAAGAGCAGAACGCCCGCAGCCGGCCGGCTGCGGGCGTCTTGTGGGTTGCGGCTTCGTTGGCGGCGGTTCACGCCGCGCCTATCCCGATCAGAAGCGCTCGCCGCGGAGATCTACAACACCGGCCCGCCCCCGATCAGCTGTCCGCATCGAGATAGCGGCGGGCGCAGGTCAGGATCTCATCGGCGAGTTCCTGGTCGTCCACGATCCGCGCCATGACCATGGCGCCGATCATGGTCGCCCACGTCCCGATTGCCTCCACCCGCCTGCTTTCGGCCGTCGAGCCTCCGGTCATGCCGGCAAATTGATCGATCTGCCCTTTGATGGCTTCTGTGAGCATGTGACGCGTCGCGGCTGTTGCCCGCGCCATTTCGGGACCGAGCGCGGCGAAGACACAGCCCTTGCCGGGGGCGTCCCGATGTTCGGGCCGCAGATAGGCGCGGGCGTAGCTCGACAGGTCGCTGGCCGGCAGCAGGGGATCCCTGGCGGTGGCGATGAAGACGTCGGCCAACGCCTCGGTCACCAGTTCGTCCTTGCTGGCAAAGTGTCGCGGAAAGCCGCCATGCGTGAGGCCGGCTCCCTCCATGATTTCAGCAACAGTCACGCCATCCACGCCGCGTTCGCGGAACAGGCGGGCGGCCGAGCGGACGATGGCCTGCCGGCTCTCCTCCTTCTGTTTCTGACTTCGGGCCATGAGAAATCTCCTTGCCAAAAAATTATAGATGACAGCCATCATCTTTTCAATTAGATGATGATCATCATCCAATCGAACCGCCCCTATCGGGGTAGTCAGGAGACCGTGCATGCCCACCACCCTCATCACCGGCGCCTCGACCGGAATCGGCGCCGTCTACGCCCGGCGCTTCGCGGCCCGCGGCCACAACCTCGTCCTCGTGGCCCGCTCGGCGGAAAAACTGGGGGATCTCGGCGCGGAGCTTCGTGCCGCCCACGACATCTCCGTGGAGATCATCGCCGCAGACCTCACCGATCCGGCTCAGCTGGCGACGGTCGAAGCCCGGCTGCGCTCCGGTGACGCGATCGACGTGCTGGTCAACAATGCAGGCGCCGCGCTGCTCGGCCCGTTCGCAGGCGCAGATCCGGCGCGCATGGCCCAGCTGCTCAGCCTCAACGTGACCGCTCCGACCCTGCTCGCCTCGGCGGCGGTCGGCGGAATGGTCAAGCGCGGCAGCGGCGCGATCATCAATATCGGCTCGGTCGTCTCGTTCATGCCGGCCGTCTTCCCCGGCATCTACGCGGCAACCAAGGCCTATCTCCTGACCTTCTCGCAGGGCCTCGCCGCAGAGCTCGGCCCGAAGGGCGTCTATGTCCAGGCGGTCCTGCCCGCAGCGACCCGGACGGACATCTGGACCAAGGCCGGAGCCGACCTGGCGAAGATCCCCAATTTGATGGAGGTCGATGATCTCGTCGACGCCGCGCTGATCGGCTTCGACCGCCGGGAAACCGTGACGATCCCGCCACTCGGCGACGCCGGCCTCTGGGACGCCTTCGAGACGGCCCGCGCCATCCTGCCGTCAGGCCTCGGCGGAGCTCCGGCCGAACGCTACCGCCGCTCGGCTTGAAATCCGACGTAACCGCGTTTTCAAAGGAATGACGATCATGTACTCACAGCCTCGCCGGAATGTCCTTGCCGCTGCTGCTGCAGGCGCCGCGGTGATGTCGATGCCGCTCGCCGCGCACGCGGCCGAGAGCTACGCCGTCGCGCCGACCAACTACGTCGAGAGCAAGGGACGGCGGCTCGCATATCGCTCGGTCGGCACGGGCAAGCCGCTCGTTCTATGCAACCGCTTTCGCGGTGTCCTCGATCTCTGGGATCCCGCGTTCATCGACGGCCTGGTGGCGCAAGGCTTCCAGGTCATCACCTTCGACTATTCGGGACTCGGCCTCTCCACCGGCGAGAAGTCCTACAACCCGATGTCGCTGGCGCAGGATGGCGTGGATCTCATCACGGCGCTGGAGCTGAAGGATTTTGCCGTCGGAGGCTGGTCGATCGGCGGCATCACGGCTCAGATCATCCTGGCGATGACGGGCGACCAGGCCAGCCATGTCGTCCTCCTGGCCACGACGCCTCCGGGTCATCTCGTCAAACCCGGCGAGCAATTGTTCTACGACACCGCTGCCGCTCCGGGCATCTCGCTCGATCAGTTCACGACGGTGTTCTTCGAGCCCGCCGACAGCGCCAGCCGCGAGGCCTCCAAGCGATCGTTCGAGCGCATCATGGCGCGCAAGGAGGGACGCAGCCCCGACGTGCCGGCCGACTGGGCCATCGCCCAGATCGGCAATACGCCACGCAATCCGCTGTTTCCCGCCGACCAGATCCTCGAACTGCTGAAGTCGACGAAGACGCCGATCCTCCATATCGGCGGCGACCACGACATCGTGATGCCCATCGAGAACTGGTACGCGCTGAACCAGCAGCTGCCGACGCTTCACCTCATCACCTACCCCCGTGCCGGCCACGGTCCGCACCATCAGCATCCGGAGATGGCCGCGGCCCAGATCGGCGCTTTCGTCAAGACCAGCAAAAAGAGCTGAGGCCGTTCAAACACGACAATGGGCGGGGACAGCTCCGCCCATTGCCACCTGCATCGAACTCATCTGGAGATGACGCCCGGACGCTTGCGCCATGGCGCCGAGACCCTCCTCGAGCGACCCGACGGTCCGACGGATGGTCGGCAACGCCATTCCGAGCTCGCGGGCCGCCTACGTCAAGCTGAGGCGCTCGGCGACCGCCACAGAGGCCGCAGAGCCCAGAAAGTTGGATGCGAGCCATTATGTGTCAAAGCCAAACGACCCATTCCGACCTGCCAACATTATCAAAGCGGCGCAGACCGCCCACATAGCTCTGGCAGATCGAATCCGAGCCATTCGAGGTCGCCAGTCCACTTCCGGCACCGAGGTCGTTTTCTTCGCAAGAGATCGGGCACGTGTTTCCGATCACAAGGCAAGCTCTCCATGTTCGCAAGGTACCGCTCTCGGGCAGCACGTTGGGCCGACGCAGGACGCAGAACCCTGGCGCGGGCTCGGATCCGTTCGGCATCGATGCTGGCTTCCGGTCGGAACCGCGCTTTGCTGTCGGCGGCGGGCCTCGCCGTTCTCTGTGCCGCCGTCTGGTGCGGCCTGCAGTATTTCAATGTCATGATCGCGCTGGTGTCGACGCAAAACGCCATCGTCCAGATAGATCCCGCTTCCGACAAAGCGTACGTCATTGCCTATTTCGAGGATCATCGAGCTGAACGGATCGTGGTCGGACAGCCCGTGGCGATTGCCATCGCGGGGCCGTCGGACCGGACCCTTCCCGGGCATGTGGTCGATATCTCTCGGCAGAATGCTCTGTTGCGGATCTCAGGCGACGGCGACGGATCCATGGAAGCTTCGGACATCATGATTCCCGTGCTGATCGCGTTCGATGACGACATCGATTCGTCGAAGCTTCCCGAGACCACGTCGGTACGCCCCACCGTCAACACGGATCCTCGCGTCCAAAAGCCCGGGACGAGACCTCCCGTTTGCGTAGGCCGCGCCGAGCGTCCCGTGTCCGGACCAAGAGCGAACGAAATGCCTTGAGCCGAGCAGACGTCCGTGACGGGAATGCTCGAAAAGCGATGAGCCAGCGGAATTCGAAGCGCAACGGAGCTGGCCTCTCCCTCTCCGCGAACCTGTCGGCGCCGCTTGGCGCCTGCTTGATTGTCGCGACAACCTCTCAAACGCTTGTCTCGTTGAGCGATCGGCGACAATCATCTCCGCGAGACCGCCAACGTCAACAGCCGCCGCCCGGAACAGCCTGATCCGACCGGGCGCCAAGCGAGGGCCAATCGAGGCCACGCTGTACAGGGAATTCGGCACCGTCCTCAGTCGGACAGCGGATCAAAGCGACTATGGCGCAAAAACCAAAACTCCCGCAGCCGAAGCGGCTGCGGGAGTGTCGGTCACTTCCGTTAAGTTGGTTGCGGGGATAGGATTTGAACCTATGACCTTCAGGTTATGAGCCTGACGAGCTACCGGGCTGCTCCACCCCGCGTTAACTTGTGCACACCTTCAGGGAATTATCGGGCGTTCCTGGCTGACGCCCGAGAGCGCCGCCGATCCATCCCAAAGGCTTCCTGAGAAGGCTTGAGCCCGTCGGCCGGTGCGGCCATCGGGTGCGGGCGGTATGTACCAATGCGAGGCCGGTTTGGAAAGGGCTTTTCGGAAGTTTTTTTGCCTTATTGTGACACCTGTTGGAAATGCTTTCAGATTCCGAAAAACGTCTATGAATCAATCTGTTGTAGGAGCGATTGGCCGCCCCGGGCGGTGCCGTCTTGCGGCCGGGCGAGGAGATCGCGACATGTCCCTGGGAGAAGCGCGACAGGCGGTCCGAGAGCCGGCAACAGGTGCCTGGTCACCTGTCGGCGAAAACGACATGTCGGCCGCGCTTGCCAAGAGTTTCGCAACGCGGCAGCTTCGCGAGACGAACGAGAACGACGGCCCGCAAGCGGCTGCAGGACACATGAGGAGACGTCGATGGACCAATCCCTGAAGAGCCCCGCGGTATCGACGCTCGACGACGCCTTCCACGCGATGGTGGAGGCCTCGCGCAGTTCACCTCCGCCCTCGCTGGCGGATCGGCAGGATCGCCTGAAGCGCCTGCGCGCGCTGCTGTCCGACAATGAAGAGCGCCTGGAACAGGCGATCTCGGCCGATTTCGGCCATCGCTGCGCGGTCGAGACCACGATCGCCGAGACGCTGTTCCTGCAGACGGAGCTCAAGCATACGCTCAAGATGCTGCCGCGCTGGATGGCGCCGCGCCGGATCGCAACCTCGCTGCAGTTCCTCCCCGCCCGCAACCGGCTGATCCCGCAACCGCTCGGCGTGGTCGGCATCATCGCGCCCTGGAACTATCCCCTGCAGCTGACGCTCGCGCCCGCCATCGGCGCGATCGCGGCCGGCAATCGCGTGCTGATCAAGCCGAGCGAGCTGACGCCAGGGTTCTCGGCGCTGCTGAAGCAGCTCATCGCCGCGAGCTTCGACCCGGGCGAGTTTGCCGTCACCGGCATCGAGGACGGCATCGCGCAGGCGTTCGCCGCGCTGCCGTTCGATCATCTGGTGTTCACCGGCTCGACCCGCGTCGGCCGCATCGTCGCGGAGGCCGCGGGGCGAAACCTCACGCCGGTGACGCTCGAGCTCGGCGGCAAGTCGCCAACCATCGTCGATGTCTCCGCCAACATCGACGAGGCGGCCGAACGCATTGCCTACGCCAAGCTGATGAATGCCGGCCAGACCTGCATCGCACCCGACTACGTGTTCGTGCCCGAAGCGCAGCGCGACGCCTTTGCCGGCAAGCTGCACGCCCACATGGTGAGCATGTTCGGCACCAACCCAGGCAACGCCGACTACACCTCGATCATCTCCGACCGGCACTATGCGCGGCTCGAAGGCCTGCTGCGCGACGCGATCGCGCGCGGCGCCAGGACGCTGAGCGTGACCAGCCCCGAGGACCCCGCCTGGAAGAAGCTGCGCAAGTTCCCGCCGACGGTCGTGGCCGGCGCGACGGCCGAGATGGCGATCATGCAGGAGGAGATCTTCGGTCCGCTGTTGCCGATCCTCACCTACCGCGACGCCGACGAGGTGATCCGCTTCATCAACGCGCATGACCGGCCGCTGGCGCTGTACTGGTTCGGCCGCGACGACGCTGCGCGCGACAAGGTGCTGGCGCGCACCGTCTCCGGCGGCGTCACGATCAACGACTGCCTGCTGCATTTCGCGCAGATGAACCAGCCGATGGGCGGCGTCGGCGCCTCCGGCATCGGCCACTATCACGGCGAATGGGGCTTCAACAGCTTCAGCAAGCTGAAGCCGGTGTTCTACCGCTCGCCGTTCAACCGCATGAAGGATCTCTATCCGCCCTATGGCGCCAGCGTCGCCAGAATCGAGAAGCTGCTGCGGTTTCTGAGCTGATCAACACCCGCTCATTCCGGACCGGGCGCAGCGCGAACCCGGACTCTCGTGGTGATGAGAAGCTAACCAAGCTCGGTATTCCGGGTTCGCCGCTCCGCGGCGCCCCGGAGTGACGGCCAAACAAACAAGCCAAACAAACAATAAGCACATCAGGGAGAAGATACGCGTGGCAGACGAGGTCGATTTCATCGTCGTAGGTGGCGGCAGCGGCGGAGCTACGGTTGCGGGCCGCTTGTCCGAAGATCCGGGCACGTCGGTCATGCTGCTCGATGCCGGCGGGCGCAACGACAACTGGATCGTCAAGACGCCCTACATGCTGTTCCTGATGGTGGCCGGCCCGGTCAACAACTGGTCTTTCACCACGGTGCCGCAGCCGGGCCTCAACGGCCGCATCGGCTATCAGCCGCGCGGCCGCGGGCTCGGCGGCTCCTCGGCGATCAACGCGATGGTCTACATCCGCGGCCACCGCGCCGACTACGACCAATGGGCGGCGCTCGGCAACCCCGGCTGGTCCTATGACGACGTTCTGCCCTATTTCAAGCGCGCGGAGAACAACGCGGACTTCAACGGCGCGTATCACGGGCAATCGGGTCCGCTGCCCGTCAATCGCCTGCGCACCGACAATCCCGTGCACGAGATCTTCCTGCAGGCGGCGCGCGAGGCGCAGTTTCCGATCCGCGAGGATTTCAACGCCGAGACGCAGGAGGGCCTCGGCCTCTACCAGGTCACCCAGCAGAATGGCGAGCGCTGGAGCGCGGCGCGCGCCTACATCCAGCCGCATCTGGGCCAGCGCCGCAACCTGCGGGTGGAGACGTCGGCGCAGGCCTCGCTGATCCTGTTCGACGGCAAGCGCGCCGTCGGCGTGAAGTATCGCCAGGGCAAGGAGGTCAGGGAGATCCGTTGCCGCCGCGAGGTGATCCTGGCGTCCGGCGCCTTCCAGACGCCTCAGTTGTTGATGCTCTCGGGTGTCGGCGATGCCGCCGCCCTGGGCAAGCTCGGCATCGCCAGCGTCCATCATCTGCCGGGCGTCGGCCAGAACCTGCAGGACCATCCCGACTTCATCTTCGGCTACACATCCGACAATCCGAACTTCAACTCGCTGTCGCCGAGGGGCGTGCAGCGGCTGCTGCGAGGCATCGGGCAATATCGGCGCGAGCGCCGCGGCGTGCTGACCTCGAACTTCGCGGAGTGCGGCGGCTTCCTGAAGACCGACCCGAACCTCGACATCCCCGACATCCAGCTGCATTTCGGCATGGCGGTCACCGATGACCACGGCCGCAAGCGCCACGGCAACGGCTTCTCCTGCCACTTCTGCCTGCTGCGGCCGAAGAGCCGCGGCACCGTGGCGCTCAAGAGCGCCGATCCGCTGGCGCCGCCGCTGATCGATCCGAACTTCCTCGGCGACGATGACGACGTCGAAACCATGGTCGCGGGCTATAAGACCACGCGGCGGCTGATGGAGACGCCGGCGATGCGCGGCCTCGCCACGCGCGACCTGTTCACGTCGGAGGTGAGGACCGACGACGACATCCGCAGCGTCCTGCGCGCCCGCGTCGACACCGTCTATCACCCCGTCGGCACCTGCAAGATGGGCACGGCCGATCCGCTCGCGGTGGTCGATCCGACCCTCAAGGTGCACGGCCTGTCCGGCCTGCGCGTGGTCGATGCCTCGGTCATGCCGACCCTGATCGGCGGCAACACCAACGCGCCGACCATCATGATCGGCGAGAAGGCGGCCGACATGATCAAGGCGGAGATGCGCGGGTCCTGACCCGCGCCATGACGGCCGACGCCGGCCGCGATATGGACGCGGCTACGACGTCCCGTGAGCCTCAGCGTCCCATCGGCTTGTAGCCGCTGGAGCCCATCGGCTGGTAGCTCGCGGCGCCGCCCCGCGTGACGGTGGTCGTGTAGGTCGTGGTATTGCCGTTGCGCGACATCTGCGTGGTCGCGACCGTGCCGTTCGACGCCGTGGTCGTCACGCTATCGGCGCTCCGGTTGACGGTCGTCGTGTAGGTTTCGGCGGACGCGGCCGTCGCCGCCAACAACACGGCTGCGCAAACCAAGTACTTCATTTCAGACATCCCCTGTTCTGACTTGCCCGGTCGAGCCAAGGCAGCCTGGCCATCAGGCCTGCCCCGCCGTCACGAACCCCAGGGAACGCGCTACATCATGCCGGCCGCTCCCCCGAGATCCCGCCTGTGATACCGCACGCGGTTTGAGGAAGCTTTGCCGGATTGACTCAAATCTGAGTCGATCAGGTCAGCAGGAAACCGCCGTCCACCGTGACGACGCTGCCGGTCATGTAGCGCGAGGCGTTCGACGCCAGCAGCAGGATGGCGCCATCGAGATCGCTCTCATGGCCGACGCGGCGCTGCGGGATGCGCCTGATGAGCTTCTCGCCGGCCGGCGTCTCCCAGACATCGTGATTGATGTCGGTGTCGATGTAGCCCGGCGCCAGCGCATTAACGCGGATGTTGTTGGCGGCAAGCTCGAGCGCCAGCGCCTTGGTGGTCTGCACGACGCCAGCCTTGGAGATCGCATAGGGCGAGATGAACTTCACCACGCTGAAGCCGAGCACCGAGGCAATGTTGACGATGTTGCCGGGCGCCTTCCGCGCGATCATGCGGCGCGCGACCTCGGTCGCGGCGAAATAGGCACCCTTCAGGTTGGCGCCGATCACCGCGTCCCAATCGGCCTCGCTCTGCTCGACCGCGAGCTTCTCGACCGCGATGCCGGCATTGTTGATCAGCACGGTGACCGGTCCGAGCGCAGCCT
>NZ_CAFJ01000669.1 GCF_000239795.1 Bradyrhizobium sp. STM 3809 | reverse complement strand
GGAGCAACTCATTGCAAGAGCCGTTCAGTCATCGTGCGAGGGGCGCACCAAGGACACGTCCGGTGCTGTTGCCCCTCGGCCCGCCCCTTTCCCGCCCGGCGGGGCGAGGGGGCGCGCTGCCGGTGCGGTGAGGGATTCGATCCAAGCGGAGGACTACAGTCCCGCCTTCCAGTTGATACCGTTGTCGGCCCAGGTCGGGTACACGCGCGATACCGGCAGCTTAGGTTCTTCGGCGGGCGGGGTCAGCATGATCGGGAATTCGACCTCGGCGTGCTCGCTCGCTTCCTTCAGTTCGCCCGCCTCGTGCATGACGTGGTCGCCGGCGAGCTTGCCGGCGGTCCAGCGCCACAGGCTCTTGATCTCCTGCGCCGACTTGCCGTCGCCGTCGAACTCGGTGACGCCGAGACCGGCGGCGAGCGCGTCCTGGTGATCGTTGCGCATCATGATGAAGGGCTGCGCCAGCACCTCGGCGATGTCGCGCGGCGCGTCGGCGTCGAGCGCCGTGGTCGCGTCGGTGATGCGGTGGCCGCCTCTGATCGGCGCCTGGTTGAGCACGAAGGCAAACGGCTTGCGCCAGGCCCTGACGACGCTCAGCGTCGGCGCCGTGGCCTCGATGTCGGCGACGCTCGGCCGCGCCGGGATGAGGCAGAGATCACAATGGCGGATGGCGGCCGTGGTCGAGGCGGTGATGCCCGCGCCGGTGTCGATCACGCAGACGGTGACGCCGTCGCGCTGGAGCGCCGCGAGTCGCGGCTCGATCATTTTCGCATCATAGACGGCTTCGACGATCGGCTCGCCGGCGGCGCGGCGCGCCTGCCATTTCGTCAGCGTGCCCTGGCGGTCGGTTTCGATCACGCGCACCTTGTGGCCGGCCTGCTGGGCCGCCACGGCGAGACCAATGGCGAGCGTGCTCTTGCCGCTGCCGCCCTTCTGCGTGGCCAAAACGATCGTGTACATCGG
>NZ_CAFJ01000670.1 GCF_000239795.1 Bradyrhizobium sp. STM 3809 | reverse complement strand
ATGGCCCGCCTGCTGAGAAAAGTGCAGGCGGCAGGTACCACAGGTTCAGCCGAGCATCCGGCATTCCCTGCGCGACGGTCTTAACGCTTATACGCAGTCTGCCTGGTGCGCCGGCTTGTTGGCCACCATTCGCGACAATGCTTGCGCATTGCGCGGGACACCAGCTTCGGGGTGCCAGCACGCTGCGACTTCACGTCCACGGCCCGCCGTTCGTCCGCGCATCGCTTCGGACACGCTGCGGCAAGACCATGGCCATCGCTCCCCGCCCGCGTGTCGTGACGATCGCGCGCAACGCCCCTTCCGAGTGGGGCGGGATAGTCGCAATAGAGCATGATTTCTGGATTTCGTAAAGAACAATCTCAGCCCGTCGGGCGCATCAGGTGCAATGCTCATTCTCGAGAACCTGGGGTTTGAGCCCGATGCTGAAATACAGCACCTTGTCATTCTGCGTCTCGAACACCATCGCGCGCTTGCGATCGGGGCTTTCGACGGTCAACCAAAAATGGGGCGGAGGCTCCGGCTCGGTTTCACCATGTCGGGCTCGCTCGCGCGCGAATTCGGCCTCGGCGTCCTCGGTGTCACGGAAATCGGGCGCACGTTCCTTCTTGACCTCCGGATATGCGCGGCGAATGTCGGCTTCGCTCGCACCGACACCGATGCCATTGCGGTCGACGATGCTTGGATTGGGCAGCTTGTAGCCCGGCAGGAACACCGTCATCATGACAATCCGACCACCCACGATCACGTAGGACAGCGCGCTGTCATGTCCGTCGATCCGTCCGGTCACGTAACAGTCCTTTGTGTACGGCAATTCCACCGATCCGAGCTTGGCCTTGAGCGCCTTTTCGGCCTGCGCGGCGGTCATGCCCAAACGGACCGGTCCAACACTATTCCAAGAGACTTCGTGGGCGCCTGCGATGATCGAAGCCGAAGTCATCGCCATGGCGAGCGTGACCAGCCCTACCCAACGCCGGCGAACGACTGACAACAAGAGCATGCAGACCTCACCTTGCGACGAGCGGCAGACCTCGTCGCCGCGAAAGGAAGCCGGCAACCGGCGACGAAGGACGCGTCCCTTGTCGGCTTCCCGATCGCCATCAACGACAGGCACCGCGGAATATCAAGACGGAGGGAGCCGAAAGCTCGCTTTCTGCAACGCGCGCGGTCGATCGTCAGACCACCAGCAACACTCCCGACACCAGCAGCATGCCGAGAATGATCTTCCTGAACAGCGCGTCGTTGACCTTGCGGAAGGCGAGGATGCCGAGCGCGGTGCCGGCGAGCAGCGCCGGGATGCTGAGGGCGAGATCGATGGCCACCTGCGAGGACAGGTCCCGCCTTGCCAGCATCACCGCGAGCGAGGTCAGCTGAATGGCGGCGATGAACGGCTGGACCAGGCCGCGCTGCTCGGTCTTGGGCAGGCCGTGCAGCTCGCACCAGATCGTCGGCAGCGCGCCGGGCATCGCGGTGAGGCCGCCGATGAGACCGCCGCCGAAGCCTACGATGGCCGTGCGGCCCTTGTTCATGGGTTGCAGGCTGCCGAGCGCGGGCTTGCACAGCATATAGCCGGCGTAGATCGCGATCGTCGCGCCAAAGACCTGCTGAAACAGCCGGGCATCCGCATTGTGCAGCAGCCATAGCGCCAGAGGCACGCCGAGCAGTCCGCCAAGGATCAGGACGAAGCTGTCCTTCCAGCGGATGCTGTGGCGGAGCGCCCACAGATTCGTCGCCTGCACGCCGACGCTGCACGCCATCATCAAGGGCACGGCCTCCAGCGGCTGCAACGCATGCAGCAGGATCGCACCGGCCACCGCGGAGAACGCAAATCCGGCGAGGCCGGAGACGAAGGCGCCGAAGAAAACGGCGGTGCTGAGCAACAGGAATGAGGACAACCCGGGCATGAAGTATCTCCGGCTGAAATGACGCTGACAATGAAACGGCTTCAGTCGCAATCCCGACGCAGCGACACCGCGGACACGCCGCCACCGGCGGCCGAAGCGTGCAGGACGATGCCGGCCACGATGTGCAACAGCAGGAAGACGCCGAGGATGATCGCGGCCATCGCCCTCTGCGGCGTGATCCACAGCGTGCGCAGCGTTCGTGACTCGTGGATTTTCATGTTCGTGATCTCCCGCCATCGGTGTCGGCTGCTAGCACCTCATCGTCTCTTGAACGTCTCTTGCACGTCCCTTGCACGTCCCTTGGAGGGCCATGGCCCGACACGGCGCAGCATGTCGCGGGAGTAGTCGATCTCGCAGCCGTGCTGCTGTGCGGCATGTCACGCTGTCGGCAACGCGCAGCGAAGCTGCATTCGCGCTTGACCAATCCATAACTGTTCGGTTATGCAATTATCCATAACCCATGAGTTATGGATTCAATGGCCCGCTCGCCCGACCTGCTGTTCCGCACGCTCGCCGATCCGACGCGGCGCGCCATCTTCGAAGGGCTGTGCCGGCATGGCGAGCAGACCGTCGGCGCGCTCACCGCCAAGGCCGGCGTGTCGCAGCCGGCGGTGTCGAAACATCTGGGCGTGCTGAAGCAGGCCGGCCTGGTGCGCGAGCGCCATGAGGGCCGCCTGACGCATTATCGCGCGCAGCCGAAGGCGCTCGCGCCCCTGCTCGACTGGACCAGCCGGATGGCGGCGTTCTGGGAGAGCCGGTTCGACGACCTGGAAACCCTGCTGAACAGGATGGATCAATGACCCCCGCGTCCGAGACCCGCACCGTCGTCGTCGAGCGCGAGTTCGCGCATCCGCCCGAAAAGCTCTGGCGCGCGCTGACGCAGCCGCACCTGATCGCCGAGTGGCTGATGGCCAATGATTTCGTGCCGCAGATCGATCATCGCTTCACGTTGAAGGCCGATTGGGGCGTCGTCGATTGCCAGGTCCGGACCATCGAGCCGAACAGGACCCTGTCCTACAGTTGGGCCGCGCTCGGCCTCGACAGCGTCGTGACCTGGACGCTGACGCCGACCGCGACCGGCACCCATCTGCGCATGGAGCAGACCGGCTTCGCCGCCGACCAGACCCGCGCATATCAAGGCGCGCGCTACGGCTGGCCGAAATTCTTCGACGGCCTGGAGCAGACCTTGGCACGGCTCGACTGAGCCGTGCAGACGGCAAGCAATATCATCATGAAGTCGAGCGCCGGGCTTGGCGCGGCACACCCGGCGGTGAACACACGAGCGAGAGCCTTGGTAGGGAAAGCAATCGCTCGATCTTCAATCGACGAGCCCGACTCTCAACCCTCACCCTGAGGAGCCCGCCCCCAGGCGGGCGTCTCGAAGGGCGAGGCCACACTGGGGCCGCATGGTTCTCAGGGCGATGCAAGCGCATCGCCCGAACGCGCCGCGTGCAACGACCCCGCCTCGCGTAGGCTTGGTCGGCGCGGCGCTCCTCACCATGAGGGTCTGCTTCCGAGATCGGCGCTGCACGTTGGTCATCAGCCGCGTGCTCATGGAGAGGATCAGACTCGGAGATCGGCTCAACGGGCCGGTGATCAGCCGCGTATTCATGAAGAGGGGGAACGGATGAACTGGAGCAATATGATTCGACAAGCGCACCGCTGGGTCTCGATCGCCTTCACGCTCGGCGTCATCGTCAATATCGCGGCGATGACGCAGACGCAGCCGGCGTTCTGGGTCGGGCTGTTGGCGCTGCTTCCGCTGATCGTGCTGCTGGCAACGGGGCTCTACATGTTTGCGCGGCCTTATGTCGCGCGTCCCCGCAGCGGCGCGGCATCTGGGTTGAGGTAGGGCTCGGCCCACAAATTCCCCGTCATTGCGAGCGCAGCGACGCAATCCAGAGTCCTTGCTGAGCCCTGGATTGCTTCGCTGCGCTCGCAATGACGCGTTTTGCAAAGAGGAATGTAGGGTGGGCAAAGGCGCGGCGCTGCGCTGTCTGCGCGCGAAATCGCAATGGCGCCGTGCCCACCATGTTGCCCCCACGCTTTCGGATCGCGGTGGGCACGCTGCCGCCGCGCTGCGGCGGCCGCTTTGCCCACCCTACGGCCCGGCAAAGGCCGACGCGCGCATCAGGATCAGACGCGGGCGCGATACTGCGCGTCGCTCACATGCTCGAACCAGTCGGCGGTCCTGCCGTTCAGCGCTTCGGTGATCGCGATGTGAGACATCGCGGTGGTGATGGTCGCGCCGTGCCAGTGCCGCTCGCCGGGCTCGAACCTCACGACATCGCCGGGACGGATCTCCTCGATCGCACCGCCCTCGCGCTGCACCCAGCCGAGGCCGGACGTCACGATCAGGACCTGTCCGAGCGGATGGCTGTGCCACGCCGTGCGCGCGCCGGGCTCGAAGGTGACGAGGCCGCCCCGCGCCCGCGCCGGCTCAGCCACGTCGAACAGGGGATCGGTGCGTACCGCGCCGGTGAAGTGATCGGGAGCGCCTCTGCCGGAAGGCCGCGCCCCGCTGCGCTTGATGTCCATGTCGTCTCTCTCATTGCGCTCGGTCTGATCGCACACGGGCTCTCTCTCGAGAGACGCCGCCGCTGATCATTCGCTGCAGTCTACGACGCCGGCCAGCGCACGATAAGACATGCGGCGGAGGACAGTTTCCTGAATTTCGCGCAGCGACAGGCAGGATCATCTCGCGCGTCCCGCAAGTCTCGGTCATTCGTCATTCGTGAC
>NZ_CAFJ01000671.1 GCF_000239795.1 Bradyrhizobium sp. STM 3809 | reverse complement strand
TGCACCCTCTCCCCTTGTGGGAGAGGGTGGTATGATCGCGCGAGGGCGCGATCATACCGGGTGAGGGGTCNCTCTCCGCGAAGACGGTGCTCGCGGAGAGAACCCCTCACCCAAGCGAGTTTGACGGCTGGCGTCAGTGTAGCCCTCTCCCACAAGGGGAGAGGGCGCAGTCGTTGGCACTGTTTCGTTGGGGACTAATAGCGTGCCTGATCACCGCATCCTAGGCCTCGACGGCTTTTCGCGCGGCTGGGTCGCCGTGGCGATCGAGGGCGACCGGCGCAGCATCTCATTTCCCGCCGACGTCTCCACCGCGCTCGCTGCGCCCTTCACCCGCGCCGCGATCGACATCCCCATCGGCATGACCGACGACGGCGCACGCGTCTGCGACGCGCTCGCGCGCGAAAAACTCGCGCCGCATCGCTCGCGCGTGTTCACCGGCGCGCGGCGCTGGCTGTGGGAGAACTACACCGATCCCGACGAAGCCAATGACGAAGCCTCGCGCCGCGGCCAGCCGCGCGCCTCGCGCCAGCTCTGGCATCTCGGCCGCAAGATCATGGAGGTCGATGCCTTCGTTCGCGCGCATCGCGAGCGCGACATCCGCGAGGCGCATCCCGAACTGGTGTTCCTGCGCCTGAACGGAGCGCCGCTGCCATCGAAGAAGACGGAGCAGGGCGCCCGCCTGCGGCGCGAGCTGTTGGTCGCCGCGGGCTTCGCCGTCATCGACGACTGGCTGACCGGCGCCCGGCGCGGCACCGGCGCCAAGCCCGACGACGTGCTCGACGCCTG
>NZ_CAFJ01000672.1 GCF_000239795.1 Bradyrhizobium sp. STM 3809 | reverse complement strand
CAGTGTGGCGCGGGCACCCCGCTCCAAACTCCGCCGTCATCGTCCGCGAAGGCGGACGATCGAGTACGCCGAGACGGGCGTGATTGCACTGCGAGGCCGCGGCGTACTGGATGCCCGCCTGCGCGGGCATGACAGTTGTGGTTGGAGAGGCGGCTCGCCTCTTTGCTTGCCGAGGCGCTACGCTGCCGCCTGCGCGCGCGGCTGATAGATCGCAACGTGGTGGCAATGCGCCAGCGGCCGGGTGCCGTTCGCGACCACCAGCGCGTCGATCTCGACGAAGCGGTGGCCCTTTTTCTCATAGTTGGCGACGACACGTCCGCGGGCCGTGATCTCGTCGGTCTCGGCGATCGCCGACAAGAGCTGCATCCGGCTGCCGACGTGAATCCACGGGCCGAGCACGACGTTGTCGACCAGGAGCCGGTTCATCACCCGCTGCAGCATGCCGGGATGGCCGAGACGCTCGGCCGCATAAATGGGATCGCGCTCGCGGATCTCGGCGAGATATGCCGTGGCCGCCTGCCCCGGCCATGCGCGCGGCGCGGTGCCGAGCCAGCTGCCGACCGCGAACGCCCCCGCGCTGACCGGCGGCCGCACGGCCGCGGGTGGAACATCGCGATAGTCGCTCAGCACCACATCCGGCGCCACCGCCGGCAGCGACGCGGAACCGGTCGCGCAGAGCTGGCCCTGGCTCATGACCTCGAGCGTGAGGCCATCGGCCGTCTCGCTCGCGGTGACCTCCGCCATCTCGCCGTCATAGACCGGTTTGGTGAACCGCGCCTCGATCAGGCCGCGTTCCAGGAACGCCCGCCCCCAGCGTGCGACCGGCTGGTGCAGCATGTACGCCAGCACCTCGACGCCCGGCACCAGGCCGCCGGCGAAGCCGAAGCGGCGGGCCACGCTGTCGTCGTGCATCTTGTTCTCGGACTGCTTGGCCGTGTTGAACGCCTCGACCGCGTAAGGCGCGAGTTCGCCTGCCATGCTTGCCTCCCTTTGACCCTTTTCGGGCAATGGTAGCGGCCGGAAAGCCCCTGGCAAGCACAGCGTTTGGCTCGCAATTCCCGGCTCGATGGAGTACCAACCGGCCATCCCGAATGAACGCCCGATGACCACCGAAACCGCCCCGATCACCCTTTATGTCGACGCCGACGCCTGCCCGGTGAAGGACGAGATCTACCGCGTCGGGATCCGGCACGGCCTGCCGGTGGTCGTCGTCGCCGGCGGCTTCATCCGCGTGCCCGACGATCCCCTGATCACGCGCGTGGCGGCCGGCAGCGGCATGGACGCCGCGGACAACTGGATCGCCGAGCGCAGCGGTCCCGACGACATCGTCATCACCGCGGACATTCCGCTGGCGAGCCGCTGCGTCAAGGCCGGCAGCGCCGTGATCGCACCGAACGGCAAGCCGTTCACGGAGGAATCGATCGGCATGACACTCGCGGTCCGCAACCTGATGACCGATCTGCGCTCGTCCGGCGAGATCACCGGCGGCCCGCGCTCGTTCACGCCCCGCGACCGCTCCACCTTCCTGTCCACCCTCGACACCACGATCCGCCGCGTGCAGCGCCAGCGCGCCGCGCGGATCCAGCAACAGAGCTAGCATCACGATGGCGCCGCCTCTCATCCAATTGAAAGACATCCGCCTCACCTTCGGCGGCACGGCGCTGTTGCAGGGCGTCGAGCTGTCGGTCTCGCCCGGCGAGCGCGTCTGCCTGATCGGCCGCAACGGCTCCGGCAAGTCGACCTTGCTGAAGATCGCAGCCGGCCTGGTCGACTGCGACAGCGGCACGCGCTTCGTGCAGCCCGGCGCGACCGTACGCTATCTGCCGCAGGAGCCGGATTTCTCCGGCCATGCCACGACGCTGTCCTATGTCGAAGCTGGGCTCGGGCCAGGCGACGATCACTACCAGGCGCGCTATCTGATCGAGCAGCTCGGACTGACCGGCGAGGAAGATCCGGCGCACGTCTCCGGCGGCGAGGCGCGCCGCGCGGCGCTGGCGCGCGTGCTCGCGCCCAATCCAGACATTCTGCTGCTGGACGAGCCGACCAACCATCTCGACCTCACGACCATCGAGTGGCTGGAGAACGAGCTCGATGGCCGCCGCTGCGCGCTGGTGCTGATCAGCCACGATCGCCGCTTCCTCACCAACCTGTCGCGCGCCACCGCCTGGCTCGACCGCGGCCAGATCAAGCAGATCGACCGCGGCTTCGCCGCCTTCGAGGCCTGGCGCGACGAGGTGCTGGCCGAGGAGGAGCGCGAGCAGCACAAGCTCGACCGCAAGATCGTCAACGAGGAGCACTGGCTGCGCTACGGCGTCTCCGGCCGGCGTAAGCGCAACGTCAAGCGGCTCGCCAACCTGCATGCGCTGCGTCAGCAACGCCGCGACTATCGCGGCACGGCGGGCAGCGCCAATCTCGCCGCTGCCGAGGCGGACAAGTCCGGCAAGCTGGTGATCGAAGCCAAGGGCGCGTCGAAGAGCTACGGCGACCGCAAGATCGTCGACAATTTCTCCATCCGCATCCAGCGCGGCGATCGCATCGGCATCGTCGGTCCGAACGGCGCCGGCAAGACCACGCTGGTCAACCTGCTCACCGGCGGCAGCGAGCCCGACAGCGGCAGCATCCGGCTCGGCGTCAATCTGGAGATGGCGACGCTCGATCAGCATCGCGAGAGCCTCGATCCCAAGACCACCCTCTCCGAGGCCCTGACCGGCGGCCGCGGCGATCACGTCATGGTGGCGGGCAAGCCGAAGCACGTCGTCGGCTACATGGAGGACTTCCTGTTCTCGCGCGAGCAGATGCGCACGCCGCTGGAGGTGCTGTCCGGCGGCGAGCGCGGCCGGCTGATGCTGGCGCGCGCGCTCGCAAAACCGTCGAACCTCTTGGTGCTGGACGAGCCGACCAACGATCTCGACCTGGAAACGCTGGACGTATTGGAGGACATGCTCGGCGACTACGAGGGCACGGTCATCCTGATCAGCCACGACCGCGACTTCCTCGATCGCGTCGTCACCTCGGTGATCGTGCCCGAGGGCAACGGCAAGTGGCAGGAATATGCCGGCGGCTACAGCGATATGCTGGTGCAGCGCGGAGCTGATTTGAAGCGCGAGCACGCGAAGGCAGCCGAGGAGAGGAAAGACACGAAGCCGGCCGCCGCCGCGCCCGCGAGTGCGCCGAAGCGCAAGCTCTCCTTCAACGAGAAGCACGCGCTGGAGACCCTGCCGAAGACGATCGCGAAGCTGCAGGCGGAAATCGCCAAGCAGCAGGCCGTGCTCGCCGACCCCGCGCTCTATGCAAAAGACCGCAAGAAATTCGACGCCGCCTCGCTGGCCATCGCCACCGCGCAGGCCGAGCTCACCGCCGCCGAGGACCGCTGGCTGGAGCTCGAGGTCCTGCGCGAGGAGATCGAAGGCGGATGACGGTGCGTAGGGTGGGCAAAGGCGCGAAAGCGCCGTGCCCACCGCGGCCTTGCGCCACAGAAGACGGTGGGCACGCTGCGCTTTGCCCACCCTACGTTATCTCCGTCATTGCGAGCGGAGCGACGCAATCCAGGGCTGCAGTCGGGACTCTGGATTGCTTCGTCGCTTCGCTCCTCGCAATGACGGCAACATGGAGCAAACGACATGACCACCCCGCTCGCCGCCAAGATCGCCCGGGAGTATGGCACGCCCTGCGCCGTCATCGACATGGACAAGGTCGAGCGCAACATTGCGCGCATCCAGGCGCAATGCGACGCCGCCGGCGTCGCCAACCGGCCGCACATCAAGACGCACAAGAGCCCGGTCCTGGCCAAGCTCCAGATCGAGGCGGGAGCCAAAGGCATCACCTGCCAGAAGATCGGCGAGGCCGAGATCATGGCGGATGCCGGCATCGGCAACATCCTGATCAGCTACAATCTGATCGGCGAGGAGAAGATGGCGCGGCTAGCCGCGCTGCAGGCCAAGGCCGATATGACGGTCGCCGCCGACAACGCGACCGTCATCGCCGGCCTGCCGCAAGCCGCGAAGCAATCCGGCCGCACGCTCTCCGTCGTGGTCGAATGCGATACGGGGCGCAAGCGCGCCGGCGTCGAGACGCCGGCCGAGGCCATCCAGCTCGCACGGCAGATCAAGGCCAGCGAGGGGCTGCGCTTCGCCGGCTTCATGCTGTATCCGACCGAGAGCGGCTGGGATGAGGCGCAGCGCTTCTACGACGAGGCGCTGGCCGGCGTGCGCGCCGAGGGGCTGGAGGCCAGCATCGTCTCGACCGGCGGCTCGCCGAACCTGAAGAACCTCGGCAAGCTCAAGGGCGCCACCGAGCACCGCCCGGGCACCTACGTCTACAACGACCGCATGCAGGTCGCCGCCGGCGTCGCGAGTTGGGACGATTGCGCGCTGCACATCTACTCCACCGTCGTCAGCCGCGCCGCGCCCGAGCGCGGCATCCTCGATGCCGGCTCGAAGACGCTGACGACCGATACCGGCGGCCTCGACGGCCACGGCCTGATCCTGGAGCACCCCGAAGCCAAGATCGCCCGCTTCGCCGAGGAGCACGGTTTCCTCGATCTCTCCCGCAGCAACACCCGCCCCAACGTCGGCGACGTGGTCCGCATCGTGCCAAATCACGTCTGCGTCGTGGTCAACATGATGGACGAGGTCGTGATGGTGCGCGGCGAGGAGATTCTGGGAACGCTGCCGGTCGCGGCAAGGGGCAAGCTGAGATAGGAGCAACACTCTCTCCGCACGTCATTCCGGGGCAGCCGCGCAGCGGCTGAGCCCTGCGGGCGCCCCGGAATGACGGCGCTGACTGAGCCATTGAACCGTAGGGTGGGCAAAGGCGCAGCCGCGCCAGGTCCTCAAGCACGACCGTCGGGGCGCCGTGCCCACCATCTCATCTGAGAGTTCGTTGCTCAAGCGGTGGGCACGCTGCGCTTTGCCCACCCTACGATTTCAGCCATTTCAATACGCCCTTCCCTGCCGCGACACCGGTCGCGAACGAGGCCTGGAGCAGATAGCCGCCGGTCGGGGCTTCCCAGTCGAGCATCTCGCCGGCGGCGAACACCCCCGGCAGGCGCTTGAGCATGAAATCGGCGTCGAGTTCGTCGCGCACGATGCCGCCGGCGCTGGAGATGGCACGGGCGAGGCCTGCAGTGCCTGTCAGCGTCACCGGTACTGCATTCACGAGTGCGGCCAGACGATCGGGTGGAAAGGCCGACAGCGACAGCCCCTGCGTCTTCGCCGCCTCCTGCAATAGGCCGATGCTGACCGGCGAGAGTTGCAGCGCCTTGCGCAGCACGTTCGAGAACGACTGCTTGCCGCGCGGGGCGGACAGCTTTTTGATCAGATCGGGAGCCGCCAGATCGGGGCGCAGCGCGACGTGGAGCGTGGCCGCACCGTTCAACGCGATCGCCTCGCGCAGCTCGGCCGACAGCGCATACACCGCGCCGCCCTCGATCCCCTCGCGCGTCACGACGGCCTCGCCGCGCACGCTGCGGCCGCTCAATGACAGCGCGATACCCTTCAGCGGCTGGCCCTCGAAGCGGTCGCGGAAGATCTCGGACCAGCCGACGGTGAAGCCGCAATTGGCCGGGCGCAGCGCTGCGATTGCGATGCCCTTTGCCGCGAGGATTTGCACCCAGCCGCCGTCGGAGCCGAGCCGCGGCCAGCTCGCGCCGCCGAGCGCGAGAACGACGGCATCGGCCATGGTCGACCGCGGTCCTGCCGGCGTCTCGAAGGTAAGATGTCCCTGATCGTCCCAGCCCGTCCAGCGGTGCCGCAACTCGACATGCACGCCCTGAGCGTCGAGCCGACGCAGCCAAGCGCGGAGCAGCGGCGACGCCTTCATCGCTGTCGGGAACACCCGACCCGAGGATCCGACGAAGGTCGGCTGACCCAATGCTTCGCACCAGTCGCGTAGTTGTTGCGGCGAAAACGCTTGAACGGCCGTCGCAAGCCACGGCGCGGCTTCGCGATAACGCGACAGGAATGCGGTCAGCTCTTCGCTATGCGTGAGATTGAGCCCGCCTCGACCCGCCATCAGAAACTTGCGCGCCACCGACGGCATCGCATCGTAGACGGTGACGCTGGCTCCGCCTTCGGCCAAAACTTCGGCGGCCATCAACCCGGCCGGGCCGGCCCCAATAACCGCAATCTGCTTTGAATAAGACATCTCACCAGCTTAAGCTGCGCGGCCTGCCAAACCAAAAGTCGTCATGCCCGGGCTTGACCCGGCCATCCACGTCTCTCCAAGCGTTGTGCCAAAGGTGATGGATGGCCGGGTCAAGCCCGGCCATGACGGCGGAGTGTGGGGTTGGCTCTGCGCCTTAGAGCTTGATCCCTAGCCGGGCCGCGGCCTGACCGACGTATTTTTGCGTCTGCTCGAAAGCGCCCTGCAGCGCGCGCGCCTTCGACATGTCGCTGATCTCGGCGAAGTGCGCGGCGACCGCGTCCGGCGTCCACTCCTCCGGCGGGAGGTTGATGCCCTCGCTCTCCAGGATCCTGATCACCGCGAACGAGCCGGCGCCGGCGCCCATGATGGTGCGGGTCGGCGCGTCCTCGCTGAGCAGATACTCCACCGCGGGAGTGATCGATTCCGGCTTCATCAGCTGCAGCGCCTGCGGCGGCAGCAGCTCCTCGGTCATGCGGGTGGCCGCGGTCGGCGAGATGATGTTGACGCGGATGTTGGTCTTGCGGCCCTCCTCCGCCAGCACGTTCATCAGGCCGACCATGCCGGTTTTCGCCGCGCCGTAATTGGCCTGGCCGAAATTGCCGAACAGGCCGGACGACGAGGTCGTCATGACGATGCGACCGTAGTTGCGCTCGCGCATGCCGTTCCACACCGCCTTGCAGCAGTAGAAGGTGCCGACGAGATGCACGTCCAGCACCTTGGCGAAGTCCGCGACCTCCATCTTGGCGAACGACTTGTCGCGGAGGATGCCGGCATTGGCGCACATGATGTCGACGCTGCCCCACTCCCTGGTGGCGCGCTCGACCATCGCGGTGACCTGCTCGAAATTCGAGACGTCGGCACCGTCGGCCATGGCCGTGCCGCCGGCCTTGCGGATCTCCTCGACCACGGTCTCGGCCGCGGTCATCGAGCCACCGGTGCCGTCGCGGGCGCCGCCGAAATCATTGACCACGACCTTGGCGCCGCGGCTCGCCAGCCCCAGCGCATGCGCGCGCCCGAGACCATTGCCTGCGCCGGTGACGATGGCGACGCGTCCGTCGAATCTGATTGCCATGATGCTGTGTCCTGGTTCTATGCTCGTCATGCCCGGGCTTGACCCGGGCATCCATCCCTCTTCAGAAGGGGATGGATCGCCGGGTCAAGCCCGGCGATGACGAAGGTGGGGTGTGACGAAAACGGTCAGCTCAGATAGATCAGTCCGATCCAGTCGGCAACCAGCGCAGGCTTGTCCTCGCCCTCGATCTCGACCGTGACATTGGTGCGCGACTGCAGCTCCTTCGGCTTGCGCAACGTGGCTTCGGCAAGCACGAAGCGGCCGCGCACGCGCTTGCCGGACCTGACCGGCGAGATGAAGCGCAGCTTGTCGAAGCCGTAATTGACGCCCATGGCGGTGCCCTCGATCGCCGGCATCACCTCGTAGGACATCACCGACAGCAGCGACATCGTGAGAAAGCCGTGCGCGATGGTGGTGCCGAACGGCGTCGCCTTGGCTGCTTCCGGATCGACATGGATGAACTGGTGGTCCTCGATCACGTCGGCATAGGTGTCGATGCGCTGCTGATCGAGCACGTGCCACGACGACACGCCGATCTCCTGGCCGACCATGGCCTGATAGGCTGCAAGAGAAATCGGCGGCTTCTTCCAGATCTTATTCATCGGTTCTTACACCTCGTGCCCGGACGGCTTGGTCTTCAGCTCCGGGAAATCCTCTTCCTTGAACTCCGTGCCGCGCAGATGATCCGTGCGGTTGTCCTCGTGCTCCAGCCGGCGCAGCTGCACGCGGCGGATCTTGCCCGAAATCGTCTTGGGCAGTTCGCTGACCAGCTCGAGCCGGCGGATGCGCTTGAATGGCGCCAGCCGCTGCTGCAGATGCTCGAAGATCGACAGCGCGGTGGCGCGCGAGCGCTCCGCGCCCGAGGTCAGCAGCACATAGGCCTTGGGAATCGCGAGCCGGATCGGATCCGGGCTCGGCACCACGGCAGCCTCCGCCACCGCCTCGTGCTCCAGCAGCACGCTCTCCAGCTCGAACGGCGAGATGCGGTAGTCGGACGATTTGAACACGTCGTCAGAGCGGCCGACGAAGGTGAGATAGCCCTCCTCGTCGCGGAATACGACGTCGCCGGTCCGATAGCGCGTGCCGTCGGCGCCTGACAGCTTGCCGTCATCGCCCTGATAGCCCTGCATCAGGCCGGCCGGACGTTCGCCTGTGAGCGCCAGCGTGATCTCGCCCTCGCTCGCGAGGTTGCCGTCGATGTCGGCCACCTCGACGCGATAGCCTGGCAGCGGCCGGCCCATCGAGCCGATCTTGAGCGTCTGGCCCGGCGAGTTGCCGACGATGGCGGCGGTCTCGGTCTGGCCATAGCCGTCGCGGATCGTCAGCCCCCAGGCCGCGCGGACCTGGTCGATGACTTCGGGATTGAGCGGCTCGCCGGCGCCGCAGGCCTCGCGCAGGCTCACCTTGAAGTCGGCGAGATGCTCCTGGATGAACAGCCGCCACACCGTCGGCGGCGCGCACAGCGTGGTGACGCCGCAGCGCTTGATGATCGCGAGCAGCCCCTTGGCATCGAAGCGCGGCTGATTGACGACGAACACCGTTGCGCCCGCATTCCAGGGCGAGAAGAAGCAGCTCCAGGCGTGCTTGGCCCAGCCCGGCGATGAGATGTTGAGATGGACGTCGCCCGGCTGCAGGCCGAGCCAGTACATCGTCGAAAGATGCCCGACCGGATAGCTGCGATGGCTGTGCCGCACCAGCTTCGGCTTGGCCGTCGTGCCGGACGTGAAGTAGAGCAGCATCGGATCATCGGGCTGCGTCGGTCCGTCCGGCGTGAACGCTTCGGCGGCCTCGGCCGCCTGCTCGAAGGGAAGCCAACCGGCTGATGTCGTGCTCCCCACGACGATGCGAACGAGATCATCCGCGCGGAGATCGGCGAACTTCGCCACCTGGTCCTGCGCCGCGACCACCGCCTTGGCGCGGCCGCGCTCCAGGCGGTCGCGCAGTTCATCCGTCGTCAGCAGCGTCGTCGCGGGGATCACGACGACGCCGAGCTTCATCGCCGCCAGCATCGTCTCCCACAACGGCACGACGTTGCCGAGCAATAGCAGCAGATGATCGCCGCGTTTCAGCCCCTGCGCGCGCAGGAAGTTGGCGACCTGGTTGGAGCGGCGCGACAGCGCGGCGAAGGACAGCTTGGTCTGGCGGTCCTGCGCGGCATCGAAGATCCACAACGCCGTCCGCTCGCGGCTCTCCGGGTCAGAGGCAAGCTCGGCATCGAACCAGTCCAGTGCCCAGTTGAACGGCACCGGATCAGGCCAGCGAAAGCCTTTCACCGCGGCGTCGTAGTCGGTGCGATGCGCAAGCAGAAACGCGCGTGCGTCCTTGAATGTCGTCATCAGGCGGTCCCTGCAAGCTTTCGGACATGCTGAATGATGCCCGAGAAATCGACGCCGCCATGGCCGGCGGCCTCGAACGCCTTGTAGATCTCCTGCGCGTGCTGGCCGAGCGGCGTTGCCGCGCCGGCGGCCTTGGCCGCCTCCTGCGACAGTGTCAGGTCCTTCAACATCAGCGCGCTGGCGAAGCCAGGCTTGTAGTCGTTGTTGGCCGGCGAGGCCGGCACCGGCCCGGGCACCGGACAATAGGATGTCAGCGACCAGCACTGGCCCGACGAGGTCGAGGCGACATCGAACAGCGCCTGATGCGACAGGCCGAGCTTCTCGCCCAGCGCAAAGGCCTCGCTGACCGCGATCATCGAGATGCCCAGGATCATGTTGTTGCAGATCTTGGCCGCCTGGCCGGCGCCAGCGCCGCCGCAATGGACGATCTTCTTGCCCATCTTCTCCAGGATCGGCTTGGCGGTCGCGAACGCACCCTCCTCGCCGCCGCACATGAAGGTGAGCGTCGCGGCCTTGGCGCCGCCCGTGCCGCCGGACACCGGCGCATCCACGGCAGCGATGCCATGCTTGGTGGCGAGCGCATGCGCCGATCGGGCACTCTCGACATCGATGGTCGAGGAGTCGATGATGAGGGTACCTTTGGTCATGGCCGGCACGACCTCGTTCCAGACCGCCAGCACGTGCTTGCCGGCCGGCAGCATGGTGACGACGGCGTCGGCGGCCTTGACCGCCGCAACGGCGCTGTCGGCGATCTCGGCGCCATCGGCCTTGGCTTGCGTGCGCGAGGCTTCGACCAGATCGAACGCGACCACTCTGTGGCCGGCCTTGACGAGATTGGCGGCCATCGGGCCGCCCATGTTGCCGAGGCCGATGAATGCGATCGTTGCCATGGTTCGTTGTCTCCCCTCGACCTGCTCGTTATCTCGTTTGCGGAAATGTCAGCTCGTCCGCACCGATCTCGGCGAGATACGGCGCCAGCATCTCCGGTGTGACCTGATCGACATCCGGCGGCGACCATTTCGGGCTGCGGTCCTTGTCGATGATCGCGGCGCGCAC
The DNA here is from genome assembly GCF_000239795.1 of Bradyrhizobium sp. STM 3809. GTDB lineage: Bacteria > Pseudomonadota > Alphaproteobacteria > Rhizobiales > Xanthobacteraceae > Bradyrhizobium. Next base: position 19,916 of record NZ_CAFJ01000672.1, on the reverse strand, counting down.
GCCCTCGCGGAAATCATCGCTGCGGAAGACTTCGAGCGCCGCGCGATACTCGCGCACCAGGCAGTCCTGCAGCGACGCTGCGTTGCGCGCCAGGCGCAGCAGCTTCAGCGTCACCACCATGCCGCGCGGCGACTTCTCCTTCAGCGTCTTCAAGGTCGCGCGCGCGAGCTCGGAATCATCGGCCTCCAGCGCCGCAAAGATATCGTGCATGCTGTCATGGGCGAACCAGGCATCGATCCTCGCCTGCTGCGCGGCGACCGGCCCGGCGGTTTCGCTTGAAGCGAAGCCGGCGATGAGCCGGTCGATCTCGACGGACAATGCCCCCGGCCTGACCTTCGTCAGAACCTCGCGCAAGGCCGGCCATTTCTCGGTCGGCACCACGGCATCGGCAAAGCGGGCATGGATCGCATCCGGCCCGTTCATCGTCTGCCCGGTCAGCCCGAAATAGGCGCCGAGTTCGCCCGGCGCGCGCGACAGCAGCCATGTGCCGCCGACATCGGGGAAGAAGCCGAGGCCGACCTCGGGCATCGCGAGCTTGGTCTTCTCGGTGACGATGCGGTGCCGGCCATGCGCCGACAGGCCGACGCCGCCGCCCATCACCAGACCGTCCATGTACGCGACATAAGGCTTGGAGAACGCCGCGATGCGCGCGTTCATGATGTATTCCTGGCGCCAGAACACCTTGCCGAGGTCGCCATGGGCCTTCGAGCTCTCGTAGAGGCCGCGGATGTCGCCGCCGGCGCAGAGCCCGCGCTCGCCGGCGCCTTCGAGCACCACGACGGCAACGGCGGGATCCGCCTCGAACTGATCGAGCGCGGCGTCGATGCCCATCGACATCTCCAGCGTCATCGCGTTGATGGCCTTGGGCCGGTTCAGCCGGATGATGCCCGCCGAGCCCTCGCGGCGGACGATCAGATCTCCTTCGACCACTTCGCTCATCGCGCGCCCTCGATCAGCTTGCGCGACACGATCAGGCGCATGATCTCGTTGGTGCCCTCGAGGATCTGGTGCACGCGGAGATCGCGCACGATCTTCTCGATGCCGTATTCGCTGAGATAGCCGTAGCCGCCGTGCAGTTGCAGGGCCTGGTTGGCGACCTCGAAGCCGACATCGGTGCCGAAGCGCTTGGCCATCGCGCACAACATGGTCGCATCGGGCGCCTTGCGGTCGAGCGCGGCCGCCGCACGCCACAGGAAGGTGCGCGCCGCCTCCAGCTCGATGGCCATGTCGGCGATCCGGAACTGCAGGGCCTGGAATTCGTCGAGTCGCTTGCCGAACGCCTTGCGCTCCCTGGTATAGGCGAGCGTCTTGTCGAGCGCCGACTGCGCGCCGCCGAGCGAGCAAGCGGCGATGTTCAGCCGGCCGCCATCGAGCCCGGCCATCGCGATCTTGAAGCCGATGCCCTCGTCGCCCAGCCGGTTGACCACTGGCACGCGCGCATTCTCGAAGATGACGGCGCGGGTCGGCTGCGCATTCCAGCCCATCTTGCGCTCATTGGCGCCGAACGACACGCCGGGCGTCTTGGAGTCGATGACGAGGGTCGAGATGCCGCCGGGCCCGTCGGCGCCCGTTCGCACCATGGCGACGAGGATGTCGGTCGCGCCGGCGCCGGAGATGAACTGCTTCTGGCCGTTGAGCACATAGTCGTCGCCATCGCGCACTGCGCGCGTGCGCAGCGCCGCGGCATCCGAGCCGGCGCCCGGCTCGGTCAGACAGTAGCTCGCGATGATATCCATGGTGCAGAGCTTCGGCAGATACGCCTGGCGCTGCGCCTCGGTGCCGAAGGTGTCGATCATCCACGATGCCATGTTGTGGATCGAGATGAAGGCAGACACCGTGGGGCAGCCCGTCGCCAGTGCCTCGAAGATCAGCGCCGCATCGAGCCGGGACAGTCCGGAGCCGCCGACATCGTCGCGGATGTAGATGCCGCCCATGCCGAGGCTTGCGGCCTCGCGCATGACATCGATCGGGAAATGCTTCTCCTCGTCCCAGCGCAGCGCATGCGGGGCGATCTTCTCGGCCGCAAAGGCGCGCGCCATGTCGCGTACCGCGATCTGATCCTCATCGAGAGCGAACTGCATTCGTTCTCCGCGTTTCCCGATTTTTGATGTTGGCGTTCAGCGTATCCTCAACCTCCGTCATTGCGAGGAGCGAAGCGACGAAGCAATCCAGGGTCGCGTGCGACGGCCAGGATTGCGTCGCTTCGCTCGCAATGACGAACGAGAGCCTCGTGAGGCTCCCGCTCGACGTCACTTCATCAGCGGGATCGAGAACTCCGCGCCTTCCTTGACGCCCGACGGCCAGCGCGAGGTGACCGTCTTGGTCTTGGTGTAGAAGCGGATCGAATCCGGACCGTGCTGGTTGAGGTCGCCGAAGCCGGACTTCTTCCAGCCGCCGAAGGTGTAGTAGGCGATCGGCACCGGGATCGGCACGTTGATGCCGACCATGCCGACATTGACCTTGGCCGCAAAATCGCGCGCGGCGTCGCCGTCACGGGTGAAGATCGCGACACCGTTGCCATAATCGTGCTCCGACGGCAGCGCCAGCGCCTCGGCATAGTCCTTGGCGCGCACGACTGACAGCACCGGGCCGAAGATCTCTTCCTTGTAGATCCGCATGTCCTTGGTGACGTTGTCGAACAGGCAGCCGCCCATGTAGAAGCCGTTCTCGTAGCCCTGCATCTTGAAGCCGCGGCCGTCGACGGCGAGCGTCGCGCCTTCCTTGACGCCGATGTCGACGTAGTTCTTCACGCGCTCGACCGCCTCGCGGGTGACCAGCGGGCCGTAATCGGCCGAGGGATCGATCGAGGTGCCGATCTTCAGGGATTCGACGCGCGGGATCAGCTTCTCCATCAGCCGGTCGGCCGTGGTCTTGCCGACGGGCACCGCGACCGACACCGCCATGCAGCGCTCGCCGGCCGAGCCGTAGCCGGCGCCGATCAGCGCGTCGACGGCCTGATCGAGGTCTGCGTCGGGCATCACGATGGCGTGGTTCTTGGCGCCGCCGAAGCACTGGCAACGCTTGCCGTGCGCGGCCGCGCGCTCATAGATGTACTGGGCGATCGGCGACGATCCGACGAAGCCCACCGCCATGATGTCCGGATCCTCCAGGATGGCGTCGACCGCCTCCTTGTCGCCGTTGACGACGTTGAGGATGCCCGGCGGCAGGCCGGCCTCGATCATCAGCTCCGCGAGCTTCATCGGCACACCCGGATCGCGCTCGCTGGGCTTGAGGATGAAGGCATTGCCGCAGGCGATCGCCGGGGCAAACTTCCACATCGGGATCATCGCCGGGAAATTGAACGGCGTGATGCCGGCAACGACACCGAGCGGCTGGCGCATCGAATAGATATCGATGCCAGGACCGGCGCCCTCGGTGTACTCGCCCTTCATCAGGTGCGGAATTCCGCAGGCGAACTCGACCACTTCGAGGCCGCGCTGGATGTCGCCCTTGGCGTCGGGGACGGTCTTGCCGTGCTCGCGGGCGAGCAGTTCGGCCAGCTGGTCATAGTCGCGCTGGGCGAGTTCCAGAAACTTCATCATCACGCGCGCGCGGCGCTGCGGATTGGTCGCGGCCCAGGCGGGCTGCGCGGCCTTGGCGTTCTCGACGGCGGCCCTGAGTTCGGCGCGCGAGGCCAGCGCGACCTTGGCCTGGACGTCACCGGTCATCGGCTCGAAAACGTCGGCCGTGCGCCCAGACGTTCCCTTGACCTCTTTGCCGCCAATGAAATGACCGATTGAACGCATGGGGTATCCTCCGCAGGGGTAAGCAGTGCCGATTTGGCCGGCATCTTGCAGTCTTTGCGGCGTTTGGGAAGGGTCTAAGCGCTGACCGCCGCTGCGAAATTGCCGCCCCTCCGGGCCTGCGGCAAGCCTGCGGCCGAGCGCAGCCCGGCGGACGCCAAAGCGGTCAGCGCTTGGCAGCGGCCGTCTTCTTGACCGGCTTTTTCGCGGGCGCCGGGGCCTTGGCCGCGCTGCCGCCCATGGCGACCGCCAGAGCCACCTCGCGGCCAGAACTCAGGATCTCGTCGGACAGCTCGCCGCTGCCGGTAATGCGGGCCATGACGACCGTTCCCATCAGGGTCGCAAGCATCGCGGACGCGCGTTTGCGCGCGGTCTTTCGCGGCACGTCGACGATGTAGTCGGCGAACAGGTCGATCAGCGCCTCCAGCTTGGCTGCGAAAGCCTTGCGGGTCTTGGTACTCTCGCGCGCAATCTCCGCCCCGAGGGCCGGAATGGCGCAACCGTGACCGGGATCATCGCGGTGCTCGACGGACAAATAGCCGTCGACGATCGCGGCGATTCGCTTGTGCGGCGGCGTCTCATCCAGGAGCTTGCGCCAGCGCTCCATCGAACGGTCGATGGCATAGCCGAACGCCTCTACGACCAGCGCCTCGCGCGATTCGAAATGCGCGTAGAAGCCGCCATGCGTGAGCCCCGCCTCCTTCATCAGGTCGGCGACACCCACGCCGTGAGCCCCTCTCTCCCTCAGCCGTACCGACGCCTTGCGCACGATTCGCGCGTGGGTTTCCGCCTTGTGTTCCGGAGAGTAGCGCATTGCCGTCCCATTGAATGTCCAAGGTCATCCAATATCAGCTCTGCGCCCCGCTCGCCTCAGCTATTTGATGAATTCGAGTTGATCTAAATCAAGACCGTGACACCATTCCCGCCGGCCGGAACCCGGCCGTACTCTCGATGAGGCGACCATGGACATGCTCAATCCCCACTGCGGCGTCGAACGCGACGACCGCGGTGTCGTACGGCTGACGATCTGCAACGCCGGGAAGCTCAACATCCTCGGCTCGGCCGCCATTCTCGCCGTCGAGAGTGGCCTGCGGTCGCTCTCCGCCGATGCCGGTATCCGCGCCTTGGTGCTGGCTGGCGAGAGCGAGCGCAGCATGATCGGCGGAGCCGACATCCATGAGATGGCGGCGCTCGACCAGGCGTCGGCCGAAGCCTTCATTTCGCGGCTCGCCGCGCTGTGTGAAGCGGTGCGGGATTTTCCCGCTCCGGTCATTGCGCGGATGCCGGGCTGGTGTCTCGGCGGCGGCCTGGAGGTCGCGGCGGCTTGCGACATCCGCATTGCGGGACATGACGCCAAATTCGGCATGCCCGAGGTACGCGTCGGCATCCCTTCGGTCATTCATGCCGCGCTGCTGCCGCGATTGATCGGATGGGGCCGCACACGCTGGCTGCTGATGACAGCCGAGACCATCGATGCGCCGACTGCGCTGGCCTGGGGTCTGGTCGATTCGGTGGCCGCTGAAGGAGGGCTCGATGCCGCGGTCGAACGCGCCATCGCCTCTCTCCTCGCCTGCGGCCCGGAAGCGCTCCGGATGCAGAAGGCCTTGCTGCGGCAATGGGAGGAACTGCCGCTGAAGGAATCCGTCCAGGTCTCGATCGGCGCCTTCGGGCGGTCGTTCCTGACGGACGAGCCCAGGCGGCTGATGCAGCACTTCATCGACCGCAAGCGCTAGGGCGCAAGTTTCTCCAAGTTTCCCACCGCAGTTCCCGGCAATCTCGTCTGCGTCTTCACCGCAAATTCGGCGAGAACGGCGGTTTGCTTTTCGGACGCCGCATTATATGATGATTATCATCTTTATGCAGGGAGCCTGCCATGGCCTCGTCCGATCCCGTCGTGATCCTGTCCGCCGCGCGCACGCCGCTCGGCCGATTCATGGGCGAATTGTCGCCGTTGCGCGCGCACGAGCTCGGCGCCCACGTGATTAAATCGGCCCTGGCGCGGGCGACCGTCGCTGCCGATGCCGTCGGCGAAGTGTTCATGGGCAATGTGCTGCCGGCGGGTCAGGGCCAGGCCCCGGCGCGACAGGCCGCGCGCGGCGCCGGCCTGCCCGACGCGACCGGCGCCACGACGATCAACAAGGTCTGCGGCTCCGGGATGAAGGCGACGATGCTCGCGCACGACATCATCCGGGCCGGCTCGGCCGATATCGTCGTGTCGGGCGGCATGGAGAGCATGAGCAATGCGCCTTATCTGCTGGCCAAGGCGCGCGGCGGCTATCGCGCCGGCCATGACCGCATTCTCGATCACATGATGCTGGACGGGCTGGAGGACGCCTATGACACCGGCCGCTCGATGGGCGATTTCGGCGAGGCCACGGCGGAAGCGTATCAGTTCACCCGCGCCGACCAGGACGCCTACGCCATCGAAACGCTGACGCGCGCCCGAAAGGCGGTCGAAAGCGGCGCGTTCGCGGCCGAGATCGTGCCGATCACGCTGACGGAAAAATCCGGTCCGCGAGTGGTGACGAACGACGAGCATCCGCTCAAGGTCGATCCGGCCAAGATCCCGGCGCTGAAGGCGGCATTCCGCAAGGACGGCACGATCACGCCCGCGGCATCCTCCGCTAATGCCGACGGCGCTGCGGCGCTCGTGCTTGCGACGCGAACGCGCGCCGAGCGGCACGGCCTTCCGGTGATCGCCGAGATCAAGGGACACGCCACGCACAGCCAGGAGCCGCAATGGTTCACGACCGCGCCGATTCCGGCGATCAGGAAGCTGCTCGACAAGGTCGGCTGGCGCGTCGAGGATGTCGACCTGTTCGAGATCAACGAGGCGTTCGCGGTGGTCGCCATGGCCGCACAGCGCGACCTCGGCATTCCCCGCGACCGGCTCAACGTCAATGGCGGGGCCTGCGCGCTCGGTCATCCGATCGGCGCCACCGGCGCGCGGCTGATCGTGACGCTGCTGCACGCGATGCAGGCACGTGGCCTGAAGCGCGGTGTCGCCGCGCTGTGCATCGGCGGTGGCGAGGCCACGGCGATCGCGCTGGAGCGGGCGTGATGTCCCGAAACGAGGGAACATTGGCATTCATGTCGCACGCTCATTCTGGCATGATGAGCACAGCCTCTCCAACCGGATGCGCTCCATGATCTCGAACCAACTCGCAGCAACCCTTGCTCGGCGCAACATCCACTACGGCTGGGTCATGGTCGCCGTCACGTTCTTCACGGCGCTCGTGTCCGCCGGCACGGTCGGCGCGCCCGGCGTGTTCATCGTGCCCTTGCAGCACGAGTTCGGCTGGAGCACGGCGGAGATCTCGTCGGCGCTGTCGATCCGCTTCGTGCTGTTCGGGCTGATGGCGCCGTTCGCGGCCGCGCTGCTCAACCGATATGGGCTGCGCAACATCACGCTGCTGGCGCAGCTGATCGTGGTCTCGGCCCTGCTCGCCTCCCTTGCGATGACCCAGGTGTGGCACCTCGTGCTGCTGTGGGGCGTCGTGATCGGCATCGGCACGGGCATGACCGCCCTGGTCCTGGGCGCGACCATCGCCACGCGCTGGTTCGTGGCCCGGCGCGGTCTCGTGGTCGGCATCCTCACCGCCAGCGTCGCCACCGGACAGCTGGTGTTCCTGCCGCTGCTCGCCAGCCTCACCGAGCGGCTCGGCTGGCGCACGGCGCTGGCGCTCGTCTGCATCGCGCTCGGCGTCTCCGCGACCGCCGTGCTGCTCTTGATGCGCGACCGCCCGAGCGATCTCGGCCTGCGTCCCTTCGGCGACACCGGCACCGAGCCGATCGCGGCGCCCGCCCCCGTCACCACGCCGATCCTCGCGGCCGCGCTCGGCACCCTGCGGGATGCCGTGCGGGTGCCGGTGTTCTGGATGCTGTTCGCGACCTTCTTCATCTGCGGCGCCTCGACCAACGGCCTCGTGCAGGTGCACCTGATTCCGATGTGTCTCGATTTCGGCATCCCGCAGGTGCAGGCCGCCAGCCTGCTCGCCGCGATGGGCATGTTCGACTTCGTCGGCACGATCGTGTCGGGCTGGCTGTCGGACCGCTACGACAATCGCTGGCTCTTGTTCTGGTATTACGGCCTGCGCGGGCTCTCGCTGTTGTTCCTTCCCTTCACCGACTTCTCGTTCTACGGCCTGTCGCTGTTCGCGATGTTCTACGGTCTCGACTGGATCGCCACCGTGCCGCCGACGGTGCGGCTGACGGCGCAGCGGTTCGGGCCCGAACGCGCCAATCTGGTGTTCGGCTGGGTGTTCGCCGGACATCAGCTCGGCGCCGGCACCGCCGCTTTCGGCGCCGGCCTGTCGCGCACTTTGCTGCAGAGCTATCTGCCGGCGTTCTTCACCGCCGGCGCGCTCTGCATCATCGCGGCGCTGCTCGCGCTCGCCATTGCGCGGCAGGCCAAGCCTGCCGCGGCGTAATCACGGCCGCGTCGTCATCGCGGTCGGCGGCCCCGGCGTGCGCAACGGCTCGGCGAGACGCGCGAACTCGCACAGCAGCGCGCGCGTCTTGCGCGGGTCGATGATCTCCTCGACCCAGAACTTCTCGGCCGAACGGAACGGCGAGCGCAGCTTGTTCAGCCGCTCCTCGATCTCTTTGAGCTTGGCCTTCGGATCCGGAGCCGCATCGATCTCGGCGCGATACGCCGCCTCGATGCCGCCCTCGAGCGGCAGCGAGCCCCAATAGGCCGACGGCCATGCATAGCGGATCGAGAAACGGTCGGCCGGCTGATGCACGACGCCGGCGACTCCGAACGAGTTGCGCACGATCACCGTGCACCACGGCACCGTCGACTGGTTCACCGCCGCCATCGCGCGCACGCCATGGCGGATGGTCGCGGCCTTCTCGGCCTCCAGGCCGACCATGAAGCCGGGGCAGTCCATCAGGTAGACGATCGGCAGATGGAAGGTCTCGGCAAAGTCGACCCAGCGGATCACCTTCTGGCAGGCATCCGCCGTCCATGAGCCGCCATAGTGATAGGGATCGCTCGCCAGCACCATCACCGCGCGGCCCTCGAGCCGTGCGAGGCCGACGATGAGCGGGCGGCCGTAGTTCTGCGCCACCTCGAAGAACGAGCCGCTGTCGACGACGGACTCGATGATCGGCCGCATCTTGTAGACCCGGCGGCGATCGCGCGGCACGGCGCTGATCAGCTGCTCGTCGCTTCGCTGCGGATCGTCGGTGCAGGGCAAGATCGGCGGCAGCTCGTAGACCGACGACGGCAGATAGGACAGGAATCGCCGCGCGCAGGCGAACGCCTCCGCCTCGGTGTCGACGGCGTGGTCGACGCCGCCTGCCTTGGTCTGGATGTCGGCGCCGCCGAGCTCCATCTTGCCGAGGTCCTGGCCGAGCCGCTTCACGACAGGCGGACCGGCGACGAACATCGCCGATTGCCGGGTCATCACCGAGTAGTGGCTCGCCGCGAGCCGCGCAGCACCGAGGCCGGCGACGGAGCCGAGGCCGAGGCCGACCACCGGCACCAGCGACATGTTCTCCGTCGTATAGCGGTACCAGCGATTGCCGCCGATGCCGCCCGGCAGGTTGGCCGCGCCCTTGGTCTCGATCGTCTTGACCGAGCCGCCGCCGCCGGAGCCCTCGATGATGCGGATGATGGGCAGACGGAAGTCGTGCGCCATCTCCTCGGCCATCAGCGGCTTGGCCGCGATCGACGCATCGGCCGAACCGCCGCGGACGGTGAAATCGTCGCCGACCACCACGACGGTGCGGCCGTCGACGCGGGCGCGCCCGAACACGCAATTGGCGGGCGTGACGTGCTTGAGCTCGCCCTGCTCGTCATATTCGCCAAGACCGGCGACGGCGCCGATCTCGTGGAAGCTGCCGGGATCGACGACGCCGTCGATGCGCTCGCGAACGGTGAGGCGGCCCTGGTCGTGCTGGCGCTTGACCTTGTCAGGCCCGCCCATCTCCCGCGCGAAGGCCTCGCGCCGGGCCAATTCCTCGAGCTCCGGCTGCCAACTCATTCGTTCCCCCTGCCCCGGTGATGGTCTTGTTCTTGTGATTGGTCTTCGCGGTCACAGGGAGCGGCTTTCTCTCCATCCGGCTGTTGAAGACATCGGTTTCGGCGCCTTGCAGCAGGGCTGCAATGTTGCGGCCGAGCTCGCGCATCGGCTGCGCCACCTCGTCGTGCAGGCGACGCTCGTCGTACATCGCCGACAGCAGCCCGATCGTGAGCACGACATTGGTCTGGTACTGCGGCGACCACACCGGCAGCGCGAGGCCGTTGATGTGAGGGCTCCACAGGCCGCAGGCCACCACGTAGCCATGCTCCTTCAGGAACTGCCTGTTGTGGGCCAGCCGAGGCCGCAGGAGGCTGGCCGCGTCCGGCATCTCGCGCTCCATCTCGGCGAGCAGCGCATCGCCGACCTCCGGCTCGAGCGCGGCCACATAGGCGTGCCCCGCCGCCGTCGAGGCCATCGAGATGCGGCTGCCGGTGGTCTCGTGGAGGCCGAGCGCGTTCGCGGCGCGGCCGAACTCCAGATAGACGAGATGAAACTGATCCGGGATGACGAAGCCGACGGTGCCCGGCAATTGCTCGGCGACATCCTGCAGGCGCTGGCGGATCAAATTGCGCAACTGCAGCCCGCGGGTCATCGACGTGCTCATCGCGACCGCGCTCGGACCGATGCGGTACTTCTGGTCGCGCGGAAGATAGACGAGCTGCCCCATCCGCGTCAGCGTGTGCGTCAGCCGCGACACTGTCGACCGCGGCAGGCCGCAGCGGTTGGAGATTTCCAGATTGCCGAGCCGCGCATCGTGCCCCTCGAAGCAGCGAAGCACGTCGAACGCCCGCGACACCACCTGGATGACCTCGCCGTCGCCGGCGAGATCCCCGGGCAGCATGCCCACCCTGCTCAATCGCTCAGACCGTCGTCCCATGCGCGTTCCATTCAATTCCATGATGCGGAATTAAATTCCGCTTGCAGAACAAGCTAGCCCAGCCCTTTTGCTGCGACAACACAAGAGCGTTTCCAAAACCCGTCGTTCTTCAGCGTGTTGGCACAAGACGCGACCTCTCAGCGCAAATCGCAATGGCATGCCAGCCCTGCGCCGCGGCAAAGGTGCTGATGCACCGCACGATGCTGCTCGCGCTCCATCTCGCGGCCGCTCAATCCATGGGCAGCGGCAACAAGTGACCAGCCCTGCTCCAAGTGTGGGCTGGCCGCTCCGGCGCGGCTGCGACATAACCGGCGCGCCACCCGTGTCCCCGCCGAGCCCATCATGACCACCGATCCCTCGCGGCCCATCCGCAATCCGCAACACTGGACGTCCGCCGCGATGCCGCCGCTGCAGCGCTTCCTCTCGGCCTGTCACGCCGAGTTCTGGTCGGATCACGACGGCGCGGTCGCGAACTACATCCCCGAACTCGGCAAGGCGGACCCGGCGCATTTCGGCATCAGCCTCGCCACGCTCGACGGCCATGTCTACGAGGTCGGCGACAGCCGCGTGCCGTTCACGATCCAGTCGATGTCGAAGCCGTTCGTGTTCGCGCTGGCGCTCGACATCCTCGGCTCCGACGCGGTCGAGCGCGTGATCGGCGTCGAGCCTTCCGGCGATCCCTTCAACTCGATCCGCCTCAATGCCGACAACCATCCGTTCAACGCGATGGTGAATGCCGGCGCCATCGCCTGCAGCGGCCTGGTGCGTCAGGCCCGCCAGGCCGATGCGTTCGAGACCATTCGCGACGCGCTCGGCCGTTTCGCCGGCCGCAAGCTCGACGTCGACGACGCCGTGTTCGCGTCGGAAACGGCGACCGGCGACCGCAACCGTGCGATCGCCTATCTGCTCCGGACCTCCAACGTCATCAGCGAGTCCGTCGACGACGTGCTCGCCGTCTACTTCCGGCAATGCGCCGTGCTGGTCACCGCGCGCGATTGCGCGATCATGGCGGCGACCTTGGCCAATCGCGGAGTCAATCCGGTGACCGGCGAGCAGGTCGTCACGCCCTACGCGGTGTCGCGCACGCTCTCGGTCATGACCTCGTCGGGCATGTATGATTTCGCCGGAGAGTGGATCTACCGCGTCGGCATCCCCGCCAAGAGCGGGGTCGGCGGCGGCATCCTGGCGAGCCTGCCGGCGCGGCTCGGCCTCGGCAGCTACTCGCCGCGGCTCGACGGCCACGGCAACAGCGTGCGCGGCATCAAGGTGTGCGAGGCCTTGTCGGCGCATTACGGCCTGCACATGCTGAACCGCTCCGACGATGCGCGCACCACGATCATCGCGGATTACGACATCGGCGCCAGTCCGTCGCGGCGCAGCCGCCGCACCCAGGAGCGCGAGATCCTCGCCGCGCACCCCGACGCCGTGCGCGTGCTCGAGCTGGTCGGCACCTTGTCGCTCTCGAACGTCGACTACGTCTCCCGCCAGCTGGCGGCAGCCGAACGGCCGCAATTCGTGATCTTCGATCTGCACCGCGTCACTGCGATGACACCCGCGGGCCTGCGGCTGCTCGCGGAGCTGTTCCATGAGCTCGCCGACTTCCACGTGACCGTCGTGCTGTCCGGCATCCGCCGGACCTCGCCGGAATGGCAGGAAATCACCGCGCGCACCGGCGACATCCGGAACGTACGCGATTTCTACCTGTTGGACACCGCGATCGAATGGGCCGAGGACCAGATCGTCTATCGCTACGGCGGCGCGATCGACTTTCTCGAGACCACCGAGCTCGCCGAGCAGCCGCTGCTTGCCGGCCTCTCTGCCGACGAACGCCACGAGTTGGCCGCGCTCGCCACGATCCGGCACTATCAGCAGAGCGAGCGAATCCTTTCCGCGGGAGAGGCAGCGAGCTCGCTGTTCTTCCTGCGCTCCGGCGTGGTTCATGTCACCTTGCCAGACGGCATCCGGCTGGCCACGCTGACGGCGGGGCAATGCTTCGGCGAGATGGCCCTGCTCGAGCCGGCAAGATCTGCCGACGTGACGGCCGACTTCTCGGCGACCGCGTTTGAGGTCGCGCTCGATGATTTCGAGCGCTTCCGGGCGCGGCATCCGCGCGCCGGGGAGCGGATCATGCGCAATCTCGCGCAGTTGCTGGCGGAGCGCCTGACGGTCGCCAATGCACGGCTCAACCTCCTGGCTGCGGACTGAGACTGTCATCACAGCGTCACATGTCATCGCCGCATCATAAAATCTAAGGTTGTAATCACGGCAGCTAATAGCCTCCGGTCATTATAGCTCGTCACTCGTATTTGTACGGGCTCGCCCAAACGTTACCAGCAGTCGGTCGCAGGACAACCATAAGCGAGCCCAATTCGCGCCGCATTACCTGACGATGTTCTGAACCGTCGATGAACGCCGAGTGGGGACTCGCGAAGCGGACATCGCACGGGGTGTTCCGAGTAAAATTCCAGCCGTTCGTCGCGTGTGTATTTGCGCAACGGAAAGTCGTGTCCAGTCCAGGGAGGAAACGGCATGAAGGAAGCCACTAAGAGGGCAACATCGGAGGCACTCGCACACATGCTGGCCGTGACGTCCATGATCGTCATCGCCAGCGTCCTGTTCTACGGGCGATGAAGGGCTGTCTGGAGGTTCTGCGTCGCAGTTTCTTCATCGCCCGTAGGTGGGATTGTGGGCTCGATTGCTCACGCGAACGACCGAGTTGAGTTGCGTTTGAGTTAGTAAGCGTAGCGTAGAGTATTGCGTCAATCGCGCGGCGATCCGGGTCGGGACGAATGTGTTGTGCGTATCGTCCCGCCTCGGTCGCCCGCGTTCCGCGTTTTCTGATCTGACGCAGCCGCCTCCGGTCATTTCGTCCTCTCGAAGTAAGGCACGGTAGCGCCCGCGAAGGGGACCAATCGCGCGCTGACGACGTCGCCGATCGCGAGATCGTGGTCGCCATGCGCCATCATCCGAAAGCCCTCGCGCATATCCACCAGCACGATGTTGTACGGCACATGCGCGCGCGTTTCCGGCGTTGCCGCGCGGCACACCAGCGACGTCGCATAGACCGTACCCACGCCCTCGGCGGCGTGGTCCGTCAGTGCCAGCGAGCCGCAGGCCGCGCAGAAGTCGCGGCGAAAGTACTGCACATGGGCGCAGCACGCGCAGCGCTGATAGCGAATCGCTGCGACGCCCTTGGTCCAGTCAGCCGAATCGCTCATCGCTCCCGCTCCCAGAACATGCTGACATGCGATGACAGCACTCCCCCGTCGCCATGCAGTAGCGTGAGCGCGGCATCGCGGACCTGACGGCGGCCGGCCCGTCCCGTCATCTGCAGATGCGCTTCGTTGAGATGCGCCATCGCGCCGCCGACGCCGCAATGACCGTAGCTCAGCAGCCCGCCATGGGTGTTGAGCGGCACGGCGCCGTCGCGGCTGAAATGGCCGTCCCGCACGCGCGCCGCGGCTTCGCCACGGCCGGCCAGGCCGAGATCTTCGAGCAACATGCACAGCGTGATGGTGAAGCTGTCGTAGACGGCGGCGTAGCGGACGTCCGCGATCTCCAGTCCGGCGGCGGCCTTCGCCTTCCTGATCGCGATCTCGGCGCCGAGCCCGCTCAGAGCCGGCGCCGCCGTGACGTGTTGGTGGGTATGCGCCTGGGCGCAGCCGCGCACGCGCACGGCCGCTGTCCCGGTCGGCTCGCGGCTGACGATGATGGCGGCGCCGCCGTCCGACACCGGGCAGCAGTCGAGCAGCTTCAGCGGCTTCGCCACCGGCTTGGACGCCATCACGTCGGCGACCGTGATCCGTTCGTGGAACTGCGCGCCGGGATGATCGAGCGCATGACTGCGCATCAGCACGGCGAACTCCGCGAGATCGCGCTCGGTGACGCCGTATTCGTGCATGTAGCGGGAGGCGACGAGGCCATAATAAGCGGGGATCGTGGGACCCAGCGGCAGCTCGTAGTCGGGATGCCCGACCTGCGCCAGCGCCTGGATCGAGGCGTCGCGGCTCTGACCCGTCAGACGGTTCTCGCCGGCGACGACGAGCATGTGCCTGACGACGCCGGCCTCGACGAGATGATGCGCGAGCATCACCATCGCGAGCCCGGTGGCGCCACCGACCTGCACCGCGTGGGCATACGACGGCGCGATGCCGAAATGCTCGGCGAACACGGTCGCCAGCATGATGTGCGGCGACACGGTGGAATAGCCGCACAGGATGCCGTCGATGTCGCGACGGGTGAGCTCGGCATCGTCCAGCGCGAGCTGCGCCGCCATGCTCATGAGATCGAGCGACGAGCGGCCGTCGTGGCGGCCGAACGATGTGAGGCCGGTGCCGGTGATGTAGGTCATCGCGCCACGCCCTCCTCCGTCATTCCGGGGCATCGCGTCGCGATGAACCCGGAATCTCGAGGTGAGGGATAACGGAGCAAGACAATCTCGCGATTCCGGGTTCGCGACTTCGTCGCGCCCCGGAATGACGAGGCGGAATCTACGCAGCCTGCCGTGAAGCGAGAACAAAGCCTCGAGCACCGCCGTGCTCCCCACTCCCTTGCGGGCAGGGCTGTCGCGTATGGCGATGCGGAGCTGTACCGGCGAACGATCCTGCTCATTTGTTACTCCGTCATACCCCGGCTTGTCCTTGGCTTGTCCCGGGCATCCACGTCGTTCTCAGGACGCCGGACGACGTGGAGAGAGACGAGCACATAACCGCGATCTTCATATGCGACAGCCCTGCCGTTGCGGGGAGGGAGGCGGAGGTGCGGGTGGCCACACGAAGAGTCTTTGTCGGGTCCCCCACTCCCTGCCCCTCCCCCACAGGGGGGAAGGAATGCAGGCGTTGTGCGTTCCTAACAGCGTGGTTCGTCATTTCTGCGCAATTCATCTCACGACGACATCTCAATACGACTTCGGCATGCCGAGCACCTTCTCGGCGATGAAGGACAAGATCAGTTGCGGGCTGATCGGCGCAATGCGGGGGATCAGGGATTCACGCAGGTAACGTTCGACGTGATACTCGCGCGCATAGCCGAAGCCACCGTGGGTCATCACGGCCTGCTCGCAGGCATGGAAGCCGGCCTCGGCGGCGAGATATTTCGCAGCATTGGCGGCGGGACCGCAGGCCATGCCCTGGTCGTATTGCCAGCCGGCCTGCAGCACCATCAGCCAGGCGGCCTCGAGCTCCATCCAGTTCTTGGCGAGGGGATGCTGGATGCCCTGATTCTGGCCGATCGGGCGATTGAACACATTGCGCGTCCGCGCATAGGCCGAGGCGCGCGACAGCGCGAGATGGCCGAGGCCGACGGCCTCTGCCGCAATCAGGATGCGCTCGGGGTTCATGCCGTGCAGGATGTAGTCGAAGCCCCGCCCCTCCTCGCCAAGACGATCTTCGATTGGGATCTCGAAATCCTCGAAGAACAGCTCGTTGGAGTCGACCGGCTTGCGGCCCATCTTGTCGATCTCGTGCACCTTGATGCGGCTGCGATCGAAATCGGTGTAGAACAGGCTCAGGCCATGGGTCGGGCGCTTCACCTCCTCGAGCGGCGTGGTGCGCGCCAGCAGCAGGATCTTTTCCGCGACCTGCGCGGTGGAGATCCACACCTTCTGGCCGTTGACGACGTAGCGGTCCCCCTTGCGCACCGCGCGGGTCTTGAGCTGCGTGGTGTTGAGGCCGGTGTTCGGCTCGGTCACCGCGAAGCACGCCTTCTCGCGGCCATCGACGATGCCCGGCAGCATCCGCGCGCACTGCTCCTTGGTGCCGAACACGACGACCGGATTGAGCCCGAAGACATTCATGTGGATCGCCGAGGCGCCGGACATCCCGGCGCCCGACTCGGCGATCGTGCGCATCATGATCGCGGCATCGAGGATGCCGAGACCCGAACCGCCATATTCTTCGGGAATGCAGATGCCGAGCCAGCCGGCATCGGCCAGCGCCTGGTGGAAGTCGGCGGGAAAGCCGCCCTCCTTGTCCTTTTTCAGCCAGTAGGCGTCGTCGAAGCGGGCGCAGATCCTGGCCACCGCGTCGCGGATCGAGTCCTGATTGGCGGAGAGCGCGAAATCCATCGAATCACTCCTTCGCAGGCGGTGGCATCGTGGCGCCATCGCGGATCATCGCGGCGATCTCGTCGTCCGAAAAGCCGAGCTCGCGCAGGATCTCTAAGCCATGCTCGTTCGGCCGGCCCGCCAGATGCTTCGGCTCGGCCCTGGTCTCGGACCATGTCGCGGACACGCGGGTGCTGCGGATCGGGCCTTCGGTCGGATGCTCCACGACGGGAAAGAAATCGGTCGCGACGAGGTGCGGATCGTGCAGCAGGCTCTCGAGGTCGTGCATCGGCATGACCGGGATGTCGGCTTGATCCAGCAATGCGGTCCATTCCGCCGTGGTGCGCGTCTGGAAGATGCGCGCGAGCTCGGCATAGACGACATCGATGTTGGCGGCGCGATGGGCAAACGTGTTGAAGCGGTCGTCGGCGCGCAGGTCGGTGCGGCCTGAGGCCGCAAAGAACGCGTCCCATTGCTTGTCGTTGTAGACGATCACGCAGATATGGCCGTCGGCGGTCTTGTAGGGCCGTCGGTCCTGCGACAGGTGCCGCGCATAGCCGCCGCGGTCGAGGGGTGGCTCGTAAGTGAGGCCGCCCATGTGGTCGCCCATGATGAAGGCTGACATGGTTTCGAACATCGGCACATCCAGACGCTGGCCGCGTCCCGTGCGGTCGCGATACACCAGGCTGGCGCAGATGGCGCCGACGGCGGTGAGCCCGACGATGCGGTCGACCAGCGCGTTCGGCACGTAGCGCGGCGTCCCGTCGCCGGCGACCGCCATCAGATGCGACAGCGCCGCGCCGCCCTGAATCAGGTCGTCATAGGCGGGCTTGGCCGCATAGGGGCCGTCCTGGCCGAAGCCGAACACGCCGGCATAGACCAGCCGCGGATTGAGCGCGGAGATGACCTCATAGCCGAGGTTCAGCCGCGCCATTGCCTGCGGACGGATGTTGTAGAGCAGCACGTCGGCATCCCCCACCATGCGCAGCACGGCCTCGCGGCCGGCCGGCTTCTTCAGGTCGAGGCAGATCACGCGCTTGCTGCGATTGGTGTTGAGGGTCACCGGCCCCATGCCGGCATGGCGCCACGGGCCGATCTTGCGGGTGACGTCGCCCTCGGGCGATTCCACCTTGATGACGTCGGCGCCGTAATCGCCGAGCGTCTGGGCGGCATACGGCCCCATCAGCACGGTGGTCATGTCGATGACCTTGATGCCCGCAAGCGGTCCCATCGCGGCGTCGGCTCCCTCGTTCGTTGTTGTGGCAAGAGCTAACGGCACCGGGGGTGCCGGAGCAAGCCGCTCCGCGCGTATGGGGCCATGCACACGGCCGTGGCACGGAATTTCGAGGCGCCCTGGCCTCGTGGTCACATCCTTCTGCGTTGAGAACGATGATCGTGCCGACATCGTTTGCATCTCGGGAGATCCTGTTGACCCTCACCCTGAGGAGCCCGTCGCAGGCGGGCGTCTCGAAGGGCGAGGCCGCAATTGTGGCCTCATGGTTCAAGACGCGCCTTCGGCGCTCCTCACCATGAGGGTTGCGACCGGCGACCGGATTGGGGTCTTCGACCTCGCCGCTGCGCCGCACCAGATGTTCCACGCCGGCATCTGCATTCTGGGATTCCCTTTGGCCGTGCAGCTGTGCCAGCATGGTCGTCCAACAGCCAAAAACAGTCAGGGAGAATGCTGTCATGACGCTTTATCAGGGCAAATGCTTCTGCGGCACGGTCGAGCTCGAGGCCGATGGCGAGCCGGAGGCGATGGGCTATTGCCACTGCTCGTCCTGCCGCTCGTGGTCGGCGGGACCGGTCAACGCCTTCACCTTGTGGAAGCCTGCGAATGTGCGCGTCACCAAGGGCGCGGAGGCGATCGGCACCTATCACAAGACCGACATGAGCCACCGCAAATACTGCACCAAGTGCGGTGGTCACCTGATGACCGACCATCCGCCGCTCGGCATGATCGACGTCTATGCCGCGACCATTCCGACCTTGAAGTTCACGCCCGGTGTGCACGTCAACTATGCGGAGAGCGTGCTGCCGATCAAGGACGGACTGCCGAAGCTGAAGGATTTTCCGGCGGAGTTCGGCGGTTCCGGCGAAACGATGCCGGAGTGAGTTAGTCGAAAGACCCCTCGTAGCCTCGATGAGCGGCTTGTCCGCCGAAGCCTGCAAGGCGAAGGTGGAAGCGACATCCGGGTTCACACGAGCTGTTGCGATGAACCCGGGTGTCGCTGCGCTCACCCGGGCTACGCTTTCCCGGTGGCGTTCGACCGAATGCCTTCCGAGAGAAGCAGGAGCTGTATTCGACAATCGCGCAAGCATCACCGGCCTCGCGACAGGATCTGTCCGAGCTGTGCTGATCGATGTGCCCTTCTCTTGAACAGAGGGCGCAGGGAAGGCCGGGTGCCGACTGGCACCCGTGGCCCCCGTGCGAAAGAAAAGCACGGGGAGAGAACCACAGGTTCAGCCGGACCGACCCGGCCTTCCCTGCGCGATGGTTTTCACGCTTATTTCGCGCTCTCCTCGGTGCACCGGCTCTGGGCCACCGTCGTCCGCCCGATGCGCAAGCATCGTCGCGAATTTGGCATCAGCATCGGGATGCCGGGACCACGCGACTTCACGTCCGCGCCATGCCGTTCGTCCGCGCACCCGAGAGCACGCTGCGCCGTGTCGCGGCCACCGCATCCCCGCTTCAACGTTCGTGACGATCGCGAAGCGCCCCTCGTGGCGAAGCAGGATGACGGGAGTGAAGCATATTTTCCGTAAAATCGAAACATAATTATTTTTTACGGAAGGACTGGACAGGGCGCGTCGGCTTGATGCAGCGGCGGGAATTTGCCTCGGCGCGCACGCCCTGGTTCCCCGGGCCGACGCCGCGCGGGGACAACTCGTGCACGGCCATCGCGCGCCGGGCCGGATCGCGTATAGTCGGGCGTCCCTCCGCCCGACATGAGGTCCGATGCCCGCCGATCTCGTCCAGATTTTTCGCGGCTTTGCCTACAACAACGCCTGGGCCAATCACCGGCTGCTCGCCGCCTGCGGTCAGCTCAGCAGCGAGGATTTTGCCGCCGAGCGTACCGGCTTCTTCCCGAGCCTGCAGAAGACGCTGAACCACATCTACATCATCGACCTGTTCTACATCGACGCGCTGGAGGGGGGCTGGCTCGGCCCGATGGCTTGGCAGAACCAGGTGCCGTTCCCGCGGCTGTCCGATCTCGTCAAGG
>NZ_CAFJ01000673.1 GCF_000239795.1 Bradyrhizobium sp. STM 3809 | reverse complement strand
GCCCACGGTGGTGCCACGGTCGGTGTTGGTCGGCGCCGCCGGGACCGGGGTCGGCTTGTCGCCGCCCGCGAAGCGGGTGGCGCCGCCGCTCTGATAGCCGGCGACCAGCAGGCCGGCGACGATCAGGGCGAGCACGAACAGCCCGCCGAGCTCGGGCAGGGCGCCGGACGGCGCCATGCCGCGGCCGCGGCCATCGCCCTCGAGGGCCACCGCCGCGATCTCGCGGTTGTGCCGCGAGCGCAGGAACGACAGGAATGCGCCGGCAGCAATGACGATGCCGGCAGCCAGGGTGAAGAAGGTGAGCCAGGTGATGGGGTGGTCGGCCTGCATGTCGAACATCCTTTGCGTGAGGGCCGCACGACGTGCAGTCGCGTCAGCCCCGCATGACAATCTCTGTTCGTGGCAATCGCCGTCGCCGCGGAAGGTTTCCGGCGCGCGGCGAAATTCCCTGACGTCAGCGCCCCTCGCCCGCCGCCCACAGCGCGTCCAGCCCTTCGCGGTAGGTCGGGTAGGCGAGCACGAGGCCGAGGTCCTGCCTGGCCCTGGCATTCCGGATGCGCCGGTTGCTGGCGTAGAAGCTCCGCGCCATCGGCGACAGCTCGGCGCTGTCGAACGGCACCTCCGGCGGCGGCGCGATGCCCATCAGCCTGGCCGCATAGGCGATGACGTCCTGCGGCGGCGCCGGCGCGTCGTCGACGATGTTCCAGAAGCCGCCGCGCTCACGATCGATTGCGCCCGAGATCGCGGAGGCGATGTCGTCGACATGGATGCGATTGAAGACCTGGCCCGGCTTGACGATGCGCCGCGCGCGGCCCGCGCGCAGCTCGACCAGCGCGTTGCGGCCGGGGCCATAGATGCCGCCGAGCCGGAGCACCGCGAGGCGGTCGCCGATCCGTGCGCGCCATTCGTTCTCGACCCGGACGCGGGCCTGGACCCGGTCGTGCTCCGGCGCCAGTGGCGTGTCCTCGTCGATCCAGTCGCCCTGGTGATCGCCGTAGACGCCGACGGTGGAGAGATAGACCACGCGCCGCGCGCGGCCCGTGGTGATCGCATCTCCGAACGCGGTGAGCGCGGGATCGTCGCCGGATCCCGGCGGCGCCGAGATCAGCACGATGTCGGCCTCCGCCGCCTTCGCCAGCGTTGCGGCTGCGGCCACGGTGCCGTCGAACAGGTCGATCTCCAGCGGCGCCAGCTGCGCGCGCTTGTCGGCGCTGCGCACCGTGCCGGTGACGCGAGCGAAGGCGCGGCCGTGCAGATCGACGAAGCGCCGGGCGGTGTAGCCGAAGCCGATGACGAAGAGGTTCATGCGTGCGGGTGACGAGGTCTGATCGAGCGAGCAAGTGCCGAGATAGCCGGCACCGGGCCGCCAGCGCAAATCAAATGACGCCGCGGGCGCCGTCCCGTGCCGCCGCCCGTCGTCGGAGCGGTGCTGATCTGCCGACGTTGTTATGGCTCCTGTCATGCTCCATGTCGTATGGTCCGGGAACAGGAGATGGACTGCCCAGATGACCTTCCATTCGCTCTACCGGCATGGCTTCGCGCGTGTCGCGGCCTGCGTCACCGCCTCCAGCGTCGCCAACCCCACCGCCAATGCGGCAGCGATCCTGGCGGCCGCGCGCGCCTGCCACGACCAGGGCGCGGCCGTCGCGGTGTTTCCCGAGCTCTGCCTGTCGGGCTACGCCATCGAGGATCTCGTCAAGCAGGACCCGTTGCTCGATGCCGTGCAGCGTGGACTGCTGACGCTCGTCGAAGCCTCGCACGACCTGATGCCGGTGCTGATCGTCGGCGCGCCGCTGCGCTTTGCGCATCGCGTCTACAACTGCGCCGTCGTGATCCATCGCGGCGAGGTGCTCGGCGTCATTCCGAAATCCTATCTGCCGACCTATCGCGAGTTCTACGAAGGCCGCCACTTTGCCTCCGGAGCCGGCATCCGGGGCGAGATGATCGAGGTCGCCGAGACCATGGCGCCGTTCGGCACCGATCTCTTGTTCGCTGCCGCCGACGTTGCCGGACTCGTGATCGGCGTCGAGATCTGCGAGGACATGTGGATCCCGGTCACGCCGGCCTCCGAGCTCGCGCTCGCCGGCGCCACCGTGCTCGCCAACCTCTCGGGCAGTCCGATCACCGTCGGCCGGGCCGAGTCGCGCTCGCTGCTGTGCCGCTCGACCTCGGCGCGCTGCCTCGCAGCCTACATCTACGCGGCGGCGGGCACGGGCGAGTCGACCACCGATCTATCCTGGGACGGCCAGACCTCGATCTTCGAGAACGGCGTGCTGCTCGCCGAGAGCGAACGCTTCCGCCAGACCGGCCAGACCATCTTCGCCGATGTCGATCTCGATTTGCTGCGCCAGGAGCGCGCGCTGATGGGCACGTTCGACGACAACGCGCGGGCGCGGAGCGCCGACCTGCATTGGCGCCGCATCGGCTTCGAGCTGCAGCCGACGTCCGATGACATCGGCTTCATGCGCAGCATCGAGCGTTTCCCGTTCGTGCCGAGCGATCCCGCGCGGCTCGATCAGGATTGCTACGAGGCCTACAACATCCAGGTCGCCGGCCTGACGCAGCGGCTGCGCGCGACCGGGACCAAGCGCATCGTGATCGGTGTCTCCGGCGGTCTCGATTCCACGCACGCGCTGATCGTGGCCGCCAAGGCGATGGACCTGCTCGGCCTGCCCAGAACCAACATCCTCGCTTATACGATGCCGGGCTTCGCGACGGGGGCGCAGAGCAAGTCCTACGCGCACGCGCTGATGAAGGCGCTCGAGGTCAGCGCCGCCGAGCTCGACATCCGTCCCGCGGCAACGCAGATGCTGAAGGACATCGGTCATCCGTTCGGCCGCGGCGAGGAGGTCTATGACATCACCTTCGAGAACGTGCAGGCGGGGCTGCGCACCGACTATCTGTTCCGTCTGGCGAACAACCGCGGCGGTCTCGTCCTCGGCACCGGTGATCTTTCCGAGCTCGCGCTCGGATGGTGTACCTATGGCGTCGGCGATCAGATGTCGCACTACAACGTCAATGCCGGCGTGCCGAAAACGCTCATCCAGCATCTGATCCGCTGGGTCATCGCCTCGCGCCAGTTCTCCGCCGACGTCGATCGGACCTTGGAGGCGGTGCTCTCAGCCGAGATTTCGCCGGAGCTGGTGCCGGTGAAGGAGGGCGAGACGCCGCAGAGCACGCAGGCCGCGATCGGACCTTACGAGCTGCAGGACTTCAATCTGTTCTACACGCTGCGCTACGGCATGCGGCCGTCGAAGATCGCGTTCATGGCGCATCACGCCTGGAAGAATGCCGGCGACGGCGCCTGGCCGCCGCACTTCCCGGCCGACAAGCGCAACGCCTACTCGCTCGGCGAGATCAGGAAGTGGCTGGAGGTG
The DNA here is from genome assembly GCF_000239795.1 of Bradyrhizobium sp. STM 3809. GTDB lineage: Bacteria > Pseudomonadota > Alphaproteobacteria > Rhizobiales > Xanthobacteraceae > Bradyrhizobium. Next base: position 9,074 of record NZ_CAFJ01000673.1, on the reverse strand, counting down.
TTCCTCAAGCGCTTCTTCGCCTTCAGCCAGTTCAAGCGCTCGGCGATGCCGAACGGCCCGAAGGTGGTCGCCGGCGGCGCCCTGTCCCCCCGCGGCGACTGGCGCGCGCCGTCGGATGGCAATGCCGTGGCGTGGCTGGAGGATCTGGAGAGTGTGCCGAAGTAGCGGCCGTCTTGCTCTGCTGCGGCACATGCCATATCCGAAGATGTGCGACCTCGTTGAACGGAGCCCATCATGAGCGTCACCGCCGCCGGAATTTCCTCCATGGCGACCCGGCAGATTCTCGCCGAGCTCGCCGCCGCCTATGAGGAGGCGACCGGCGAGGTGATCACGATCGAATCCGTCGGCGGTGTCGATGCCGCCAAGCGCATCCGGGCCGGCGAGGCGTTCGACTTCGTGGTGCTGGCCTCCGACGCGCTGCAGAAGCTCGAGGCCGACGGCCATCTCGTGCCCGGCAGCATCCTCGAGATCGCGGAATCGCCGATGGCGATGGCGGTGCGCGCCGGCAGCCCCAAGCCCGATCCGCTCGACGAGGCCGCCGTGCGCCAGGCGATGCAGAACGCCAAGGCGATCGGCATCTCGACCGGGCCGAGCGGCACCCATGTGCAGACGCTCGCCCGGGACTGGGGCCTGGAGGCCGAGGGCGCCTCGCGCCTGGTGCAGGCCAAGCCCGGCATTCCCGTCGCCAAACTGCTTGCGGATGGCGAGGTCGATGTCGGTTTCCAGCAGCTCAGCGAAATGCTCGGCGCCGCCGGCATCGACATCGTCGGCCTGCTGCCGGAATCGCTGCAGCCGGGCACGGTGTTCGCCGCCGCGCTGTGCAAGGCCGGCGCGCACGCCGAGGCGGCCCGCGCCTTCATCGAATATCTCGTCTCGGAGGAAACCGCCGAGACCAAGCGCCAGCACGGCATGACGCCGGTGTAAGCGAAGGAGCGCTGCGGTGGCCTCGAGCACGCCGTTGACCGCCAAGGCCCTGGAGCAGCTCGGGGCGCAGCGCCTCGCCGAACTGCTGCTGGACGTGGCCGAACGTGACGCGGCCATCAAGCGGCGCCTGAAGCTTGAAGTCGCGACGCCCAGCAAGATCGCAACCGAGCTGCGCAAACGGATGGCGCAGATCGCCCGCGCCACGACCTTCCTCGATCGCAACAAGCTGCGCCCGCTGGCCGACGACCTCGAAGCCTTGCGTGCCAGCATCGCGAAGCAGGTTGCGGAGCACGATCCGCCCGCAGCGCTCGAGCTGATGTGGCAATTCATGGATCTCGCGAACGGCGTCCTCGGCCGCTGCGACGACGGCGACGGGGGGCCTCACGACATCTTCTGCGCGGCCTGTACCGATCTCGGCCCGTTGGCTGAGGCCGCCAAGGCCGATCCTATCGCCCTGGCCGATCGCGTCTTCGACGCCCTTGATCGCAACCGCTACGGACAATATGGCGAACTGATCGAGACGGTGGCACCGGCGCTCGGTGAGCGCGGACTTGCTCATCTCAAGCAGCGCCTCGTCGAATTCGCCAAGACACCGGTCGAACAAATCCCGCAGACCCAGCGCAGGGCCGCGGGGTGGGGCAGCAGCGATCCCCGTTATGAGCAGGAGGCGGAACAGCGCCGCCGCACCAACAATTGCCGCGAGGCGCTGCTGGCGATCGCGGATGCGACCCATGACGTCGACCTCTACATCGCACAATTCGACGAGGAGGAGAGAAGGCGGTCCGAAATCGCAGCCTATGTCGGCCAGCGGCTGCTCGCGGCGGGGCGGGCCGGGGAGGCGCTGCAGGTCCTCGATGCCGCCGAGCTCCGCAATCCAAGCCGGCCCGATCCGGATTGGCAGGAGGCGCGCATCCAGGTGCTCGACGGCCTTGGACGCAACGAGGAGGCGCAGGCCGCACGCTGGGCGTGCTTCGCGCGCCGCCTCGATGCGAAGCAGCTGCGCGCTCATCTCAAGCGCCTGCCGGACTTCGACGACGTCGAGGCCGAGCGGCGCGCGCTCGACCACGCTGAACAGTTCCCACAGTTGATATGGGCGCTCGACTTCCTGATCCGCTGGCCGGCGCTGGATCGCGCCGCGAAGCTCGTGCTCGGGCGCAGCCGGGAGCTGAACGGCGAAGCCTATCACGTGCTCGCGCCGGCTGCGGATGCCCTCGCGGGCAAGCATCCGCTCGCAGCCACGCTGCTGCTGCGCGCGATGGTCGACGACACGCTGCAGGGCAGTCGCACCAGCCGCTATCGCCATGCCGCCAGGCATCTGCTCGAATGCGGCAGTCTCGCTGCCGTCGTTAAGGATTTCGGCGATGTTGAACCGCATGCGGCGTATCTGACGCGGCTGAAGTTCGAGCATGGCCGCAAGGCGAGTTTCTGGGACCTGATGAGTTGACGCGGAACGATCCGTCGCGCGATGTCGCCATGAATCAGGTCGCGCGCGCCGGCGGTTCCCGCGTCGTCATGTTGTCCTGAAATAATTGCGCTCTCTTGTCGTCTCGGCGGTCTTCCGCACGTCTTCCAGAAAGAGTCGGAAGAACGGAGACGACCGATGAACGCATCGCAATATCGCTGGGTCATCGTCGCCGCGGGCGGCCTGCTCGGCTGCGTCGCCGTCGGCGGCCTGTTCTCGCTGCCGGTGTTCCTGAGGCCGATGGCTGCCGACACCGGCTGGTCCGTCGCGGGTATCTCCAGCGCCCTGACGATCGGCTTCCTGGCGATGGCGGTCGCCAGCATCGGTTGGGGCACGCTGTCCGACCGCATCGGACCGCGTCCGGTGCTGCTGATGGGCTCGACCCTGCTCGCGGTGAGTCTTCTGCTCGCCAGCCTGACGTCCTCGCTGCTGGCGTTCCAGCTGAGCTTCGGCCTGATCGCGGGCGTCGCGACGGCGGCGATCTTCCCGCCGGTCATGGCGACCGTGACCGGCTGGTTCGAGACGCATCGGAGCCTCGCGGTGTCGCTGGTGTCGGCCGGCATGGGTGTGGCGCCGATGACGATGTCGCCGCTCGCGGCCTGGCTCGTCTCCACCTATGACTGGCGCACCGCGATGCAGAGCATCGCCGCCGTCGTCGCCGGCATCATGATCCCCACCTCGCTGCTCGTCGGCCGACCGCCGGTGTCGGCGCCTGGCGCCGTCATCGCGCCAGGTGACGTGGCCGGGCCGCCGGAAATGACGCGATCGGCGGCGCTGCGCTCGCCGCAGTTCCTGGTCCTGCTCACCACCAATTTCTTCTGCTGCGCCACCCATTCCGGCCCGATCATCCACACCGTCAGCTACGCGGTCTCCTGTGGCATTCCGCTGATGGCTGCGGTGACGATCTACAGCGTCGAGGGGCTCGCCGGACTCGGCGGCCGCATCGTCTTCGGCCTGCTCGGCGACCGCTTCGGCGCCAAGCGCGTGCTGGTGCTCGGCCTGCTCGCCCAGGCGTTCGGCGCGCTGGCCTATGTCGCCGCGCGCGACCTCGCCGCGTTCTACGCGGTCGCCGCCACGTTCGGCTTCCTGTATGCCGGAACGATGCCGCTCTACGCGTCGATCGCGCGCGACAACTTTCCGCAGGGCATCATGGGCACGGTGATCGGTGGCACCGCCATGGCCGGCAGCCTGGGCATGGCGACCGGGCCGCTGGCCGGCGGCCTGATCTATGACAGCCTTGCGAGCTACACATGGCTCTATGTCGGCTCCTGGGTGATGGGCCTCGGTGCGGTCCTGATGATGATGACGTTCAGGCCGTTCCCCAAAACACCGCCGCCAGTGGCCTCGGCGCAGGCCATGGCGTGAACGTACTGCGAAGCAGCAATCACCCTCCGCGCCGCTGCTGACAGAGTCTCGTTCCTAACGAGTAGCTCTGGAGACCACACCAACGCTTGATCCGTAATCCGGAACTCGGTCGTCATCAGCGGGTTGGGCGTGCGTGTCGTTTCAACCCGATGGAGATCGGATCCATGAAGAAGACTCATCTCGCCCTTGCCACTCTCGTCGCCGTCAGCTTCGCCGCGGCGCCGTTCGCGGCCGAAGCCAAGCACCACAAGAAGCACCACTCGTCGATGTCGACGAACTCCTCTCAGACCACCGGCGCCAACATGCAGCCCGGCAGCAGCAACATGAAGTCCGGCCGCGACTCCACCTCATCGAGCCAGGGCAATGTCGGCCCGGGCACGAACCAGGCGGGGAGCATGGGGAAGTAGGAAGTCTGGCCACCCTGTTCAGCGTCGGGCAAGCCGGTTGGGCTCTCCGGACGCGCTCAGAGCAGACTTCCCGTGCAATCCCTTTGCTCCTGGCTTGCTTCGCTCTGATTGTGTGATTCTGGCCCCGAGTACGTCGGTCTGCTGCGATATTCCAGCAACTCCGTTCTTCCATGCTAGGCTCGGATCCCCGGTCGAGTCGGCGATCGCGGTGACCTGGATTGCGCAGACGTGAGCGAGCTTCGGTGATGGTGTGGGGGCGGAATTACTATCTCTGGCTGAGACGCCGTTATGAGCCGGAGGTCGCGAGGCTCGTCATTGTCGCAGAATCGCCGCCGGCATCAGGAAAATATTTCTATGATCCGTCCGGCTCGGTTAGCGAGCCGCTATTCACTGCTCTGATGCGCCAAATGGGAGCCACCCCTCGGACGAAAGAAGAGGGGCTGCGGCAGTTTCAGAACCGAGGATGGGTGCTGGTCGATGCGACCTGCCAGCAAGTGGACAAGCTGCCGAAAGATGCCGGTCAGGATCGGGATACGCTGATCGCAGGCGATTATCCGCTCCTTATCGAGGACCTCTCCAGCCTTTTATCAGATCGCAGGGTTCCACTCATCCTGATCAAGGCGAACGTCTGTCGGCTGCTGGAGCCCCGACTGACAAAGGACGGGTTCAAAGTAATCAACGCTGGCCGGCTCGTTTATTTCCCAAGCACAGGGCAACAGAAAAAGTTTGAGCAGCAGTTCGCCGAGATTCTGAATTCGGCTAGCTGAAGCCCTCGGATAGCCGTGTTGCTATAGGTCTCTGGCAGAGTCGGACAACGGAATGTCACAGAACTAGAGATCACAGAGAGAGAGCCACCTCCTCGCAAAGCAGCACCGGGACCCAAGCGGCGCGGAGCTGACCCGAAAACGACCAAAAAGAAATCCAAGCCCAAAGCGAAGAAGAAAACATGACGGAAGCGAGCCGATTGCTTAGGCTTCGACATAGAGGTTCTTCTGAAAGCCAAAAAGGGTGTGGCAGATCTTGGAGATGCCAAGATCGCGATCCAAGTCGTTGACAGCCCTATATCTAAGCTCAAGAAAGGGCGTTAGATTGCCTAATCCAGCTCCCCTGCCCCTTCCTTTACGTAATCTCCCAATAAGAACTCCAGGAATCCACGCAACTTGTCATCACCGTAGCGCGTGAAGATTGTGTCCTTCCGTGTTTGTACACGCTCTTCTCGGGTGATCGGCGAAAGTGCGAACGCGATGCATGTGAGTACGTCGTACAGCTCGCTCTTTTCAGCGTCGATTAGGCGTTTGAATTCGCCGAGCTGCGCGTCTCCGAAGCCCTTTTCTGCCAATCCCCCAGCAACGCTTTCCTCGTGTTTGGCTCGCTTCACAACGCCCGCAGTTCGTATTCATCTTCAAAAAAGCGCAGGAGGCTCGCCGAACAGACGCTCGATGAATTGAGCCGCAGACATTGGTTTACAATCAGCGCACCGATTTATCAGCGTGGGGTCCCCGCACTTCCAGCTTGATGCCAATCCCCTTCGAGGAGATCGTCAACTTTCGCTGCTCACGCGCGTTCAGCCAATTCATTATTTTGGGAAAGGCTGCTCTGACGAATACGCCCGCGCCGACAAGCCCTCCACCGAATGCGATTGTGGTGCCCCAGTCTATAAGAGAGCCATATAGAGCGCCGTGCCGATCTCCTTTATCAATCTTTTTCCGAGTAGGTTGTGTTTGGGCGTGAAACTGTGGTGCTGAGCCTATAATCGCAAGCAGTTCGTTGTTGCCAACGACCTGCGCGACGTGTTCGTCCCAGTATGGTTCGACGTGGCACCACGCATCGTATTTTAAATGCTCCTCGACCTCGAACGTGATTTCCGCGTTGCCGTTAATCGCATTCGCTCCTGCTGCCCGTCACTATAGGAGGCGAAATCATATCTAGATGCAACCTTAATGGGCGACATCATCGATCGAGTTCTTGCTAAGGCTGGGTTCGCGAAGGAAATCACCATGGCGCCAGCAAAACGACGGCCGTCGTGTCAATGCTGGCCCGCGTTTTTGCAGGGCCATTCCAACTTCTTGCTCCTACACCGTCTCTCGCACCGAAAAAATTTGCTTCCCTTTGTCCGAAAATCATGCTCTACTCTCCGCATCCCGCCTCGATGCAGAGCAACTGTGGAGTTTTGGACCTGTGAGCCGGCCTGGTTCAAGGCTGGCGCTGGGCGCGCCACCACCTTCGGCGGCTTCGGCATTCCCTGCGCGATGGGCTTACGGCTGCTTCGTGCTCTCCCCGGGGGCCGGCTGTCTTGCCCCCATCACCCGCGCCAACAGGCGGATTCAGTCGGTCGTCGCAACACTCGATGAGGAAGTTGCGATGGGTTCCGAATGCGGCGGTCAACTCGGGCGAAGCTGGGATCGATGAGTCGCCCACCAGTGGCGGGGCGGGCCGAACAGCAGGAATTTTGGCGGGGGATTGCCGCGGGATTGAACAGCGAGAAGGCTGCGCTAGCTGCTGGATTGTCAGATGCTGTCGGCCCCGATTATTTCGAAAGGCGGGCGGCGTGGCACCAGCGATGTTGCGGACTTCGGCGAAGCCGCTCTCTGGACGACGCCTCTCTTTCTCTGAACGCGAGGAGATTGCGCTGCTGAATGCGCAGCGCCATTCTGTACGAGAGATAGCGCGGCGCCTCGATCGGCCACCTTCGACCATCTCTCGATCTCGATCGCAATGCGGCCACGCATGGCGGCAAGATGCCTATCGATCGACGGCCGCCCAGTGGCATGCAGATCGATCGGCCCGGCGTCCTAAGTCGAGCAAGCTTGCAAGCAACGCCGCCTTGCGCAATTAATGTTGAAGAACAGCTTGCCGGCATTGTCGCGCCTCCAAGCGACGTTCGGCGGAAGGCCGGCCGGGCGGGCTCTGGCCGGGATCAGGGGTGGACCAAAGCGTGGAGTCCCGAGCAAAATGCCCGGCGCTTACTGGTCCACTTCCCGGATGACGAGACGATGCGCATCAGCCACGAAGCCATTTATCAAGCGCTTTTTGTTCAGGGCCGAGGAGCGCTCAAGCGCGAGTTGACGGCGTGCTTGCGAACAGGACGGGCGCTGCGAGTGCCTCGAGCGCGCGCGGAAGCGCAGCAAAGGCTTCGTATCGCCCGAGATCATGATCAGTGAACGTCCGGCCGAGTTGCGGATCGCGCCGTGCCGGAACATCGGGAAGGAGATCTGATCGTCGGCTCCGAGAGTTCGGCAATCGGCGCGCTCGTCGACCGTAGCACCCGGTTTACAATGCTTCTGCACCTGCCACGCTTGTCGGGATTTGAAGGCGGCCCATGTACGAAGGACGGGCCTGCGCTTTCTGGAAGCGGTACGCGATGCGACCACGCGCACCATTCTCACCTTGCCCAAGGAACTACGCCGCTCGCTGACTTGGGTCAGGGGACCGATTTGGCTCAGCACAGTGACCTCAAGATCGATACAGGCCTCCAGGTTTACTTCTGCGATCCAAGAAGCCCTTGGCAGCGTGGCACGAACGAGAACACAAATGGCCTGCTGCGGCAGTCCTTCCCGAAAAGCACCGACCTGAGCGTCCACGATGCTGACGAGATCGCCGCTGTGGCCGCAGCGCTCAATTCCCGACCAAGAAAGACGCTGAGGTTGAAAATCCCGGCAAAGGCGCTTGACGAGCTCCTGTCCGGAATGAAAACATTTGGCGTTGCGACGATCGTTTGAGCCCACCGGCGTGCCTGGCTTTGCTTGTGGTACCTGCCGCCCGCATTTTTTTCCGCAGGCGGGGCCACGGGCCTCGGTCGAGGTCCGGCTTTCCCTGCTCCTCTATGTGCTTCGAGGCGCGCGACGGATGCAACCCTCGGGCTCACTCAGCCGGGAGATTGCAGGCGCTTGTCTGGAGCAACCGTCCGATCGACTGCACGTGTCTGTTTGACAATTGAATGCCAAGAGACAGATGAATGACGGGGCCGCCAGTCAGGGCTCGGTGCATCTTCCAGTAATGGTAGTCTCTTTGTTTAACCGGAGTCTTGGGTCAGGGATGTGATCCATTTAGCGGAAGCTGAGGAGTAACATGGAGGCAGTGCGGGAGCGGATCGAATATCTGGATGGATTGCGCGGGTTAGCAATAATCGCGGTTGTGCTGTTCCATGGTTACGTAGCCTACCCGAATACTTTGCCGTTTGGAGACAAATTCGAGGTCCTTCCAATCCGACTAGGCTGGCAGGGTGTTCAGCTGTTTTTCCTGATCTCTGGCTTCGTCATTTTGATGAGCCTGGAGACGTGCCAAGACCTTGTCTCGTTTGTCGGCCGACGTTGGTTGCGGCTTTTTCCGGCAATGTTGATTTGCTCGGTGTTTATTCTCGGGGCAGAAAACTTGATTCCTGTAGGGCTAAACAATCCAAAAACGTGGGTGAATCTCATACCCGGCCTGACGTTCGTCAATCCGGCTTTAATACACGCGTTGACAGGGCTGAGCATCGATGGAATGGAAGGGTCATTCTGGTCTCTGTATGTAGAGGTCGTGTTCTACGGTATATTCGCTCTGGCGTACTTCGTTGTTGGTCGAGCTTTCGCAATCTTGCTCATCTTCTTGATCTTTATCTGGTCGCTCGCCATGCGCGTGGTATTCGGCTTGGATCTAGACTCTGCCGCCAGCAGAGTTGCAGCGGCGGCTGACTGGATTGGCTTTATCCACTTCGGTTGGTTCGCGAGCGGCGCGCTATTCTATATCTTTTACAAAGACGGAAGACGACTAGCACTTGCCTTTGCATTGTTCATGGGAGCGATATCCGCGCTGACGGTGCGATATCCGGTTGCAGAACAAATGGGTCTCTGCCTGGTTGTATTACTGTTCACAGCAGTGAGCTGCATGCGCCTCTTTCAGCAAGTTATGGCATCCCGGATGTTCGTGTTTTTCGG
>NZ_CAFJ01000674.1 GCF_000239795.1 Bradyrhizobium sp. STM 3809 | reverse complement strand
ACGCTGCGCTAATCCGCCCTACTGGCTACAAAGAGGAGCAATACCAGAACCCGACCCTGAAGAAGGCTTCGGACCGCATGCTGGACGGGCTGAAGAAGGCGGGGCTGGAGTAGTTCGATTTAGGGCGGGCGGGGCCGCATTTTCCTGGTCATTGCGATGACAGAGCACCCATGGGCCAAGTCCCTGCGTGAGTGATGTGCGCGGTCGCCGTAACCTCTAGACCGCCATGCGGAGAACAATCTTTACGCCGAACATCCGTCGATCCAGATTTTCAGACCGCATCTCGTGGTTTGTAGGTCGTGGGGGTCGCCGGTGCGCACAGGTCTTGGTGTGGTTGTCCTGTCTTGTTTTGTTGTTCTTGATGGCATGTTTCCTCTGAACGCGCAGTCACTCGGCGCCGTTCCGTGCTCGAAATCCACTCCTCGCGGAACTGCTTGCACCTGTAACCACAGCGTATTTCGAGGACGTCAGCACCTGGGTGAACCAGGTTGGTACCTCGATGAGCGACAGCACATGATTAGGAACGGTTTCCACGCGACGTACTACAAGGGCACACATAGCGCCGGTTGCTTTCGCGATTGACGCGTCGGCCCGAGGCTCCAGGCCGGGCGATTAGGTGCGACGCGCGGGCCCGGATCGCGCCAGCGTGGTTTTCGTTTGGCCCGCGCAGTTCAGAGTTACAGCGATGCTGCATTTTTCGGAATTGCGGTGGCAGTGCACCAACAATCACCTATGGTTTGCACCGGTAACGGTAAACGAACGAGCCGCTTTCGTCTGCCCACGACCAGACCATAGACCCGCTTATACGATCAAGCACGATCGCAGTTGGTATTCCTAGTCTGAGTGCCGCCATGCTCATCTTCGAGTCGACGAAGTAGAGAAGCACCCTGTCGTCAGTCATGCCCTTGGCTGGTCGATTTCGATAGGTC
>NZ_CAFJ01000675.1 GCF_000239795.1 Bradyrhizobium sp. STM 3809 | reverse complement strand
GATCGTTACGCGGCCAGTGTTCCTTGGTCTTCATTGACAGTAGCGCTTTCGGTTTTGGCACTAGGTGCTATCATCTTGTACGGCGTCTCCTTGCGCGCCGGCGTCGGCACGCGTTTCACTGTCATTCTGCTTGCGTCGATATCATTTGGAGCGGCGACCTGCGCGGCCGCAGAAGCTATCGAGTTCATTTACGAGAGAAGCCGTGGAGTCGCTGAGCTTCCGTGGGCTCTGTTGGGAATAGTAGCTGCCGGCGTGGTCGTATCTCCAGTGGCGGTTCGGTTTGTGCCGATTTTTGGAGACGAGGCGGCGCGTAGACTGTCTCTGAAGGTCTCTCTTGTAATCGCAGGTATCATCGTTCCGATCTCAGCGATCATGTGTTTCTATTTGCTGCGTGGCCTCAATTATCTGCCCTGGACCCCGAGTGCTCCGTGGTGGTCTCCACTTCACTATCTTAGTGGGGCAACGCTCTTGCTCTTTACCGCAGCGATTTCTGGGGCTTATTCGCTATTGTTCCTGAACGTTAACTTGACTGGTCCGCACAAGTTGTACCGCGATCGGCTTGCCAGAACCTTCGTGTCAAAGGGCGATATTAAACTGTCTTTGCTCAATCCGTCGCAGAACGCACCTTATCAGTTGATCAATGCGACAGTAAATCTTCCGTCAAGTAAGAGCCCGGTCCTTCGGGACAGGAAAGGAGATTTTTTCCTTTTCTCAAAACATTGGTCCGGATCTATGTCGACTGGCTATTCGTCCACGAGCAAGTGGAGGACGAACGGCTCGCAGATCGATCTAGCCACAGCGATGGCCATCTCGGGCGCAGCGGCGTCACCTCAAATGGGAATGAGTTCTATCCCGAGTCTCTCCGCACTCATGACTCTTCTCAATATACGCTTGGGGTTTTGGATCGCAAATCCTACAAAGAGTTCATTGGGCACGCCGGGATTTCTTTGCCTCCTTCGCGAAATGACCGGCATGGTAATGAGCGAGGAGAATAAGTGGTTGAATTTGTCGGACGGCGGGCACATTGAAAATATGGGAATATTCGAACTCTTGCGCAGGCGTTGCAAGTTTATCGTGTGCGTCGACGGCGAGGCAGATCCTGAATCAACGTTTCAAGGACACCTTACGCTGGTCCGCCACGCTCAAATTGATCTTGGGATTCGAATCGAGCCGCGCTTCGACGAAATTCGACCAGATCCCAACTCTCGATTCAGTCGGACGCACTCACAACTTTTCCGGATCGTTTATCCGAAGACGGGTGATGGTCGTCCCGCTGGCGTCGGCTTGATGCTTTATCTCAAGCTGTCCCTGACGGGCGATGAGGGGGAGCTACTCAAACGATACCGGTCGATGAACCCGGATTTCCCTCATCAATCGACGCTCGACCAATTCTACGACGAAGAGCAATTCGAAGCTTACCGCCAACTCGGCGTCCACGTCGCGGAGGGCACGTTTGCTCCAGCCCTCATGACCAGAACGTCGGAACCGAACGATGTACGCAGTTGGTTCGAACAGTTGGCAGCCAATATGCTAGAGCCCGCGAAATAAGTCACCTATTTGGCGCTAGCCTAAAAAGCCGAACTGCAGTTAACGCGCGTCGGGCGGAACGACCGCAAGGATAATCAGCCGCTTGCCTCGCAAGGTCCGCACCCTTTCGCTTTGCTTAGGCGCTCTACAGACGAATCAGAAAAGAGTCTTGAAGGCATCGTTACCCGGCTATGGATTCCGGGCTCGCCCTGCGGGCGCCCCGGAATGACGTGGGGAGAGAGCGTGCGCTCGATCGCGTGGGAATGGCGAGCGAGGGAGTTGTAGGGTGGGCAAAGGCGAGGCGCGGGGCGCGCCTCACGCGCGGTCGTGGTGGCGCCGTGCCCACCGTCTGGTCGCGCGGCGCGGTGATCGACGGTGGGCACGCGCCGCCTTTCGGCGGCGCTTTGCCCACCCTACGGTCTGGGGCCCCATGGCTCGAAACGGCGCTGCGCGCCTCCTCACCATGAGGGGAGAGATCTGAGTTGCCGCTCGACTGCAAGCGGACGCGACGTTCTCATGGAGGGGAACGATAGTGATGACTTCGATCGACACGGACCACCGTCTGGCGACGTTTCCGCTCCTCACCCTGAGGAGCCCGCCGCAGGCGGGCGTCTCGAAGGGCGAGGCCCGGGATGGGGCCTCATGGTTCGAGACGGCGCTGCGCGCCTCCTCACCATGAGGGGGACGTTCGGTGGCTGGATGTGAGATTGCGCAGGCACCAATCGATGCCGCCCTGCCCGTCCGCGGCCGTCTCAAAACCGCGGCAGATCCGGAAACGCCAGCTTGCCCGCATGGACATGCATCCGCCCCAGCTCCGCACACCGGTGCAGGGTCGGGAACACCTTGCCCGGGTTGAGAAGCCCCTGGCTGTCGAACGCGCACTTCACGCGCTGCTGCTGGTTGAGGTCGATCTCGGTGAACATGTCCGGCATCAAATCGCGCTTCTCGATGCCGACGCCGTGCTCGCCGGTCAGCACGCCGCCGAGCTCGACGCAGCAGCGCAGGATGTCGGCGCCGAATGCCTCCGCACGCTCCATCTCGCCGGGCTTGTTGGCGTCGTAAAGGATCAGCGGATGCAGATTGCCGTCGCCGGCATGGAACACGTTGGCGCAGCCGAGCTGATATTTTTCCGACAGCTCGCGGATGCGCGCCAAGGCCTTGGGCAGCGCGCCGCGCGGGATGGTGCCGTCCATGCAGAGATAGTCCGGCGAGATGCGCCCCACGGCGGGGAACGCCGCCTTGCGGCCGGCCCAGAACAGGTTGCGCTCGGCCTCGGAGGTCGAGATCCGGCAGGTGGTCGAGCCGCAGCCATTGGCGATTTTCTCGACGCGGCTGATCAGCTCGTCGACCTCGACGCCGGGGCCGTCGAGCTCGATGATCAGGAGCGCCTCGACGTCGAGCGGATAGCCGGCATGGACGAAGGCTTCCGCGGCATGAATGGCCGGCTTGTCCATCATCTCCATGCCGCCGGGGATGATGCCGGCGCCGATGATGCGCGCGACGCATTCGCCGGCGGCCTCGACTTGCGCGAACCCCACCATCAGCGCGCGCGCCGTTTCGGGTTTTTGCAGGATGCGCACCGTGACCTCGGTGACCACGCCGAGCAGCCCTTCGGAGCCGGTGATCAGGCCCATCAGGTCGTAGCCGGCGTTTTCGGTGCACTTGCCTCCGATGCGCAGGACCTCGCCGGTCATCAGCACGAGCTCGCAGCCGAGCACGTTGTTGGTCGTCATGCCGTATTTCAGGCAGTGCACGCCGCCGGAATTCTCCGCGACATTGCCGCCGATCGAGCAGGCGATCTGCGACGACGGGTCGGGCGCGTAGTAGAAGCCGGCATGCGCCACCGCCTGGCTGATGGCGAGGTTGGTGACCCCCGGCTCGGTGACGACGACGCGGTTGTCGAAGTCGATCTCGCGGATGCGCTTGAACTTGCCGAGACCGAGCAGCACGCCATCGGCGAGCGGCAGCGCGCCGCCGGACAGCGAGGTTCCGGAGCCGCGCGGAACCACCTTGATGCCTTGAGTGTGGCAGTACTTCAGGACCTGCGACACCTGTGCCGTGGTCTCCGGCAGCACCACGACCATCGGCGGCTGGCGGTAGGCCATCAGGCCGTCGGACTCGTAAGGCAGCATCTCGGCGGCGCTGTCGATGACGCCCTCGCCGGGGACGATCGCTCGCAGTGCAGCGACGATTTCGCCGCGGCGCGCCAGCACCGCCTGGTCAGCTTCCGGCATCATGATCGCCATCGTCGTCCTCCGGCTCGATTTGTGTTGGATATCAACCACAACGGAAACGGTTTGGATAGGCAGCGGATCAGCGCCGCTGTTTGCGGCAGAGCAAGCTCCGCCAATGTGCTGATGGCCGCCGCCGCATCCCCGCTTGTGCGTCGCCTGAGGCCATGCAACAACCTGCGCGCAAACTCGTCACGTAACCCACAGAGCCTGATCCATGAAGAAACTGACTTTGAGCGCGCTCGTCATTTTCGCCTCGTCGTCGCTGGCGACCGCCGCGCTGGCGCAGGACGCCGCCGCCGGCAAGACCTCGTTCAACAAGTGCCTGCCCTGCCATGCGATCGGCGAAGGCGCGAAGAACAAGGTGGGCCCGGAGCTGAACGGCCTCGATGGCCGCAAGTCGGGCACCGTGCCGGACTACAATTATTCGGAAGCCAACAAGAGCTCGGGCATCACCTGGAACGAGGCCGTGTTCAAGGAATACATCAAGGATCCGAAGGCCAAGATCCCCGGCACCAAGATGACCTTCGCCGGCATCAAGAACGAGACCGAGGTCAACAACCTCTGGGCCTATGTCTCGTCGTTCGACAAGGACGGCAAGCAGAAGCAGTAAGCGGCCGCCGGCCGATCATCCGCTGCACACCAGCAGAGCCCCGGCCGGCCGCCGGGGCTTTCTGCTTTTCAGGGTTCGGCCGCCGCCGTCGGCGCGAGCGCCGCGACCATCCGCTCGACCTCGCCGACCACGAGGTCGGGCACCGCGTTCTGGACCATGTGCCCGAGGCCGGGCAGCACGATCAGCCGGGTCTGGGGAATCACCTGGGCGAGCGGGCGGGAATGGATGTCGGTGTAGACGGTCTTGTCGGCATCGCCGGCGATGATCGTGACCGGGGCCTTGATCTCGCCATAGCGCGGCGCCTGCTCGATGACGGCCTGCTTCAGGGTGACCAGGTCGCGCGCATTGGCCAGGAACTCGCGCGGCCGCAGCAGCAGCGCGGTCGCGCTCTGCGCGACGAAATCGTCCGGCATCTCCTGCGGCGCGAACACGCCGCGGGCCCCCGGCCCCATCAGCGCCAGGCCGAGCGGCAGCGTGATGGTGTGGGCGAGCAAGGGGCCGACGACGGGGGTCGTCACGGCAGCATTGTACTGGCCGACCCCGCCGCGCCAGGGATAGGCGACCGGCGCGAGCATCACGAGGCCGACGACCCGGTCGGGGAAGTCCAGCGCCATGCGCAGGCCGAGCGCGCCGCTCCAAGAATGCACCACCAGGATGACCCGGTCGATGCCGAGCCGGGCGAGCGCCTCGTCGAGCATCCGGGCCTGGACGGCCGGCGTGGAGTCCTCCTCGCGGTCGCGCGGGCTCCAGCCATGGCCGGGACGGTCGGCCAGCAGCACGCGGTGCCGCTGCGCCAGCATGTCGCCGAGCGGCCGGCGCATCGCCTCGAGGTTGGAGCTGGCGCCGTGCAGCAGCAACAAGGGCGGCAACCGAACATCGCGGGGCCCGATATCCACAAGATTGATGCTGCCGCCGTTGACTTCGATGGCCTGCCCCTGCGCCGGATAGCGCCGCTCGACGAGGGCGACGCCGGCGCGGGTGATGAGCGCGAGCGCCGCCAAAATGCCCACCAAAAACATTGAAATCATTGAGAGTTTTCTGCCTGTCACCACGACAGTTACGGGCGGAATCGGCGAGAGTTGCAGATCCGGCCGCCGCATCCGGTCGTTTCGCCCTCAAATCCTGTCATCATGGCGTCGTCGGCCATTTTATAACCATGGTCGGGACTTTTCCTCGCAATCGGCTGATGACCGTGAATTACTTCCGGTCGGGTCATTGTTGCGTCGAACCACGATGACCGGCCCTGCGTTTTGTTTGGTGTTTTGGGAGGGGGTTACCGATGAGCTTTCGTTCAAGCGAGTCAGCGATCGACGAGATCGTCGCGAGTTGCAACGGCGATATCCGCGGCGCGCTGAAGGCGCTGCTGCTGGTCAACGAGCATCTCGAGGCCGAGATCGCGCAGCTTTATGCCGCCGCCGCCCAGTACGGCATGCCGGAGCGCCGCAGCACCGCGTTTCACTGATCAGGCTGACCGGGGCGGATCACGCCACCGATCATTCCTCCTGCGTCACGTCCTTGTTCGGGCACGCGTTGATCGTCGATCGCGCCAGCTTGGCGTCGTCCTTCGACTTGAACGGCCCTGACGCGAACCAGATGTCGCCCATGATCGAGATGACCGGGTTGCTGGTCACGATCTCGCAGCGATTGGTGGCGCGATTCCCGACCACCCAGAACAGATCCGGATCCTCGGCCCGGGCGGCCGACATCGTCGTCATCACCAGCGCTGCCGTCAGCACCGCACGCCGCATTGCCTCTCTCCTGCCGAGCTTCGACATCGAGGACCTAGGTTCGCGCGGCCGGACCGGCAAGAACGGCCGTCCGGATAGGGTTAACCGGCCGTTAGGGCTAGATGTCGCGGCCCTCGACCTTCTCGGTGAGGGTCTTGACCAGCTCCGGCACCTTGTCGAGGTGCGGATTGACGTCGAGCGCCTTGCGGAAGGCATCCAGCGCCCGCTTCTCCTCGCCCAGATCCTGCATGATCATGCCGAGACCGGCGAGCGCGCCGAAATGCCGTGGCTCCCGCAGCAGCACCTGCTGGATATCGGCCAGCGAGCGGCCATAATCATTCTGGAGATAGTAGATGGTCGCGCGCCGGTTCCAGGCCTCGACGTAGTCGGGTCGCAGCTTGATGACCGAATCCAGCAGCTTGAGCGCGACCTCGTTCTGCTTCGCGTCCATGGCCGCCTTGGATCGCGCCATCAGCAGGGCGACGGTATCGCTGGGGGTTTGCAGCCAGATCGCCCAGATCCGGGCCTCGACATGCTTGGCGCTGATCTCGTCGGGAGCGGCCTTCAGCGCGCCGAACAGGAAATCCAGCCCCTTGGTCTTGTCGGCCCCGACCTTCGGCAGCTTGGTCGGCGCCTCCGGCGGCTTCGGCTTTGCGCCCGATCGCGGCTCAGCTTGCGCGAACGCAAGGTGCGGTATGCAGATAACGGCTGCGGCGAGCAGGATCGCCAGGGAGGAGCGTTTTGCCATGCGACAAGTCTAGACGCAGAAAGCGCGCCCTGCAAAGCAGAGCGCGCGTCAAACACCTGTGAGCAGGCGACGCAGGCGCGGGCTGGATCAGCCCGTCGATCCGCCTTCGGATCAGCCCTGGCGCGCCTTGAAGCGGCGCTGGACCTTGTTGATCACGTAGACGCGGCCCTTGCGGCGGACCAGACGGTTGGCACGGTGGCGGCCACGCAGCGACTTCAGCGAGTTACGGACCTTCATGGGACATCCTGATGCGTTTGAAAGGCCGTGTTGGACAGGCCGGAAGTGGCAAATAGGAATAGATTTCCGCTGGCGACCCAGTCGCCCGGAGTGGCCGGTTTCTAGCCACCGGCCCGGCGGATGTCAACGATTGTGGCGCCGGCTTCAACAAGGCCGGCGCCCCGAGGAGAGACTGGAACTCGGCCGGCGGCCCCAATTGCCGATTGCCAAATTTGTTATATCGTATAATCAATTTCATAAACTCAAGAACCAACGCCGGGAACGCCCATGCCCAAGCTCGCTCTGCCCAAGATCGACGACGTCGTCGCCATCGACATCCATACCCATGCCGAGGAGCCCTGCGGCATGCATGCGGATGACGGCTACGACGATTTCCAGGCCCAGATGGCCGAGTACTTCAAGTCGCCGCACAAGCACCCGCCGACCGTGCCGGAGACCGCGGCCTATTACCGCTCCAAGAACATCGCGGCCGTGATCTTCCCGGTCGATGCCGAGCGCGAGACCGGCTTCCGCCGTTACAACAACTACGAGATGCTCGAGGTCGCCTCGGATCATCTCGACGTCCTGATTCCCTTCGTCAGCATCGACCCGCACAAGGGCAAGCTCGGCGTGCGCGAGGCGCGCAAGCTGATCGAAGAGTATGGCGTCCGCGGCTTCAAGTTCCACCCGACCATGCAGGGCTTCTATGCCAACGACCGTCTCGCCTATCCGCTGTACGAGGCGATCAATGACGGCGGCGCGATCGCGCTGTTCCACACCGGCCAGACCGGCGTCGGCTCGGGCATGCCGGGCGGCATGGGGATGCGGCTGAAATATTCGAACCCGATGTACATGGACGACGTCGCGGCCGATTTCCCCGACCTCAAGATCATCCTCGCCCATCCCTCCTTCCCCTGGCAGGAGGAGGCGCTGTCGGTCGCCACCCACAAGCCGAACGTCTACATCGACCTGTCGGGCTGGTCGCCGAAATACTTCCCGCCGATCCTGGTGCGCTACATCAACTCGATCCTGCAGGACAAGATGCTGTTCGGCTCGGACTGGCCTGTGATCACGCCCGACCGCTGGCTCGCCGATTTCGCCAAGCTCGACATCCGCGACGAGATCCGCCCGAAGGTGCTGAAGGCCAACGCGCGCAAGCTGCTCGGGATCTGAGACGACGCGAGGCGCGGTGGCCGTCGGTCATCGCGCCCCCTCTGCTTTCGACAGGTGAGCGCCGTGCCGATCAAAGCCGCCCCCTTCAAGGCCGTCGTCTTCGATGCCTATGGCACGCTGTACGACATCCAGTCGGTCGCCGCCGTCACCGAGCAGGCCTTCCCCGGCCATGGCGACATCATCACCCAGATCTGGCGCATCAAGCAGCTCGAATACACCTGGCTGCGCTCGCTGATGCAGCGCTACGAGGACTTTGCCGTCGTCACCCGCGAGTCGCTGCTCTACACGCTGCGCGTGCTCGGGCTGCAGGCCGACGCGCCCACGCTCGAGCGCATCATCGCCAAATATCTCGCTCTCGATCCCTACCCCGACGCGCGGGCTGCGCTCGCCGCGATGAAGGGTCGCCGGCTCGCGATCCTCTCCAATGGCAGCCCGGCGATGCTCGGGGGCTTGGTGAAGGCCACTGGATTCGATGTCCTGCTCGATGCCGTCATCAGCGTCGATGCGCACAGGATCTTCAAGCCGAGCCCGCAGGCCTATGCGCTGATCGAGGAGAGGCTGGGGCTCGCACCTCGCGACGTGCTGTTCGTGTCCTCGAATCCGTGGGACGTCTGCGGCGCCAAGGCGTTCGGATTGAACGTCGCCTGGATCGAGCGGGTCACGCCGGAGGCCATGGCGGCGGCCTGCGCCACGACCGACCTGGTCGCGCCGCTCACCTTGTTCAAGGCGCTGCGCACCCAGATGGACGAGTTGGGTTTTGCGCCCGACTATCGTATTGCTGCGCTGTCCGAACTGCCTGAGATCGTCGCTTCGCATGAGCCTTGAATCCGTCCGCGCCTTCTTTGCCGAGAAAGCCCCCGACATCGACGTCCTCGTCTCCAGCCAGAGCTCCGCGACCGTGGCGCTCGCAGCCGAGGCCTATGGCGTCGAGCCCGCCCGCATCGCCAAGACGCTCTCGCTGCGCGTCGGCGACCGCGTCATTTTGATCGTCGCGGCGGGTCATGCGCGGATGGACAACAAGAAGGTCAAGGCGCTGTTCGGCGGCAAGCCGAAGATGCTCGGCCTCGACGAGGTCGCCGACATCACCGGGCACGAGGTCGGCGGCGTCTGCCCGTTCGGCTTGAAGTCGCCGCTGCCGGTGTATTGCGACCTGTCGCTCAAGGCGTTCGACATCGTTGTGCCGGCGGCAGGCTCCACCCACAGCGCGGTGAAGATCACGCCGGAGCGGATGGCCGAGCTGACATCGGCCGAATGGGTCGACGTCTGCGAGGTCTCGCGCCTGTGAGCTACTCCACCTTGCCGATCCGCCGCACCGCTGCGATCAGGCGCGCGCTGTCGGCGTCGATGAACCTGGCGAAATCAGGCGCATCCTGATAGGCGACGACGCTGCCGACGGCTGCGAATGTCTGCAACACCTCCCGACTTGCCGCCGCCTGCGCCATCGCCTCCCGCAGCCGCGTCATGACGGCAGGAGGAATCGCCCGCGGCGCGAACAGGCCGGCCCAGATGTACATCTCGACATCGCGGTAGCCGAGCTCGATGAACGTCGGCACATCCGGAAAGCTGGACACGCGGGTTGCGCCCCAGTTTGCCAGAACCCGCAGCTTTCCATCATCCACCTGCGGCTTCAGCGTCCCCGGCGCCGCCGCAATCGCCTGCACCGTCCCGCTGAGCAGCGCCGTCAATGCCGGACCGGCGCCACGGAAGGGGACGTGAAGCAGCCTGATCCCAGCGCTCGATGCAAACATCTCCATCGCCACGTGCAGCGTGCCATAAGGCCCCGACGAGCCGTACGGGATCTCGCCGGGTCGCCTGCGAGCATCCTCGATGAACTCCTTCAAGGTTCGCCACGGCGAGGACGCCGGCACGGCCAGTAAGGTCGGATCGGCCAGCACGCGCGCAATCGGCGCGAATTGCGACACTTCGTAGGACGGCGTGCGGCCGAACAGCCGGTCGGCCTCGGGCAGCACGGCGAGCGACGACAAGGTCATCAGCAAGGTGTAGCCGTCGGGCGCCGCACGCGCCGCCTGCGCATTGCCGACCGAGCCGCCGCCTCCGCCGGCGCGGTTGTCGACGATCACCGGCTTGCCGAGAATGTGTTCCAGCGCTGCAGCAACCGGCCGCGCCGCGAGATCGGCCTGCCCGCCGGCCGGGAACGGCACGATCATGGTGATGTTCCGGCTGGGATAAACGTCCTCTGCCGATGCGAGCGAGGTGAGTGCTCCTTGAACGAGCGGCAGCATAGCGGCAGTCCGCAGGAACCCGCGGCGATTCATCGGCAGCTCTCCCCAGGCAGTGTCTTCTTGTGTTGAAGGGATGCTAGCGCGAAGGCCTGCAAGCGGGCAAAGCGAGATTTCTCCCTGACGCGCTTGCAACTCAGATTGCGCTGCAACGAACCAGTTAGTTGTGTCGTCCTTTCTTACCCTTGGCCAGTTCCTTCACCAGAAACTCCGTCAGCACCTCGACGCGCGCGGGGCGCGGGCCGCCGGGGGGCATCACCAGATGCATCGCGCCTTCGGGCTGGCTCCATCCCTTCAGCACGACCTCGACCTCGCCTGAGGCGATGGCGTCGCCGACGATGAAATCCGGCAGGTCGGCGATGCCGAGGCCGGCGAGCACGGCCGGCAGCAGCGCCTCGCCATTGTTGACGCGCAGCTGCCCGGCCGGCCGCACGCTTGCCTGCTCGCCCGCGGCGTTGGTGTAGTGCCAGACGCCGGCCGTGGAGAGATAGGCGTAGCCGAAGCATCTGTGCTCGGCGAGGTGCATCGGATGCGTCGGCCGGCCATGCCGCTTCAGATAGGACGGTGCCGCCACCGTGTAGCGCGGCATGGCGCAGAGCCGCCGCGCAACAAGCGATGAGTCCGGCAGCCGCGCGATGCGCAGCGCGAGATCGAAGCCCTCGCCGATCAGATCGACGGTGGCGTCGCTCATGTGCAGGTCGATCGAGACCTCCGGATACTGTTCCAGGAAGGCCGGCAGCAGCGGCGCGATCTTCTTGACGCCGAAGGTCATCGGCACGGCAAAGCGCACCAGGCCGCGCGGCGTCAGCGACTGCGCCAGCGCCTCGGTCTCCGCCGCCTCGCCGTCTGCCAGCAGCTGCGCGGCGCGCTCCGACAGCCGCTGGCCGGCGTCGGTGAGGGCCAGCCGGCGCGAGGTGCGGTTGAACAGCCGGGTGCCCAGCCGCTCTTCCAGCCGGCTCACGGCCTTGGAGACGGACGCCTTGGACAGGCTGAGCTCCTGCGCGGCGCCGGCGAAGGAGCGCAGCTCGACGACCTTGGCGAAGATCGCCATCGCCTCGAAATCCGGAAGTCGGGCCATCGGGCTCAGATCTCACTTTTGGAAACAATAGGTTTCAACAGTTTCTATTTCTATACTCCGGACGTTCCCTTATTCCAATGCCCAACGCGACGGCGGCCCGGCCGACCGTTGCGACCCGAAGGAGCAGACCCATGATCGAACTGAAGCCCTTTGCGGCGCTGGGCGGCGCCGACCACGGCTGGCTCAAGGCCAAGCACCATTTCTCGTTCGCGAGCTACTACGACCCCAGCAACATGGGCCATGGCGCGCTGCGCGTCTGGAACGACGACGAGATCGCGCCCAACACCGGCTTTCCGGCGCATCCGCACCGGAACATGGAGATCATCACCTACGTCCGCGAAGGCGCGATCACGCATCAGGACAGCCTCGGCAACAAGGGCCGCACCGAAGCCGGCGACGTCCAGGTGATGAGCGCGGGCAGCGGCATCCGCCACTCCGAGTACAATCTCGAGCCGACCACGACGCGGATCTTCCAGATCTGGATCGAGCCGACCACCGATGGCGGCCAGCCGACCTGGGGCGCCAAGCCGTTCCCGAAGTCCGACCGCTCCGGAAAGCTCGTCACGCTGGCGAGCGGCTTCGCCGACGATGCCGATGCGCTGCCGATCCGCGCCAAGGCGCGCGTACTCGGCACCACGCTGAAGGCTGGCGAGACCGCCGAATACGCAGCCGACAAGGCCAGGCACCTTTATCTCGTGCCGGCTGCCGGCAGCGTCGAGGTCAACGGTGTCCGCGTCAACGCCCGTGACGGCGCCGCCATCCGCGACGAGGCGACGCTGAAGATCACCGCGCTCGAGGATTCCGAGCTGGTGCTGGTCGACGCCGCCTAGACCAATCCGTTTCGTATCCCCCTCGTCCCTACGGAGACTGCCATGACCAAGGTTCTCGTTCTCTATTACTCCGCCTACGGCCACATCGAGGCGATGGCCAACGCCGTCGCCGAAGGCGCGCGCGAAGCAGGCGCGACCGTCGACATCAAGCGCGTGCCGGAGCTGGTGCCGGCCGACGTCGCCAAGGCCTCCTACTACAAGCTCGACCAGGCTGCGCCGATCGCCAAGATCGAGGAGCTCGCCGACTACGACGCGATCATCGTCGGTACCGGCACCCGCTTCGGCCGCATGGCCTCGCAGATGGCCAATTTCCTCGACCAGGCCGGCGGCCTGTGGGCCAAGGGTGCGCTGAACGGCAAGGTCGGCGGCGCCTTCACCTCGACCGCGACCCAGCATGGCGGCCAGGAGACCACGCTGTTCACGATCATCACCAACCTCCTCCACTTCGGCATGACCATCGTCGGCCTCAACTACGGCTTCGCCGGCCAGATGAAGCTCGACGAGGTCACCGGCGGCTCGCCCTACGGCGCGACCACGATCACCGGCGGCGACGGCAGCCGTCAGCCGAGCGAGAACGAGCTGGCGGGGGCGCGCTATCAGGGGCGTGTGATCGCCGAGACCGCAAAGAAGCTGCATGGCTGATGCGGCTGGGGCGGCACTTCCGTCATCGACGTGCCGCCCCATCTCGTCAAAACAGGAAAGGAGAGGAGTCCGCAATGCCCGCCATGCTCGAACTGGTGACGCTGGCCCGGCTGGCCCGCCATCCCCTGCAGATGATGGCGCGCCATTGGTACTGCAAGGGACTCTACCGCGCGAGCCGCGGCCAGCGCCGCTGTGCGGAGTGCAAGGCCGCTACAACGGCTTGATCTGCACCTTCTTGAACTTCACCACGCCCGAACCGTATTGCAGGGCGATGGGACCTGCCGCATGCTTGCTGTCGTCGACATCGGCGGTCTTCTCGCCGTTGAGGATCACGGTCAGCCGCGTGCCCTTGGCGGTGATCTCGTAGGTATTCCACTTGCCGCCGGCCTTCGGCATCGGATCGACCTTCGACACGTCGACGATCGCGCCGGTGCCGTATTTCGGATCGGGCCGCTTGTCGAAGATGTTGACCTCGTAGCAGATGTTGGAGTCGATCTTCTCCGCCTGGTCGCAGCGGATGAAGATGCCGCTGTTGGCGGCGTCGTCGACCCAGAACTCGGCCTTGATCTGGAAATCCTTGTAGCTGGTCTTGGTGACCAGATAGGACGGGTCCTTGCCGTCGAGCTTGTCGGCCATCAGTGCGCCGTCCTTGGCCTCCCAATTGGCCTTGCCGACCTCGCTGAACTCGACCTTCTTGTCGCCGTCCACCAGCGTCACCCAGCCGTCATCGGCCGATGCCGCTCCGATCCCATTCAACGCCGCCCCGGTCATCACCAAGCCAGCCGCGAGCACGCCCCACCGATATCGCATCAAAACGCCTCCCTGCAGTTTCTCTGTTGCTCCGCCACGATAGCAAAGCGCGGGATATTGCAAACGAGTTTCGATGCTGCACCTGCTCTCTCAACTACACGGCGGTCGCGCGCGCAAAATCGACATAGATCTCGCGCAGCCGCGTCGCGACCGGCCCCACCTTGCCGTCGCCGACCGGCTTGCCGTCGATCGTGACCACCGGCTGCACGAACGAGCTCGCGCTGGTGATGAAGGCCTCCTTGGCCGCGAGCGCCTCGTCGACCGTGAACAGCCGCTCCTCGACCTTGAGCTGTCGCTCCTCGGCGAGCCTGACCACCGCCTTGCGCGTGCAGCCGGGCAGGATCGCATTGGAGTTCGGCCTGACGACGATGACGTCGTCCTGGGTCAGGATGAACGTCGACGACGAGCCGCCCTCGGTGACATGGCCGTCCTCCACCATCCAGGCCTCGCCGGCG
This sequence comes from Bradyrhizobium sp. STM 3809, assembly GCF_000239795.1. Classification (GTDB taxonomy): domain Bacteria; phylum Pseudomonadota; class Alphaproteobacteria; order Rhizobiales; family Xanthobacteraceae; genus Bradyrhizobium. The sequence continues at coordinate 562 of NZ_CAFJ01000675.1, read as the reverse complement.
CCGGCGGCTGCCGCCGCCTGCTTTGCCAGCACCTGCGCCAGCAGCGCCACGCTCTTGATGTCGCGCCGCGCCCAGCGGATGTCGGGCACGGTGATGACGCCGATGCCGGTCTTGGCCGAGGGCGCGTCGACGATGTTCTTGGCGGTGACGAACATCACCAGGGTCGGCTTGACGTCACCCTTGGGAAACGGGAAGTCGCGGCCCTTGTCGGCGCCGCGGGTGACCTGCAGATAGACCATGCCCTGGTCGAGCCGGTTGCGCGCGACCAGCTCCTTCTGCAACTCTTCGATCCGCGACAGGCTCTCCGGCAGCGCCAGGCCGATCTCGCCGACCGAGCGCTCCAGGCGGGCGAGGTGCGAGGCGCTGTCGACCAGCTTGCCGTCGAGCACCGCGGCGACTTCGTAGATGCCGTCGGCGAACAGGAAGCCGCGATCGAGCACCGAGACCTTGGCCTCGGAGAGCGGCACGAAGGCGCCGTTGACGTAAGCGATCGGGTCCAAGGTAGCATCTCCATTGTGATCGGCGTACGCACAGTCCTGCGTACATTATTCGTTTTCTCGCC
>NZ_CAFJ01000676.1 GCF_000239795.1 Bradyrhizobium sp. STM 3809 | reverse complement strand
GGACTAACTAACTGCGCGCATCGCTTGTCACAACAGCCGTCACGGCCGGCAGATCTCGGAAAAAACCTTCTGCTCACGGACCCTGAACGGAGCAACCGCCCTCCCATCAGGATCGATGCATCCCCAGGTTCCGCCCTCGAACCAGCTATGCCCGCCTTCCGAGACGAGCGAACAGCCGAGGCAAACCACCGCGACGCCGTTGTCGAACGGATAGGCGCCGTCGTAGATCGCCGGGATCACGAGCCTCAACGACGGATCGATGTATCCGATCTTTGCTCCCACCGGCGAACGGGCGCGGCCATTGGTGAATTCTTCGGCGCCATTGTCGTAGGCCATCACCGCCGCCATCGCGCCATCGCGACGGACGTAGAGCCAGCGGACTGCTTCGCCCTTCGTCCTTCCGAGGAGAACGACCGGCGCCAGCTCATCCGGACCAAACCGCAGGCGGGCCAGGAACGAAGGTGTGAGACGGAGCTGGCCGTCCTCGGTCGGCACCGCACAGCCCTTGACGGTCGACTCGGGCTGCCAACAATCATAGGGCGCCTTCTGGCCGTGATCGGTGTCCGCTGCGGCTGCCGTCAGCAGGCCCATCCCAAAGCAGGCTGCAAATGTCAGCGGGGCAGCCAGTGCCCTGGTCGCCGATGACCGATGACGTTGCGCGACCGAGGAGCCATGCGCCGCGTGAGAATTCTTCATGCCCATCATGCCTCACATTCGCACATGACATTGCGGTGCGAAACGGCTAAGCGGACCGCCCTCCCCGCACGGACAGCGAGACGAGCATGGCGGCAGCGGCCCATTGCGGCATCGACTTCGGCACCTCGAACACCACGGTCGGCCTCAGCGATTCGACCTCTGCGCAGCTCATCCCGCTCGAGGGCGAGCAGCGCACCCTGCCGAGCGCGATGTTCTTCGATTTCGAGGACCACGGCGTGCAGTTCGGGCGCGCCGCGATCGAGCGCTATCTCACTGGGCATGACGGCCGCTTCATGCGCGCGCTGAAGAGCATTCTCGGTACCGCGCTGATCCACGAGAAGACGTACATCCGGCAGAAGGCGGTGCCGTTCTCCGGCATTCTCGGCTTCTTCTTCGCGCATCTGAAGACGCGGATCGAGTCCAGGCTCGGGCACGAGGTCAGCCAGGTCGTGCTCGGCCGTCCCGTGCGCTTCGTCGACAAGGACGACGCCGCCGATGCCGAGGCGCAGAGCGCGCTCGAGCAGATCGCACGCGAGCAGGGTTTCAGGCACATCGCCTTCCAATACGAGCCGATCGCGGCCGCGCTGGACTACGAGCAGCAGGTCAACGGCGAGGAGCTGGTGCTGATCGTCGACATCGGCGGCGGCACCTCCGACTTCTCGATCGTGCGCGTCTCGCCGCAGCGACGCGGCAAGGCCGACCGCGAGGACGACATCCTCGCCAATGGCGGCATCCATATCGGCGGCACCGATTTCGACCGGCTGCTGAGCCTGAAGAGCGTGATGCTGCATCTCGGCTATGGCAGCGCGACCGCCGACGGCAAGCGCGAGCTGCCGACCGCCTACTATCACGAGCTGGCGACATGGCACCGGATCAACCAGCTCTACAAGAAGGGCGTCCTCCACGAGCTGCGCCAGATCCGCTACGAGGCCGAGCGGCGCGATCTCGTCGACCGCTTCATCAAGGTGGTGGAGGAGCATCGCGGCCATACGCTGGCGATCGGCGTCGAGCAGGCCAAGATCGCGCTGACCGCGGCGAAGTCGCTGACCTCGGTGCTGTCGGAGACGGACGATTGGGCGCGCATCAAGTTCACGCGCCGGGATTTCGATCGCGCGATCGCCGATTCCGTCGCGCGCATCGTGCGCACAGTCGCCGCGTTGCTCGACGATGCCGGCGTGGAGCCCGCTGCCATCAACACGATCTTCCTCACCGGCGGCTCGAGCATGGTGCCGGCGCTGCGCCAGGCGGTGCTGGCGCTGTTTCCGGACGCCCGCGTCGCCGAGACCGACCTGCTCGGCAGCGTCGGCCTGGGCCTCGCGCTCGACGCGCGGCGCAAATTCGGCTGAGCCCGCGGCTCATCTCGCCATCGCCGGCTCCGCCTCGGCATCGGCCTCCTGCGCGCGGAGCACCTCCTGCCGCGGCGCTTGCCGCGATGAGGACGCCGCCGGCGCGCGCGCAGGTGCGCGCCGGTTCGAGGCGGTGGGGACGCTCGCGGATGTGTTCGCCCCGACGGTGCCGGCAGGGGCGGCCGCCGCGCTCTGGGCGGGACGCGTGATCCGCCGCGCCGCGGGCTCGGCCGGGTTCGCCGGCGGCGCGGCAGCGGTAGACCCGGCAGCGCGCCGGCGCGGCTTGGCCGGTGGCGGCGCGCTGCGCGCCGGCTGCACCATCGGAGGCGCGATGTCGGGCTTCGGCGTGGCGCTCGCCGCGCCGCCGTCGCCGGCAACGCCTGCAGCCACCGATGCAGGAGGATTGGGCGCGTCGGGCGGAGGTGCCGGCGGCAGTGGCGACTCCTGCTGCGCGATGGTCCCCGTCGAGGCGGGATCGGGCTCCTCGCGAAACAGCTCGGTCGGCAGCAGCAGCGCCGCGACGGCAGCCACCAGCGTCAGGCTTCTGAGCACCAGCGTCGCGGCTCCGTGCCGGGACGGGCTGAGACCAAGGGCGGCGCGGCTCAGCAGGTCGAGCACGGCCACCGTCACGAAGGCAGCAAAGCCGAGGCTGCCGCCAACCAGCGGCAGCACCGTCGCGGCCTGAACGAGCAGGACCGTCAGCGTCGCCGCGGCGACGACCGGCGCAAGCCGGCCGGAAAGCCGCTGCGGCGACGACATGCCGAGAAAACATCCGGCGTAATAGGCATCGATGAGGCAGCGCTCGTCGGGCAGAAGCGCCTGCAGGATGGCCATGCCCGCGAAAGCGATCACCGCCGACACGAAGGTGCGTCCCGCCCGCCCGGCCCCGGCAACAGCCGGCAGCCTCAATATCACGAGGGTCAAGGCCGTGCCGGCGAGGCAGACCGCGAAGACCGCGAGCGAGGCGTGCAGATCCTTGTCGAAATGATCCAGATGCGCCAGCCGAAGCACGTCGCTGCGATCGCCGAGCAACGGCATCAGACAGAGGAACAGCAGCGATGCGACCGCCGCGAGCAGGCCGAGCCGCCCGCCATAGCCTTGCAGCAGCACCCCGCGCAGCCGGATCTCGATGGCGGTCATGATGCAGAACAACAACCCGCAGAAGGCCGACAGCAGAAAGAACGATGCCTGCTCCGGCAGACCGGCATGGGTGACGCTTTCGACGAGGATCCCGACCGGCGTCATTCCGGTGAAGCTGCCGCCATACACCGACGAAGAGAACGTCGCCGATTCCAGGTTTCTGGTCGGCGCGATGATCAGGCCTGCGCACAGCAGCAGCGTCACCGCGGCCGAGGCGAGCGGCGACGGCAGACCGTAGGCCGTGAGATGCAGCGTCGCCATGCAGCCGAGAAATGCCCCGGCGAACGAGGCCGCCGGAATGACGTAAAGGCCGAAGCGCGGCCATGGGTGAGGGCCCGGCTCGGACGGTGGCGGCAGACCTTCGCGCGCCGCCAGCGGGTCGTAGGCGATCGGGTCCTGCGAACCACCCGCACGCGGATCGGCCATTTGCTCCCTCGCCTCCTGCGGCGCGACCCGCCGCAGCCGTGAGGCGGTGAATACCGCGCGGCTTTGCAGGGCGACCTCGTTGTCAGCAGCGGCCGGGATCGAGCGCGAACTCGACCCGACCTGCCGGGCGCGGCCTCCCTGCCGCAAATCCGGCGGGACGATGCCTGCAAAATTCTGGGAGGTGGAAGTAGCGGGCTGCTGTACGCACTAAAAAGTGCAGATAGCCTGCCTGCAACAAAACCGCGAAAAGCGATGCGGAATCAACGAAAAGGACCGATCGTTCGTCTAACGCCCCGGACCGTTCGCGATCATGGACCTGCCGATGTCCGGCGACCCGGCCGCCACGGCGGCGCCGCACGGGCCTGCCGCGCCTGGTCGGCGGGACCGGTGCCGCGGCCGGCTGGCCGTTGTCCTCGATGCATCGCGCAACTTGGGCTCGTCGTCAGGCTCATTCGCTCGTAACAGCGGCGGCGGCCGACCGCGCCGGCCGCTTGGGCGCGCCTTGCGCCTGGGGTCGCGTCGCTGGAGAGGCCACGGCCGAGGCCGGGTCACCGCCACGAACGGGGCTGGGCCTGGCACGAGCAGGTCGCGCAGCAGCCGCTCCGGTCCGCGCCGGCTCTGCAGTCCGGATGATGCCCCAGGGTCCCAGATTGGCGGACCGCGAGGCGATCCGGCTCACGCGCGGCGTCCGCGGCGGCTCGGCGCGCGGCGCTGGAGCCGGAGCTTGGGCCGGAACTTGTGCCGGCGCTTGGGCGGCCTCGGGAGGCGTCTCCACCGAGGGCGAGACGCCGGGCACCGCGGGCCAGAGGCTCGCGGCGGTGACCGGCGCGGATTCGGGTTCGGCGGCAGCAGTCGCCGGCGCAGGCGATGCGGCCTCCGGCGGAGCTGCGTCCACGGCGGGCTCCTCGGGCAACGCAGCAACGTCCGGAGCCACGACCGGGGCGGCCTCGCGCAGGACCCCGGCCGCATCGTCGGCCGGCCTGTGAAAGATCTGGCTCGGCAGAAGACACCCGGCCACCGTCAAGGTTACGGCCACGCTCCGGCCCAGGGCGAGCTTCACCGTCTCGGCCGGGGCCGGCAGCAGGCAGGCGGCTCGCCAGGCGATGTCGACGGCAGCCGCCGCGATGAAGGCTGCAAGGCCGAGGCTGCCGCCGACCATCGGCAGAACCGTCGATGCCTGGACCAGAACCGCGGTGAGGGTCAGTGCGGCCATGATCGGCTGCAGCGGTCCGGACAGCCGCTGCGGCGAGGACATGCCGAGAAAACATCCCGCATAATAGGCATCGACGAGACAGCGCTGGTCGGACCAGAGCGTCTGCATGACCGCCATTCCGGCAAATGCCAGGGTGGCCGAAGCGAAGGTGCGGGCGGCCCGCCCCGCCTCGGCAACACGCGGAAGCCGTTGCAGGAAGATCGTCAGAAATGTCCCGGCGAGACAGACCGCGAGTATCGCGAGCGAACCGTCGAGCTCCTGATCGAACTCAGTCAGGTGCCCCAGATGGAGGGAATCGCCCTGACCGGCGAGCCACGGCCCGAGCGTGACGAACAGCAGCGATCCGATCGCGGCAAGGACGCCCAGCCGGCCGCCATAGCCTTGCAACAGCACGACGCGCCGCTGGACTTCGACGGCCGTCAGCGCGCAGAACAGCAGGCCGCAGAAGATCGACAGCAGGTAGAGCGACGCCTCCTGAGGCAATCCCGTGTGAGCGACGCTCTCGCTGATCAGTCCGATCGGCGTCATGCCGCTGAAGCTGCCGCCATAGACCGATGAGGAGAAGATGGTCGCGGCCCGATTGTCGGGAGACGCGATGACCAGACCCGTGCACAGAACGACGGTCGCCGCCGCCGAGGCGAGCGCGGGCGACAGGCCCCATGCGCTCAGCTGCAGGGTCGCGAAGCAGCCGAAAAAGGCGCCGGCGAAGGACACCAGGAGCGCGACGGAGAAATCGAAACGCCGCGGCTGAGGACGCGGCTCGAACAGGACCGGCAGGCCCGTTCGCCACGTCGCGCTGTCAGAGGCCTGCTCCATCTACGAACCCACCCCCACGTGGATCGGCCGGGCCCTTCGTCCGGCCCCGACGCCGGACGAGATCGCTAAGCACCGCGAGATGCACGATGTCGTGCAAACATGGCGAAACAGGCGCGAACGTGTGGCCGCAGCGGGTTATCGCCGCAAAACGGCTTACGGTCCGCCGTCACGGCCCCGCCGATGTGGAGGGATCTGGACGCCATTCCGGCGCGGGCTGCACCTCTTGCCGGGCGACGATCCGCGGCCGCCCCCTCGGCTGCGGCACCACATGGGTCTGGCCGCGTTTCGCCGGCGCCGGCGCCGCCGTCTGGCCATAGCGGATGACGCGCCGGGGT
>NZ_CAFJ01000677.1 GCF_000239795.1 Bradyrhizobium sp. STM 3809 | reverse complement strand
AGAGAGACGAGCACATGTTTGCGATCTTCAAATGGGATAGCCCTGCCCGCCTGCGGGGAAGGCGCTGACCGTCTTTGCGGCGAGTGAGGAGCACACCCATGCTTTACGCTATCAAATCTCCTTCTTCTGCATCGCGCCCGCGATGTAGTCCGCCTGCCGGATGGCCAGCGCCACGATGGTCAGGGTCGGGTTGCACGCCGCGCCCGTGGTGAACTGGCTGCCGTCGGACACGAACAGGTTCTTGATGTCGTGCGTCTGGCCGAACTTGTTGACGACGCCGTCCCTTGCCTTCTCGCTCATCCGGTTGGTGCCGAGATTGTGGGTCGAGGGGTAGGGCGTGGTCGGATAGGTCACGGTGGCGCCGACCGCCTCGTAGATCGCCGAGCCCTGCTTGTAGGCGTGGGCGCGCATCGCGACGTCGTTGGGGTGATCGTCGAAATGCACCGAAGCCACGGGCATGCCGAACTTGTCCTTGGCGACCGGATCGAGCGTGATGCGGTTGGTCTCCTGCGGCATGTCCTCGCCGACCAGCCACATACCGGCCATCCGCGGATAGGTCTCCATCGCCGCGGTGAAGCTGCGGCCCCAGGCGCCGGGATTGAGGAACGCCGCCATGAACGGAAGACCGAGCGACAAGGTCTCCATCTCGTAGCCGCCGACGAAGCCGCGCTTCGGATTGAACGCCGCCTCGTCGCGCACGATGCCGGCCATCGTGGTGCCGCGATACATGTGCACCGGGTTCTCGAACGTCGCATAGACGCTGCCGGTCATGTGCCGCATGTAGTTGCGCCCGACCTGGCCGGAGGAGTTGGCGAGGCCGTCCGGGAACATGTTCGAGGCGCTGTTGAGCAGGAGCCGCGGGCTCTCGATCGAGTTGCCTGCGACCGCGACGATGCGGGCCTTCTGCAACTGCATCTTGCCCTGGCTGTCGGCATAGACCACGCCGGTGACCTTGCCCGACGCATCGTGCTCGATCTTGATCGCCATGCTGCCGGACCGCACCTCGAGATTGCCGGTGGCCTCGCCCTTCGGGATCTCGGTGTACAGGGTCGACCATTTCGCGCCGGACTTGCAGCCCTGGAAGCAGAAGCCGATCTGCTGGCACGAGCCGCGGCCGTCGCGCGGCTGCGAGTTGATCGCCATGTTGCCGGTGTGCACGGTCTTGTAGCCGAGCTTGCGGGCGCCGGCTTCGAGCACCTTGAAATTGTTGTTGCCGGGCAGGCCGGGAATGTCGTTGGTCCGGGTCACGCCCATCTTGAACTCGGCCTTGGCGTACCAGGGCTCCATTTCGGCGAGCGTCACCGGCCAGTCGAGCAGGGTCGTGCCGGGCACGCCGCCATAGGTGGTGCGCGCCTTGAACTCGTGCTCATCGAAGCGCAGCGAGGCGCCGGCCCAGTGCACCGTCGAGCCGCCGACCGCCTTCACGATCCAGGCCGGCAGGTTGGCGAAGTCCTTGGCCACCCGCCAGCTGCCGGACGTGGTGCGCATGTCGGTCCAGGCGAGCTGGGTGAAGCTCTCCCATTCGTCGTTGATGAAGTCGGGAATCTCGTAGCGATTGCCGGCTTCGAGAATGACGACCTTGATGCCCTTCTGCGCGAGCTCGTTGCCCAGAGTGCCGCCGCCGGCGCCCGAACCGATGATGACGACGACGCTCGAATCGTTCTGATCGAATTTTGCCATGATGGTGTCCTCCGTGTTGTTTGTTGCTCGACGGCGTCAGGCCTTGACGTCAGGCTTTGGGCAGCCAGTCGATGTCGGAGAAGCCACGGTTGATGTAGCCGCCATGCTCGGCGGAGGAGCCTTCGTAGCCGAACTTCGGCCAGACCTCTTTCTGATTGTAGAGCGACACCACGAGGTCGCCGCGAAGAGTCTTGAAGAAGGTCGTCTGCTCGATGCCCTGCAGCAGCGCGACGCGGTCCGTCTCCCACGGCACCTGCGCATACGGCACCTTGTGGCGGTCCTTCGCGTCCTGGTCGAGCCGGGCGATGCCGTCAGTGATCAGCGTCTTGACCGCGGGATCCGCGGCAGCCTTGCCGTCCCACGGCTTGACCGCGGCGATGTAGTAGCGGTCGCCGAGGAAATCGTGCGGATAGATGTCGCGCGCGACCTTCACCAGGGTCTTCAGGGTGTCCGGCGTCAGCGCCTTGGCATCCTCGGCCCACGCGTCGGTGACGCCGACGCCCGTCGCGGAGGCGACGGCGGCGGCCGGCACGGTCGCGGCCGCGCCCTTGAGAAAGACGCGGCGGTCGTATTTGTTGCGGCGATCGACTTCTCTCATGGCAGTTTCCTCCGTTTGTTTTTTGCTTGTCACGTCGTCTCTCTCAACCGGCTCAGCCGAAGCGGCCGCCGCGCTGGATCACCTCGATCTTGTAGCCGTCGGGATCGCTGACGAAGAAGAAGCGCGCGAGCGTCGCGCCATTGTGCTTGAAATCGCGCAACGGTCCCGGCGCCAGGTTCTCGCGCTCGAAGCGGGCGTGCTCGGCGTCGAGATCGTCGACCACGACCGCGAGATGGCCGTAGCCGTCGCCGAGCGTGTAGGGCTCCTTGCGGTCGAAATTGACGGTCAGCTCGACTTCGAATGGCGACGACGGGTGGCGCAGATAGATCAGTGCGAAGCCGTCGAAGCGCAGATTGTCTGCGATCTCCAGGCCGAAGGCGCGCTTGTAGAAGTCGAGCGCCTTGGCCTCGTCGAGGACGCGGATCATGGAGTGAACGGGCTTGGCCATCTCAATTGTCCTTCAGGTAGGTGATGATCGCGGCGCGCACGTCGGGCTTGGCCTGGCGATAGGCCATCACGGCGCCGGGGATCAGCTCCTGGGGATTGGTCAGCCAGGCGTCGAGCTTGGCCTCGTCCCAGGTGAAATCAGCCTTCGCGAAGCCGGCTGAATAGCGGAAGCCGTCGACCGAGCCGGCGCGGCGGCCGACGACCTTCGACAGCGGCGGCCCCTGCCGCACCGGCTCGCTGCTGCTCAGCGTGTGGCAGACACCGCATTGCTGCTTGAACAGGGTGGCGCCGTCGACGGGCTTCGGCGCGGGCAGTGCCATCTGCGCCTGTGCGATCGTGCTGCAAAACGCCGCGCTGGCAATTGATCCGCAGAGAAGAAGCGCATAGTGCGCCGCACGCCGTCCCGACATCGTTCCTCGCTCGCATTTTTGGTGAGCGTAGGTCGCAGCCGATGCGGCGTGGTAGTAGCCGGCTGTTTCAGCGAGAACAAAGCGGGCGCAGGTGTTTGCAGCGCGAAAGTTGCGTCAGCATTGCAGACTCATCGTCATATGATCGGTCTGCGAGAGGGGATGGTGACGCCTCTTCTCGTGCCACACTCATTTTCATTCCGGGGCAAGGCCGCAGGCCTTGAACCCGGAATCCCGAGCTTGGCTTGCGTTCGTGTCCAACAGGCTCGGGATTCCGGGTTCAATCGCCAATGCGCTGGCGCGCATCGTCGATTGCCCTGGAATGACGGGATGGGGTGACAGGCGCGCGGCCGACGAACTAATCGTCGAAACGGCGCGCGCCGCGTCCCGCCTTCACGTCGCTGCGAATTTTCTTGCCTTCGAGCCGGCGCTGCTTGGAGCCGAAGGTCGGCTTGGTCGGGCGGCGCACCTTCGGGCGCACCATCGCCTCGCGCAGCAGGGTCACGAGCCGCTCGATTGCGTCGGCCTTGTTGCGCTCCTGGGTGCGGAAGCGCTCGGCCTGGATGACGATCACGCCGTTCTTGGTCATGCGCTGGCCGGCGAGCCGGGCGAGCCGTGCGGCCGCATCCTCAGGCAGCGTGATGCGGCTGGTGTCGAAGCGCAGCTGCGCCGACGTCGACAGCTTGTTCACGTTCTGGCCGCCGGGACCGGAGGCGCGGACGAACGAGATCTCGATGTCGTTTTCGTCGATCGCGAGGTCGCGGGAAATCCGCAGCATGGGGCACCCAGGGGAATCGAGGCTTTCGCGGAGCACCATAGCGGGTTTGGCGGCGGGGTGCGCGGGTGTATCGGCTCCCGCGGTCCGCCCGGGACCGTCACCAAGATCTCCGCCGTCATCCCGGCGAACGCCGGGATCCATACCCCCAGGGAGTCGTTTGGGGCACGCCGGCCATGGGCATCTCGCGTCTCACATCTGCTGCGGCGTATGGGTCCCGGATCGGCGCCACGTCGCGCTTCGCGCGTCGTGGCTTGTCCGGGACGACGGCGGTGGGTGGGGTGAACTTCACGGTGCGTAGGGTGGGCAAAGGCGCGCCGCGTTGTGAGCTTGTTGCTCCGCTCTCGCGCGCGCCGTGCCCACCATTCCTTCCGAGTCTGCGGATGCATGGTGGGCACGCGACCGCCCTTCGGGCGGCTGCTTTGCCCACCCTACGGTAGCGTGCTCGGGGTCCGATTTACATCTCAAACAGCGATCGACACAGCGGCGCATTCCCGCGGCACATCATGCCCGAGTTTTGCGATCAGTCCGTCCCTCGCAAACAGTGCAGAGGGCGCGGGGAATGCCGGGTGCTGGCCGCACCCATGGCCCGCCTGCGAAAAAAATGCAGGCGGCAGGTACCACAGGTTCAGCCGAGACATCCCGGCATTCCCCGCGCGATGGGTGGAACGCTTATACGCAGTCTCCCTGGTGCCCGGCTCGTTGGCCACCATGGTCCGCGCGGCGCGTCAGCGCCGTCGCGAACGAGACACCAGCTTCGGGGTGTCAGGACGCTGCGACTTCACGTCCGCGAGCGAGCGTTCGTCCGCGCATCCGAAGACACG
>NZ_CAFJ01000678.1 GCF_000239795.1 Bradyrhizobium sp. STM 3809 | reverse complement strand
CAACGACCGCGCAGGGACCTACTCGATCCCCTGTTCCCGTGCCTTCCACATCGCCGCGATCCGGAAGCGTTCGTTGATTGCGGCGGGGCTGGCGAGGATCTCGGATTGGGCGCCGGCGAAGGCGCCCTCGACGATCGCGGCTTCCTCCTTCGTCAGGGTGATGCGGCCGGCCATGTGGGTGGCGTCAGGCGCCGCTTCCCAGATCTTGCGCCGGTTCGGATGCAGCTTGACCTCGACCAGCTCGAACGCCTCGAGCTCGCCGTCGAGGCAGATGGCGAGGCCGATCACCTCGACCTTGCGGCCGTCCTGCGTGGTCTTGACCAACGTCTTTGCCATGCCTGTGCTCCCGTCATTGAGGTCCTGAGGTCACGCCGCCGCCGGCGTGTCGTCGAGCTGGCTCCATTCCGCCCAGGCGCCGTCGTGGACGGCGACGGTGGGGACACCGAGCCGGTACAGCGCCAGCGCGAGCATGCAGGACGTGATGCCCGAGGCGCAGGTGGTGACGATCGGCTTCGCCAGATGGATGCCGGCGGCCGCGAAGCGGGCGGCGAGCGCGTCCGGCGGAAGCAGCACGCCGGTGTCGGGATCGACCAGATCGGCCCAGGGCAGGTTGATGGCGCCGGGAATGTGGCCCTGGCGCTTGAAGGTGAAGACGTCGGGCTGCGTGCCGTCGAACTTGCCGGGGCCGCGGGCGTCGACGAGCTGCGCGCCACTCTGGAGCGCGCCCTGCACCTGGGCCGAGGTGGCGACCAACTCGGGCCGGAAGCTCGCCGTGAAGCTCGCCGGCGCCGGACGCACCGGCGTCATCTCGGCAGGCTGCTTCTCCTTGGTCCATTTGCCGAAGCCACCGTCGAGCAGGGCGACGTTGTCATGGCCGAACACGCGGAACATCCACCACACGCGGCCCGCGGCGGAGCCGCCATAGTGGCGGTCATAGACGATGACCCGGTCGGCATTGCTGATGCCGAGCAGCCCGACCTTGTGGGCGAAGTCCTCCGCCGTCGGCAGCATGTGCGGCAGCGGGTTGGTCTTGTCGGCGACCTGGTCGATGTCGAAATGCACCGAGCCCGGCAGGTGCCGGCCGCGATACTGTGTGCGGCCGTCGAGATTGGTGCTCGGATGATGCCAGGTGCAATCGAGGATCTTGATGCCGGGATCGGCGAGATGCTGCGCCAGCCATTCGGAGCTGACCAGGGCTTCGGAGGGATCTCTGCTCATGCATGCGCTCTCGATGAAGGGGCCAACGGGACAGCTGACGCGGATGCGCGTCAGAGCGTTTTCGGCATCGCGTAGCCCGGGCGCGGATGGCTGTCGTAATATTCGGGGCGTTCCGGCCAGCCGCCATCGGCGATGATCTTGAAGGTCGCGACCGTCACCGGCGCGCCGGGCGAGCAGGACACTTCGGTGAACTTG
>NZ_CAFJ01000679.1 GCF_000239795.1 Bradyrhizobium sp. STM 3809 | reverse complement strand
GCGCGCGCCCGGAATGACCGGCGGAGAGAGTTGGGACGTCGGTCGCCGGTGATGACAATGGTGGGCACGCGCCGGCTCGCGGCGTCGCTTTTCCCACTTGACGGCTCGCTGGTGTGCTTGCGCCCCGCCCTTGCCCCCGGCGCCGCGCGTGCTAGCCTCCCGGCAAAACAAATCACATGGGGGGACATCATCATGCCGGGGTTGAGCCGTCGCGCGCATCTGCAGGGGCTGTTGGGAGTGGCCGCGATGGCCGGGATCGGCGGGGTGGCGCGGGCGGCCGACGCGCCGGCGGTGCCGCCGGAGGGGATCGGGCGCGGCATCAGGCACCTCTCCTACAGCGACATGGGCGGACGGCCGGACAGCGTCCAGATCATGGCGCACCGCAACCACCTCTATGTCGGCCACATGTTCAGCGACGGCGTCACCATCCTGGACGCCAGCGATCCGCGCAATGTCAAGCCGGTGAACTTCTTCACCGCGGGGCAATACACCCGCACGCACCACCTGCAGACCTCGGACGATCTGCTGCTGCTCGCCAACGGCGCCAACATCGTCGCGATGCAGTCCTACTCCGACCAGCGCGGCTATTTCGAAACCACGCTGTCCGACAGCATCACCAAGCGCAAGCCGTTCCGCAGCGGCCTCTCCATCCACGACATCTCGAAGCCCGGCGAGATGCGCGAGATCGCGTTCCTCGAAATGCCCGGGCTCGGCATCAACCGGCTGTCCTGGATGGGCGGCCGCTACGCCTATGTCTCGGCGCATTTCGACGGCTTCACCGACCACTGCCTGTGCATCGTCGATCTCAACGAGATCACCAGGCCGGTCATCGTCTCGAAATGGTGGCTGCCCGGCATGAACCGCGCCGCCGGCGAGGTCTCGACCGCGCCCAAGGGCAAGCGCTACGCGCTGCATCACATGATCGTCGCAGGCAAGCTCGGCTACGGCGCCTGGCGCGACGGCGGCTTCACCATCCACGACGTGTCCGATCCCGCGGCGCCGAAACTGTTGTCGCATCTGAACTGGTCGCCGCCCTTCCCCGGCGGCACGCATACGCCGCTGCCGCTGCCCGGGCGCAACCTCGCCATCGTCGCCGACGAGGCCAATGCCGAGAAATGCGCCAAGGGCCTGTTCCAGATCTTCGTGGTCGACGTCCGCGTGCCGGAGAATCCGGTGACGATCGCGACGCTTCCGGTGCCGGCCGACCGCGACTATTGCGCCGCGCCCGGCACGTTCGGCCCGCACAATCTGCATGAGAACCGGCCCGGCTCGATGCAGAGCGAGGACACGATCTTCGCCACCTACAATGCCGGCGGCGTGCGCGTGTTCGACATCCGCAACCAGTTCGCGCCGAAGGAGATCGCGTCCTGGCTGCCGCCGGCGCCGGCCAGGCTGATCGATCCCCGGCCCAACGTGTCGCTCGCCGCCAAGACCGCCGACGTGTTCGTCACCCGGGACGGCCTGATGTATGCGACCGACTGGAACGCCGGCCTGCACGTGCTGCAATATGAGGGCTGACACGTCGGGTGGGCAAAGGCGCGCCTCGCACAGCGTGGCGAGCCGCGCTCTCTCCCGCGCCGTGCCCACCGCCCGACCCGCCGCCACCGCCGGTGGGCACGCGCCGCCTGCGGCGCCGCTTTTCCCACCCTACGCCGAAACCAGGAGGCCAATCGCGTAGCCCGGATGAGCGCAGCGACATCCGGGTTCATCGCCAGCGTCGGTGGAGACTACGCTCATCCGGGCTACA
>NZ_CAFJ01000680.1 GCF_000239795.1 Bradyrhizobium sp. STM 3809 | reverse complement strand
ACGTGCACAAAGCTGCGCCGTCATATGCGATACCCCTCCCCGCAAGGGGGAGGGGAGCCGACTGCCGTCGCTGCGGGGGGCCGGCTCAAGCTAGCAGCGGCGCCTCAGGGCAGCCATGGCCGCGCCGGCGCCATAACGCGGGCTCGGCGCGCCGGTGTTTCTCGCTTATCCCCCGACGTCGGCGCTGATGATGTCGCCGAACAGGTCCCATTTGCCGCCCTTGAACTGCATCATCTTGAGCTGCTCGATCGGGGCGAAGTCGTTCGGGCCGGTGTTGACCTTGATGCCGGGGATCAGCGTGTCCGGCGCGAAGTCCTTCAGGCTGGCGGCCTGCTTCATGACGTTCTCGCGGGTGAGGTTGTCGCCACACTGCTTCAGGGTCTGCACCATGGTCTGCGCCGCGGCATAGCCATAGGCGAGGTTGGCGTCGGAGATGTTGGCGCCGGGCATGTACTTGTCGATGAAGGCCATGAACTTCTTCATGCCCTCGTCGTCCTTCCACTGCGGATCCGAGGGATCCTTGAGATAGCCGGCGGACAGCACGCCCTCGGAGGCCTCGAGGCCGGCCGGCTTCATCACGGCGCCGATCGAGATCGAGACGTCCGTCATCAGATGCATCGGCTTCCATTCCAGCTCGGCGATCTTCTTGATCGCTTGCGCTGCAAATTTCGGCGTCGCGATGTTGACGAACACGTCGGCGCCGGTGCCCTTGACCTTGACGATATGGGCGTCGATCGACGGCTCGGAGGTCTCGTAGCTCTCCTCGGCGACGATCATCGTCTTGGCCTTGTCGCCGAGCACCTCCTTGATGCCGAGGACGTAGTCCTTGCCGAAATCGTCATTGGCGTAGAAGATCGCGATCTTCGCGTTCGGCTTTTCCTTCAGGATGTACTTGGCGAAGATCCGCGCCTCGACGCGGTAGCTGGGCTGGAAACCCATCGTCCACGGAAAATCCTTCGGGTCGTTCCACTTGCTGGCGCCGGTGGCGAGGAACAGCTGCGGCACCTTCTTGGCATTTTGATACTTCTGCACGGCGGTCTGGGTCGGCGTGCCCAGCGCGTTGAAAACCAGGAACACCTCGTCGCTTTCGATCAGCTTGCGCACCTGCTCGACCGTCTTGGGCGGGCTGTAGCCGTCGTCATAGGAGATGAAGTTGATCTTGCGGCCGTTCACGCCGCCCTGATCGTTGATCATCTTGAAATAGGCTTCCTCGGTCTTGCCGATGACGCCGTAGGCCGAGGCCGGGCCGCTATAGGCCTCGACATTGCCGATCTTGATCTCGGTGTCGGTGACGCCGGTGTCGTATTTCTTCTGAGCGAGCGCGCTGTGGCTCGCCAAGACGGAGAATGCGGCAGCAGCCGCAAAAGACAGCAGAGTCCTGGTCGTCGTCGGCAACATTCCCTGGGCTTCCTCTGGTTGGTCTTGTGGGTGTTGGTCTGATATCCGCGGCGTCGGCGACGCCGCGGGTCGCTCATGACGCCTGCTGGACGAGATCGACGGCCGAGGCCGTCGCATAGCTCTTGCGCAGGGTCGGTTTGTGGATCTTGCCGGTGGCGTTGCGCGGCAGCGCGTCGACGAAGCGGACGGTGCGCGGGCATTTGAAGCGGGCGAGATTGGCCTGGCAGTGCGCGATGATCTCGGCCTCGCTCAGACTGTGGCCGGGCTTGACCGCGATGATCGCCATGCCGGTCTCGCCCCATTGCGAATCGGCGATGCCGATCACGGCGGCCTCGGCCACGGCGTCGAGCCGATGCAGCACGCTCTCGACCTCGGCCGGATAGACGTTCTCGCCGCCGGAAATGTACATGTCCTTCCAGCGGTCGACGATGTAGTAGAAGCCTTCGTCGTCGACCCGCGTCGCATCGCCGGTGTGCAGCCAGCCGTCGGTGAAGGAGGAGCGGTTGGCGTCCGGCCGGTTCCAGTAGCCGGGCGTCACGTTCGGGCCGCGCACCCACAATTCGCCGAGCTCGCCGATGTCGGCATCGCTGCCGTCGGGGCGGACGATGCGTACCTCGGTATGCAGCACCGGCTTGCCGGCGGAGCCGGCCTTGCGCGCGGCATCCTCGCGGTCGAGCGCGAGCACGGCCGGCGAGGTTTCGGTCATGCCATAGCCCTGCTGCAGCGCGACGCCGCGCTTCTCCCAGGTCTCGAGCAGCGGTACCGGCATCGGCGCGCCGCCGACGCCGCCGATCACCAGCCGGCTGAAATCGGCGGTCGCGAAGGCCGGATGCTGCGCCATGAACTGGTAGATCGCGGGTACGCCGAAGAACACGTTGATGCCCTGGGCGGGGTCACTGATGAGTTGCAGCGCCTGGCCGGGATCGAAGGCGCGCATGATCAGCACAGTGCCGCCGACATGCATCACCGGATTGGTGTAGCAGTTGAGCCCACCGGTGTGGAACAGCGGCAGCACGGTCAGCAGCACCGAGGACGGCGTGATGTAGGCGGGACCGCCGAGATTGACGCAATTGTAGAACGTCATGCCGTGGGTGATCATCGCGCCCTTCGGCTGGCCCGTCGTGCCCGACGTGTACATGATGGTCGAGACGTCATCGAGCGTGACCGGCTCGATCGCGGCGAGCGGTTTTGCAGTCGCGACCGCCCGCTCGTAGCTGCCGCCCGGGCCATAGCGGAGCGCCGAGGCGACGCCGCACAGCCGGCTCACCGCGAGCGCGGTGTCGGCGAGGTCGTCGTCATGGATCATCAGTTTCGGCGCGCAGTCGCCGACGATGAACTGCAGCTCGGGAACGGTGAGGCGCGTGTTGAGCGGCACGAAGATGGCGCCGACGCGGAAGCAGGCGAACTGCACCTCGAGCGTATCGGTCGCGTTCAGCGCCAGCACGGCGACGCGGTCGCCGCGGCCGACGCTGCAGGTGTCGCGGAGATGGCCGGCCAGGCGGGCGACGCGGGCGTCGACTTCCGCATAGGTGAAGCGGCGGCCGCTGCCGAGATCGACCATGGCGGTCTTGGCCGGCGTCCTCCGCGCATGATGCGCAATCCAGTCGTAATATCGTACTGGCACGCGGTTCCTCCTGGTGTCAGGCGATCTGATGCCGCCCTGCTCGCGATGGTCTCTGGCCTGCGTGTCCCGTCTTCCCGGACGCCGGGACACGCGGCGTTTTTGGCCGCGAGTGGGCCGATGAGTGCGTTGCACTGTCTTGCGTCAAGGCGCTGGTTGGTCGTCACGAATGCGCGCCTGGGCGGGCGCGATTTCGGCCGCCAGCGCCTCGACGCAAGGCGATACCTCGGCTTCCGGTCATCCTGCCGAAGCAGCAACCAGAGCCCGGCATCGATGACGAAAAGCCCGTTTTATACGGCCGAGCACGAGGCCTTCCGCGACGTCATCAGGCGCTTCGTCGACAAGGAGATCGCGCCATTCGCGAACGCCTGGGACGAGGCCGGCGAGTTTCCGCGCGCGCTCTATGCCAAGGCAGCCGAGATCGGCCTGCTGGGCCTGGGCTTCCCGGAAGAGTTCGGCGGTGTGGCCGCCGATCAGTTCATGAAGATCGTGTCGTCGCAGGAGCTGGCGAGGGCCGGCATCGGCGGCGTCAGCGCCAGCCTGATGAGCCACAGCATCGGCGCGCCGCCGATCGCGCGCGCGGCACGGCCGGAGGTGCGCGCGAAGGTGCTGCCGGAGATTCTAGCGGGACGCAAGATCTCGGCACTCGCGATCACTGAGCCGAGCGGCGGCTCGGACGTCGCCAATCTCCGCACCAAGGCGGTACGCGACGGCGATCATTACGTGGTGAGTGGCGAGAAGACGTTCATCACCTCGGGCGTGCGCGCCGACTACATCACGACAGCCGTGCGCACGGGCGGGCCGGGACCGGCGGGTGTCAGCCTGCTGCTCATTCCCGGCGACACGCCCGGGCTGACCCGCATCAGGCTGAACAAGATGGGCTGGTGGGCGTCGGATACCGCGACCCTGCATTTCGACAATTGCCGCGTGCCAGCCGAGAACCTGATCGGCGAGGAGGGGCAAGGCTTCAAGCTGATCATGCACAATTTCAACAGCGAGCGGATGGGCATGGCGGCGAGCTGCACGGCGTTCGCCCGCGTCTGCCTCGACGATGCGATTGCATATGCGAAAGAGCGGCAGACCTTCGGCAAGCCGTTGGCGCAGCACCAGGTGATCCGGCACAAGCTGGTCGATATGGCGCAGCGCGTCGCGGCCTCGCAGGCAATGCTGGAGATGCTGGCGTGGCGGCTCGAACAGGGCGATAATCCCGTCGCCGAAATCTGCATGATGAAGAACCAGGCGACGCAGACGATGGCGTACTGCGCTTCCGAGGCCGTGCAGATCTTCGGCGGCGCGGGCTTCATGCGCGGCGTGCGCGTCGAGCGCATCTATCGGGAGGTCAAGGTCAATGCGATCGGCGGCGGCACCGAGGAGATCATGAAGGACCTGGCCAGCCGGCAGATGGGATTGTGAGCCGCTCTCACCGCACGTGCGCGTCATTCCGGGGCAGCCCGCAGGGCTGAACCCGGAATCCCGAGGTTGTAAGATACGAACGCCAGACAAGCTCGGGATTCCGGGCTCAAGGCCTGCGGCCTTGCCCCGGAATGACGGGTGTGTCGCAATGAACGAAAGCACATCGAGATTCCGGGCTCGCTCGCTATCGCGAGCGCCCCGGAATGACGAGAGGAACCAAATGCTCTTCACCGCCGACCATGACGAACCGCGCCGCATCCTGCAGAAGTTCATCGCCGCCGAGATCAATCCTCATGTCGACGAATGGGAGGAGGCCGGCATCTTCCCGGCGCATGAGCTGTTCAAGAAGCTCGGCGACCTCGGCTTTCTCGGCCTCAACAAGCCGGTGGAGTTCGGCGGTCAGGGGCTGGACTATTCCTACGCGCTGATGATGGCGGAAGAACTTGGCGCGATCAATTGCGGCGCGATCCCGATGGCGATCGGAGTGCAGACCGACATGGCGACGCCGGCGCTGGCGCGGTTCGGCTCCGACACCGTGCGCAAGGAATTTCTGGCGCCGGCGATCTCCGGCGACTACGTCGCCTGCATCGGCGTCTCCGAGCCCGGTGCCGGCTCCGACGTCGCCTCGATCAAGACCCAGGCGCGCTCCGACGGCGACGACTACGTCATCAATGGCGGCAAGATGTGGATCACCAACGGCACGCAGGCGGACTTCATCTGCCTGCTCGCCAACACCAGCGACGGCCCGGTTCACCGCAACAAGTCGCTGATCTGCGTGCCGATGAAGAGCAAGGGCGTGCAGGTCGCGCGCAAGCTCGACAAGATGGGCATGCGCTCGTCCGACACCGCGCAGATCTTCTTCGACAATGTCCGGGTGCCCAAGCGCAACCGGGTCGGCGAGGAGGGCATGGGCTTCACCTACCAGATGATGCAGTTCCAGGAGGAGCGGCTGTGGGCCGGCGCCGCCTGCCTGAAGGCGCATGAGGCGATCATCAATGCGACCATCGAGTACACCCGCAACCGCAAGGCGTTCGGCCGTTCGATCCTCGACAACCAGGTCGTCCATTTCCGCCTCGCCGAGCTGCAGACCGAGGTCGAGCTCTTGCGCGCGCTGACCTATCAGGCGGCGGAGGCGCTGGTGGCCGGCGAGGACGTCACGCGGCTTGCGACCATGGTGAAGCTCAAGACCGGACGGCTCGGGCGCGAGCTCACCGATGCCTGCCTGCAATATTGGGGCGGCATGGGCTTCATGAACGAGACGCCGGTCAGCCGCGCCTATCGTGATTCGCGGCTGAGCTCGATCGGCGGCGGCGCCGACGAGGTGATGCTGACGATCCTGTGCAAGATGATGGGCACCTTGCCGGGCATGGCCAAGGCGGGGAACGCCTGATGATCACGCTGTATCATTGCGACGGCGCCCGCTCGTTCCGCCCGCTCTGGATGCTGGAGGAGCTCGGGGCCAACTACGAATTGAAGATGCTGCCGTTCCCGCCGCGGGTGCTGGCCAAGGAGTATCTGGCGATCAATCCGCTGGGGACGATTCCTTATTTGATCGACGGCGAGACGAAGATGACGGAGTCCTCCGGCATCTGCCATTACCTCGGTGTCAGGCACGGCCCGACGCCGCTGATGGTTGGGCCTGAGGAGAAGGATTACGGCGCGTTCCTGAACTGGATGTATTTCTCCGACGCGACGCTCACCTTCCCGCAGACGCTGGTATTGCGATACACGCAGCTCGAGCCGGAGGAGCGCCGCTCGCCGCAGGTCGCGACGGATTACGCCAAATGGTTCCTGGGCCGGCTGCGCGCCGTGGAGGCAGCGACCGCGAATGCCGAATTCCTGAGCGCCGGCCGCTTCACGGCCGCGGACATCGTGATCGGCTATGCGCTGCGCCTGGCGGACACGCTCGGCCTCGCCAAGGATTTCGGGCCGAATGTCGCCGCCTATTGGGCGCGCCTGCAGCAGCGCGACGGCTACCAGCGGGCACGCGCCGCCGAGCAGCGCGCCGGCGTGGAGCAGGGCATCAAGCCGCGCGTCAGGCCGTGAGTTGCGCACGTCATTCCGGGGCTTCCGTTATTCCGGGACGGTCCGAAGGACCAGACCTCAGATGCGCAATAGCGCATCGGGGAATCTCGAGATTCCGGGTTCGATGCTGCGCATCGCCCCGGAATGACGGCGTTTTGAATCCGGTGAGTTAACCGCGACAAAAATCGGCAGTCGTCGCCGATGACAGCGGCGCGAATTGCGCTATGGTTCTCTTCCAAAGAAGCGGCCGACAGAGCTGCGCCTCAGGAGGAAGACCCATGGATGCGAATCCCATGGATGCAAAGACCATGGATGTGACCCGCCGGGACTCCGGCCATCTGATGCTGATCACGCCCGAGCGCGTCTTCTACGCCGGGCTGCTCGGCCGGCCGCGCCAGCGCTGCTCGGGCGCGTTCCATATCTATGTCGCGCTGACCGGCAGCCTGCGGCTGCTGCCCGAGGCCGGTGAGGCGCGGTGCGGCGAGCTCCTGGTGGTGCCGCCGAACAAGCAGCACACCATCGAGAGCGATTACCGCACCGTCATCGTCGTCACCATGGAGCCGGAGAGCGTGCCGATCGGCACGCTGGACCGCTTCGCAGCCAAGGTCGCGCGCGAGGCGGCGGCCTATGCCTGCCGCATCCGCGCCGCCTATGAGGAGCTCGCGCAGCGGCCGCTTTCCGGGGACGTCACCAGCGCGGTGTTCGACCGGCTGTGCTTCGGCGAGGTGCTGCCGCAACGGACGCTCGACCCGCGCGTCGTCAAGGCGATCGGCCTGATCAGCCGCTTCTCCGGCGAGCCGGCCACCGCCGAGAGCTGCGCCGCCGCCGTGGGTCTGTCGACCTCCCGCTTCCTGCATCTGTTCAAGGAGGAGACCGACATCTCCTTCCGCTCGTTCCGCGCCTGGAAGCGCGCCCGGCACCTGCTCAACTACGCCAACCAGGATCTCAACTTGGCGCATCTCGCGCAGGACATCGGCTATCCCGATTCGACGCATTTCAGCCATTCGATCCGCCGCTTCTACGGCCTGAAGCCGCGCGCGATCTTCTCCGGCTCGCGCGACCTCGCGATCTATCGCAGCGGCGAGATCAGCCAGGATCTGGCCCTAGCGCGTTGACGCAAGCAGGCCTGTCGGCGCCTTGCGCATGATGACGACGGTCGCGAGCCGGCCGTCGTCATCAGTCAAGGTCCTGCATGAGCAACAAAGCCGTCATCACCTGCGCGCTGAACGGCGTGCTCACCGATCCCAGGCAGCATCACGTGCCGGTCACGCCGGAGGAGATGGCGCGCGAGGCGCGCCGCGCCTATGACGCGGGGGCGGCGATCATGCACATCCATCTGCGCCAGCAGGCGCCGGGCAAGGGCCACCTGCCGTCCTGGGAGGTCGCCGTCTCGCGCGAGATCCAGCAGGCGATCCGCGAGGCCTGCCCGGGCGTCATCATCAATCACACCTCGGGCGTGTCGGGCCCCAACTATCAGGGCGCGCTCGACTGCATCCGCGAGACGCGGCCGGAGATCGCGGCCTGCAATGCCGGCTCGCTGAACTATCTGAAGGTCAAGGCCGACAACAGCTGGGCCTGGCCGCCGATGATGTTCGACAATTCGGTCGAGAAGATCGGCGACTATCTCGCCGTCATGAAGGATGTGAACACGATCCCGGAGTTCGAGTGCTTCGACGTCGGAATCGTGCGCTGCGTCGGCATGTACCGCCAGACCGGGATGTATGCGGGTCCGCTCGAATACAACTTCGTGATGGGCGTCGCCTCGGGCATGCCGGCGGATCCCGAGCTGCTGCCGATCCTGCTCAAGCTGAAGCTGCCGGAGGCGCATTGGCAGGTCACCGCGATCGGCCGCGCCGAGATCTGGCCGCTGCACCAGCGCTGCGCCGAGCTCGGCGGCCATCTGCGCACCGGCCTCGAAGACACGTTCTATCTCGGCGACGGCACCAAGGTGACCTCGAACGGCCAGCTCATCGAGGCGATCGCCGCCTGCGCCCGGCGCGCGGGGCGTGAGATCGCGAGCCCTGCCGAGGCGCGGCAGATGTTCGGGACAGTGAACTGAGATTTAGCCCTTCGTCATTCCGGGATCGCCCGAAGGGCGAGGCCCGGAATCCATACTCCCGATCGTGGTGATGGATTCCGGGCTCGCGACTGCGTCGCGCCCCGGAATGACGCCCCAACAAAGAGCTCATGTCGTGGCCATCATCGACAACACCATCTCTCCCACCGGCGCCGCCTTCCAGGCCAACCGCGACGGCATGCTCGGCCTGATCGCGCGGATGCGCGATCTCGAGGCGCGGACGCGCAAGGCGTCGGCGGCGGCCAAGGACCGTTTCCATCAGCGCGGTCAGCTGCTGCCGCGCGAGCGCGTCGCGCTGGTGCTCGATCCCGGCGCGCCGTTCCTCGAGTTGTCGACGCTCGCCGGCTACATGTTCGATACGCCCGATCCGGCGAAGAGCGTGCCGGGCGGCGGCGTCATCGCCGGCATCGGCTTCGTCTCGGGCGTGCGCTGCATGGTCTCGGCGAACGATGCAGCCATCGATGCCGGCGCGCTGCAGCCCTACGGTCTCGACAAGACGCTGCGCGTGCAGGAGCTGGCGCTGGAGAACAGGCTGCCCTTCGTGCAGCTGGTGGAGAGCGCCGGCGCCAATCTGCTGCGCTACCGCGTCGAGGACTTCGTGCGCGGCGGCAACATCTTTCGCAACCTCGCGCGGCTGTCGGCGGCGGGCCTCCCCGTGGTCACGGTGACGCACGGCTCATCGACGGCGGGCGGTGCCTACCAGACCGGCCTCTCCGACTACATCGTGATGGTGCGCGGCCGCACCCGTGCGTTCCTCGCCGGACCGCCGCTGCTGAAGGCGGCGACCGGCGAGATCGCGACCGAGGAGGAACTCGGTGGCGCCGAGATGCACACCTCGATCTCCGGCCTCGGCGACTATCTCGCCGAGGACGATCGCGACGGCTTGCGCATCGCCCGGGAGATCATGGGCAAGCTGAACTGGGACCGGCCGTCGCACGAGGCGTCCGCGGCAAAGCCGCCGCGCTACGACCAGGACGAGCTGCTCGGCATCATGCCGCTCGATCACAAGCGTCCCGTCGACATGCGCCAGGTGATCGCGCGGATCGTCGACGACAGCGATTTCGTCGAGATGTCGCCGAATTACGGGCCCGCCACGGTGTGCGGCCATGCCCGGCTCGAGGGCCAGGCGATCGGCATCGTCACCAACAACGGCCCGCTCGACCCGGCCGGCGCCAACAAGGCGACGCACTTCATCCAGGCCTGCTGCCAGAGCCGCACGCCGATCCTCTACCTCAACAACACCACGGGCTACATGGTTGGCCGCGCCTATGAGGAGGCCGGCATGATCAAGCACGGCTCCAAGATGATCCAGGCGGTGACCTCGGCGACGGTGCCGCAGATCACGATCTATTGCGGCGCCTCGTTCGGCGCCGGCAACTACGGCATGTGCGGCCGCGGCTTCCATCCGCGCTTCTGCTTCTCCTGGCCCAATGCCAAGACGGCCGTGATGGGCGGCGAGCAGGCTGCCGAGACGATGGCGATCGTCACGGAGGCGGCCGCGGCGCGCCGCGGCAAGCCGGTCGAGCGCGAGAAGCTCGAGGCGATGAAGGCGCAGATCATCGGCGTGTTCGACAGCCAGATGGACGTGTTCGCGACCTCGGCGCGGGTGCTCGACGACGGCGTGATCGATCCGCGCGACACCCGCGCGGTGCTGGCGGAGGTGCTTTCGATCTGCCGCGAGGCCGAGGCGCGCGAGCCGCAGCGAATGCAGTTCTCGGTGGCCAGGCCATGAGCGGAGAGCAGGAGATGGTGCGCCGGCCGTTCCACAAGGTGCTGATCGCCAATCGTGGCGAGATCGCGCTGCGCGTGATGCGCACGGCCCGCCAACTCGGTCATGGCGTGGTCGCGGTCTATTCCGACGCGGATCACGACGCGCCGCATGTCCGGCTCGCCGACCAGGCCGTCCGCATCGGCGCGGCGCCGCCGGCGCAATCCTACCTCAACATTGCGGCCATCATCGCCGCGGCCAAGTCGACCGGCGCCGACGCCGTGCATCCCGGTTACGGCTTTCTCGCCGAGAACGACGATTTCGCGAGGGCCTGCAAGGACGCGGGTCTGGTCTTCATCGGCCCGTCGCCCGAGGCGATCGCGGCAATGGGCAACAAGGCGGGCGCCAAGACGATCATGCAGCGCGCCGGCGTGCCCTGCGTCCCGGGCTATCAAGGCGAGGACCAGGGCGACGCGGCGATGCTGCGCGAGGCGACGCGTATCGGCTTCCCCGTGATGATCAAGGCCGTCGCCGGCGGCGGCGGACGCGGCATGCGGCTGGTCAGCGATGCAGGCTCGTTTCCCGACGCGTTGCGCAGCGCGCGTTCGGAAGCGGCCGCGGCATTCGGCGACGGCACCGTCATCCTCGAGAAGGCGATCGCCAATCCGCGCCATATCGAGATCCAGGTGTTCGGCGACAGCCATGGCAACGCCGTGCATCTCGGCGAGCGCGACTGCTCGGTGCAGCGGCGACATCAGAAGCTGATCGAGGAGGCGCCGTCTCCGGCCGTCGGCCCGGAGTTGCGCGCGCGCATGGGGGCCGTCGCGGTGCAGGCGGTCAAGGCCATTGGCTACGAGGGGGCCGGCACGCTCGAATTCCTGCTCGACGGCGACGGCCAGTTCTACTTCATGGAGATGAACACGCGGCTGCAGGTCGAGCATCCTGTCACCGAGGCGCTCACGGGACTCGATCTCGTCGAATGGCAGCTCCGTGTCGCCGCCGGCGAGCCGCTGCCGCTGCGTCAGGAGCAGATCGGCTTTTCGGGCCATGCCATCGAGGTGCGGCTGTGCTCGGAGGACGCGGCGCAGGACTTCATGCCGCAGTCCGGACGCATGGCGCTGTGGCAGATGCCGGAGACGATCCGCGTCGAGCACGCGCTGCAATCGGGTGCGGCGATTCCGCCGGACTATGATTCGATGATCGCCAAGCTGATCAGCCATGGCGCATCGCGCGAGGAGGCGCGCACGCGATTGATCTGCGCGCTGGAGCAGGCGGTCGGGCTCGGCGTGACCACCAACCAGGCCTTCCTGCTGTGCTGCCTGCGGCATCCGGCATTCGCCGCCGGCAAGGCGACGACCGCGTTCATCCCGGCGCATCGCCACGAACTGCGAACGCACTCCGGCGCGGCGGATGTCGCGCTCGCCGCGCTGCTGCTGTCGGTCAGTCATCCGCTCGCCCATCCCGTCCGCGGCGGCCGCTCGATCGCCGCGGCGTTTCCAACGCCGCTGCGGTTCGAGCTCGATGGCGCGATCCGCGATTGCGAGCTCTCGCGCGAGCGCGACGGCAGCTATCGCGTGACGCTGGAGGGCGCTGAGCATCTCTTTGACATCGTCTCGCTCTCGGCCGACGGGATCCGGGTCCGTCGCACCGGCATCACCGACAGCGCGTCCTTCGCGCGCGACGGCGATCGGCTGTTCATGCAGCATCGCGGTCGAACGCTGACGCTGCGCGACGTCACCCTGGCCGCGCCGCAGTCCGCGGCGACCGCCGGCGGCGACGGCAGGGTTCGCGCCGCCTTGAACGGCCGCGTCGTCGCCGTGCTCGTCAAGCCCGGCGATCGTGTTGCCCTGGGGCAGCCGGTCGTGACCCTGGAGGCGATGAAGATGGAGCACGTCCACACCGCCGGGCTGTCCGGGACCGTGAGCGCCATCGACGTCGCCGAGGGCGATCAGGTGACGACGGGACGGATCGTGGTGGAGATCGCGGGGTGATGGCTGCAGTTATGCCCGGCGCTGTCGGGAGAAGTTAAGGAGCTCCTTTCGGCGAATACCGCCCGTCCCGCTGCCCCGTAAGAACGGGGAGAGGGAGCGCAGCGTGCTCGCGGCGGAGGGCTCGTATCATGTCGACGGTTTGCAGATTGTCATCGAGGCACTCTCCCCCGGCATCGAAGGTGCAACCTCTCCCCGCGCTTTTGCTGGGAGAGGTCGGATTGCGCAGCAATCCGGGTGAGGGGCATGGCACTCACGGATCCACGTCGGAGGTCCATCGGACCAGCACGTCGTATCAATTGCCTGACGAGCGCCGCGGCCAAACACCGCCGCCGCCATCGCGACCGCCTCAGCGCGGCAGCTGGCGTCGCAAGGTCGCGACCAGCCGCGAGGTCTGGAACGGCTTCGACAGCAGCGGTGCGGTGGCGAATTCCTCCGGGCATTGATCGACGGAATAGCCGGTGACCGCGACGAAGGGCACGCCGGCCGCGCTCAGCGCGCGGGCGATCGGGGCCGAGGTCTCCTCGCCGAGATTGACGTCGAGAACGGCGAGATCGCAGCGGTTGCGCTGCAGGAGATGCAGGGCTTTGCTCACGCTGGGCGCGACGCCGACGATGGCGAAGCCGGCCTCCTCGAGCTCGATCGACAGATCGAAGCCGATCATCGGATCGTCCTCGACGATCAGGACGTTGATCTTGTCAGCGGCGGACATGGCTGTTGCCGCGGCTGATGCGTTGCAGGGGGCATCTGAGATGCCAGCGCAGTCCTGACGGCGCGAACTCGACCTCCACCTCGCCATCGAGTCCCGCCCGCACCATGTCCGAGATCACGCGGCCGCCGAAGCCGCTGTGCTCCGGGCGAGACACCGGCGGCCCGCCGCTCTCGCGCCAGCTCATGTCGAAATGGTCGCCGTCGCGACTCCAGCCGAGCATGACCCGACCGTCGCCGCCCGAGAGCGAGCCATACTTGGCCGCGTTGGTGGCGAGCTCATGCACGGCCATGCCGATCGCCTGCGCCGCTTCCGGCGTCAATTCGATCTGCGGTCCGTCGATCGCGATGCGGTTGCCGATCAGGTGGCGGAATGCGCCGAGCTGCGAGCGCACGAGGTCGCCGAGCGGAATGAACCGCCAGTCGTTCTCGATCAGCAGGTCCTGGTTGCTCGCGATCGCCTGCAGCCGCTCCAGAAAGCGGTCGAGGTCGAGCCGCCGGCCATGCCGGGTCATCTGCCGCGCGATCGCCTGCACCAGCGACAGCATGTTCTTGCTGCGGTGATTGACCTCGGCCAGGAGAGTGCGCAGTTGCGCCCGCGTCTGGCGCTTGTCGGTGATGTCGCGCACGATCTTGGAGGCGCCGATGATGCGGCCGGCGGAATCGCGCACCGGCGAGACCGTCACGGAGACGTCGATCAGGGCGCCGTCCTTGCGCAGGCGCACGGTCTCGAAATTGTCGATCATCTCGCCGGACAGCACGGTGGCGAGGATGCGATCCTCCTCGGCCTGGCGCTCGGCCGGGATGATGGTGCGGATCGACCGGTTGATCATCTCGGCTTCGGAGAAGCCGAAGATGCGCTCGGCGCTCTTGTTCCAGCTGGTGATGGTGCCGTCCAGCGTCTTGCTGACGACACCGTCCGAGGAGGATGCGACGATCGCCGCCAGCATCGCCGCGCTGCGCTCCGTCTGCCTCAGTTGCGTGACGTCACGAAGCACCCCGGAAATGCCGATGATCGCACCGACCCCGTCGCACCGGATCGGCGAGAAGGTGACGCAGACTTCGATCGGCCGGCCTCCCTTGGCCAGCCGGACCGTCTCGAAGTTCTCGACCGATTCACCGCGGGCGACGCGCTGGCGGATGCGAAGCGCTTCGTCGCGGAGCTCGGCCGGGATGATCTCGGCGATCGACCTGCCGATCATCTCGTCCGCGCTGTAGCCCAGCTTCGCCTGGCAGGCCGCGTTCCAGCTGCGGACGATGCCGTCGGTGGTCGTGCTCAGGATGGCATCTGCCGACGACCGCATGATCGCGGCAAGATAGGCCGTGTCGTCGATCGCAGGAGAGGCGGTGGAGGCGCCGGGCAGTCCGTGCACGTCGCATGCTCCTTGCTAGCACGACGAAAGAGAAGACGTCGCACACGAGATTACCAACTTGTTTGTGTACGAATGCAAGGGCTATCTCGTTCGCTGCTTCTTGTTGGTTGTTCGGCAACGAGGACAGGATGCTCGCCGGCGCAAACGACCGCGCTGCTCGAACTCGCTGGTCCAGCTCACGGCGGCGAATACACGTAACGCCGACCTCACAATTTTGTTCCGGGGGATCTGACAGGCTGTGCCGATGGCCGCCGCGCGAGCGTCAACGCGCCGCGCGAGGCCGGCGCATCAGGCTACCGGGTCCGGCCCGGGCAGCCGCCGGGGCGTCTATTTCCGGAGGCTCAGGACGTAGCCGGCGAGGTCGGCCGCATCGGTCGCGTTCAGCGGATTGCTGGCCATCGTGGCATGTGGAAGCAGCAGGAACTTCACCAGCATCTCCTTCGTCATCCCCTCCCTGGAGGCGATGGCGACGAATGGCCGGGCGCGGCGGAACTTGGCGGGTTCGCCGCCGATGGCGTGACACTCCGCGCACCAGCGTTCGGCGAGCTGGCGCCCATGATCGAGGTCCTCGGCCGCCGCGCTGGCCAGCACCGGGAGGGAAAGCAGGATCGACAGCGCGATGGCCGGACGCAACGGCGGCACTCCTTTACAGCGGCTGGTCGTCGTCGGTCGACGGCTGCTCCTGCAGCGACACGATGTCGCCGCCGCCGAACTCGTCCTCCGGCGGCGGGTAGATCCACATGTGATCGCGCACGTCCCTGACGCCTTGCACGCTCTTGGCGGCCACCAGCGCCGTCGCCCGTTCCTTTTCGGTGCGCACGGCACCGGTCAGATGTGCCATCCCGTTGCGGACGACGACGTTGAAGCGGCAGTGCTTGCAGGCGGCCTCATCGAGCGCGTCGAGGATGGCGCCGCGGATCTCGTCGTCGTCGCGGCTGGGGGCCGGCACGGCGGTCGCGAGATCGGCGAGCGTCTGGACGAAGTCGGTGTGCGTCACCATGCCGGCCAATTGGTCTCCGCTCATGACTGGCAGTCGCTTGATGCCGCGTTTTTCCATTACCTCGGCGATCTCGGCGAGGCTGGCGTCGCTGCTGACGGTCACCGCCGGCCGGCTCATGATGTCGCCGACGGTGCGGCCATGGGAGTGGACGAAATCCGCGCCGATGCGGCCGCGCCCGACCAGCAGATCGAGCCAGCGGCCCTGCTTGCGCTCGGTGCCGAGCTCGGCGCGGCGCAGGAAATCGCCGTCGGTGACCATGCCGACGAGCTGGCCGGCGGCATCGACCACCGGCAGTCCGCCGATATGATTGCGCAGCATGATCCGGGCCGCCTCGGCCACCGGGGTTCCCGGCGTCACCGTGATCACGGATCTGGTCATGATCTGATGGGCGCGCATGTGTGGTCTCGCGAAATGGCTGGCTCGCAATCTCAAGAGCATACCGACGTCGCGCCGCATCCGCTTGACCAGGATCAACCCGCCGTCGCGGCGCGTTACACGATCCGCGAGGTCTTGTTGCCCCAATAGCGGTCGCGCAGCAGGCGCTTGTAGAGCTTGCCGGTCGGCAGCCGCGGCAGCTCCTTCTCGAAGTCGATCGAGCGCGGCACCTTCTGCCGCGACAGCGACTGCCGGCAGAACGCGATCAGCTCCTCCTCGAGTTCGGGACCGGGCACGACGCCCGACATCGGCTGGATCACCGCCTTCACCTCCTCGCCGAGGTCGGCATTGGGCACGCCGAACACTGCGGCGTCGGCGACCTTCGGATGCGTGATCAGCAGGTTCTCGCATTCCTGCGGATAGATGTTCACGCCGCCCGAGATGATCATGAAGGTGGCGCGGTCGGTCAGATAGAGATAGCCGTCGGCATCGACATAGCCGACGTCGCCGACCGTGCTCATCGTGCCGTCGGCGGAGCGCGCCTCCCGGGTGCGCTCGGGGTCGTTGAAATACTCGAATGGCGAGCCGGTCTTGAACCACACCGTGCCGGCGGTGCCGATCGGGCACGGCTGCATGTGCTCATCGAGGATGTGTAGGTCGCCGAACAGCACCTTGCCGACGGTGCCGCGATGCGCCAGCCATTGCTCGCTGTCGCAGGCGGTGAAGCCGAGGCCTTCGGTGGCGCCGTAATATTCGTGGATGATCGGGCCCCACCAGCGGATCATGTCCTCCTTGACCTGCGCCGGGCAGGGCGCGGCGGCATGGATCGCCACCTCCAGCGACGACAGGTCGTAGCGGGTGCGGACCTCCTCGGGCAGCTTCAGCATGCGCGAGAACATCGTCGGCACCAGCTGCGAGTGGGTGATGCCCCATTGCTCGACGAGCTGCAGATAGCGCTCCGGATCGAAATTCTCCATGATGATGGCGGTGCCGCCGGAGCGGATCGTGAGGTTGACGGCGGCCTGCGGCGCGGAGTGATACAGCGGCGCCGGCGACAGATAGATCATGCCCTCGCGATAGCGCCACAGCTTCTCCAGGAAGTCGAAGATCGGCAGCTGCTGCACCGGCGGCTGCTCGGGCAGCGGCCGCAAAATGCCCTTCGGCCGGCCCGTGGTGCCGGAGGAGTACAGCATCGCGGTGCCGACGCTCTCATCGGGAATCGGCGTCGCCGGCAGGCCGGCGGTGGCTTCAGCAAGGCCGACGATGCGATCGCTCTCACCGGGACCATCGGCGACGATGCAGAGCTCGATGCCAGGCGCCTCCTTCAGCGCCTCGCGCGCGACGTCGAGCTTGGCGACTGAGGTGATCAGCAGCCGCGACTGGCTGTTGTTGAGGATGTAGGCGAGCTCACCGGGCGTGAGGTACGAATTGACGCAGGTGAAGTACAGGCCCGAGCGCTCGCCGGCGCCGCACGCCTCGAGATAGCGATCGTTGTTCTCCATGAAGATCGAATAGTGGTCGAGCCGCTTCAGCCCGCGCTTGCGGAACAGCCGCGCCAGCCGGTTCGAGCGCGCCTCCAGCTCGCGATAGGTCACCGCCTCGCCGGTCGAGGCCATGATGAAGGCGGGCTGCAGCGGGCGCAGCCTTGCGTGCTTGCCGGTATACATGGGTCCTCCCCTGGGCCCGCCGGAATTCCGCGGCGCGCGATGGCGGGACGGACAGGCGACGTGGCGCGACGGCGCGTCACGACGGCGGGCTGTTTCCTTCCACACGCGCCATCCTCGCGGGACGGCTCTTTGTTGCTTGG
Organism: Bradyrhizobium sp. STM 3809; assembly: GCF_000239795.1. GTDB lineage: Bacteria > Pseudomonadota > Alphaproteobacteria > Rhizobiales > Xanthobacteraceae > Bradyrhizobium. The sequence goes on along the minus strand of NZ_CAFJ01000680.1, from coordinate 5,482 downwards.
GCCGGAGTGTAGCGGAGGAGCCCCACGCTCTCAACTCGGCTCTCGGTCCCGTTTGGCCCGGGGCGGGAAGGGATGGGCGCGGCCGGGGTTCTGGCATAACATGAGGCCGCATTCCCAAGCGAATGACGGGTCACAACGAGAAACTCCGGGAGAGAGCATATGAAATCGGGCTTGCTGGCTTTTGCTGCGGTTGGGGCGCTGATGGTGGCCGCGCCAGCCTCGGCACAGGTCAAGATCGGCATCCTCAACGACCAGTCCGGCGTCTACGCCGATTACGGCGGAAAATACTCCGTCGAGGCCGCCAAGATGGCGATCGAGGATTTCGGCGGCGAGGTGCTGGGGCAGAAGATCGAGCTGGTCACCGCCGACCACCAGAACAAGCCGGATCTCGCCTCGACGATCGCGCGGCGCTGGTACGACACCGAGGGTGTCGACATGATCACCGAGCTGACGACCTCCTCGGTGGCCCTGGCGATCCAGGAGCTGTCGAAGGAGAAGAAGAAGATCGACATCGTGGTCGGCGCCGCGACCTCGCGCATCACGGGCGATGCCTGCACGCCCTATGGCTTCCACTGGGCCTATGACACCCGCGCGCTCGCGGTCGGCACCGGCGGCGCGCTGGTCGAATCCGGCGGCGACAGCTGGTTCTTCATGACCGCCGACTACGCCTTCGGCTATGCGCTGGAGAAGGACACCAGCGACATCGTGACGTCGAAGGGCGGCAAGGTGCTGGGCTCGGTGCGTATCCCGCTCAACTCGTCGGACTTCTCGTCCTTCCTGCTGCAGGCGCAAAGCTCGAAGGCCAAGATCATCGGGCTCGCCAATGCCGGCCTCGACACCACCAACTCGATCAAGCAGGCCGCCGAATTCGGCATCGTCAAGGGTGGGCAGAAGCTGGCTGGCCTGCTGATGACCCTGTCGGAGGTGCACGGCCTCGGCCTCGAGGCGGCGCAGGGCCTGGTGCTCACCGAGGGCTTCTACTGGGACCACGACGACAAGGCCCGCGCCCTCAGCGAGCGCTTCATGAAGCGGACCGGACGCATGCCCAGCATGATCCACGCCGGCACCTATTCGGCCACGCTGTCCTATCTGAAGGCGGTGAAGGCCGCCGGTACCAAGGACTCCGACGCCGTCGCCGCCAAGCTGAAGGAGCTGCCGGTCGACGACGCCTTCGCGCAGGGCAAGGTGCTCGCCAACGGCCGCATGGTCCACGACATGTATCTGTTCGAGGTCAAGAAGCCGTCGGAATCGAAGAAGCCGTGGGACTACTACAAGCAGCTCGCCACGGTGCCCGGCGACAAGGCGTTCTTCTCGGCCAAGGACAGCGGCTGTCCGTTGACGAAGTGATCGCGCGAATCGGTGCCAAACAAGAGGTGTCGTCCCGGCCTTGAGCCGGGACCCATACCGCGTGATCTATCTTGGGGCAGGCTGGAGGTTGGGCTGTCGTGCTCACAACGCCCGCCGGTGGCTCTGGGTCCCGGGTTGAGCCCGGGACGACGGCGGAGGCCGGCGCGGTCAGCCGTGCAGCATGCGCCAGAGAATCGCGAGGAGAGAGCCCACCAGAAGCGCCATCGCGGCCAGCGCCTGCACGCCGAAACCGGGGCCGCGCTTCTCGGCGGCCTTGGCGTAGGACGTCATGTACATGACGCGGCCGGCGATCCAGACCAGGCCGATCAGCGCCGCGACGGCGTCGCTGACATAGATCGCGAACAGCCACAGCGCGGGCAGGAAGATCGGCAGCCATTCCAGCGTATTCATCTGGACGCGGAAGACGCGCTCGAAATCCGGATTGCCGGAGATCGCCGGCGCCTTGACGCCATACGTGCCGCGGGCCTTGCCGACCAGGATCGACATGTAGAAATAGAGCAGCAGCGCCAGCAAAGTGACGATGGCGGTGAAGTGGTACATTGTGGTCCCCCCGTGTTTGGTACGCTCTAATACCCGGTCAGTTCGAGATAGCCCACCCCGGTGTGGCTGCCCGTGAAGCTGATCGGCCCCTCCCAATACGGCACGCGGGTGCCCATCCAGGCCTTCGGATTGAGCGGCGCGGTATCGATGGCGATGCCGAGGGACACGATCGCGACGTGCCAGCCGACCGGCAGCTTGCGCTCGCCGATCGCAACCGTCTCGGTCGGCCGCATCGCGATGCCGTCGGGGCCGAGCGGGCGCGACGCGCCGTCGGCCGTGATCCAGGTGCCGGATGTGTAGTCGCCATTGCCCTGCCGCATCCGGTAGAGCATCAGCTTCTCGCCGCCCGAGAAATGCAGCGCGAACCAGTCCCAGCCGCTCTGGTCGGAGGCCAGTGGCTGGCTGCTCCATTCGCGGTCGAGCCAGGCGTGGCCGGTGACCTCGACCGGCGTGCCGTCGAAGCTGATGCGGCCGCGGGCGCGGTAGAACGGCTGGCTGTAGTAGTACGACGCCTGGCCGCGCTCGGACTTGCGGCTGTAGCCGCCGATCCCCTGCAGCACCACCGGATGATCCGCCTCCAGGTGCAGCATATAGGAGAAGTCCGATGCGCTCGCGCTCATGTCGAGCGGCGCCAGCGACTGGTCGTCGGTGGTGTCGGTGCCGCGCAGCTGCCAATCGTCGATCCAGGCCTGGAACGGCTTGATCTCGACGCCGGCCTGGCCGATGCCGCCGCGCGCGTATTTCTCGGTCGAGCGATGGCTGTCGGCGCGCGTCACCGCCGCATGCGCCATCCAGAGCTGCTGATTGTCGAAGCCCTCGGCCTGCGGCCCCGGCCGCGCCGCCGAGCGGAACAGCGTCCATTGCAGGCCGTAGGCCTTGCCGCCGGCGTCGCTGAGATTGGCGGTGATGTACCACCACTCGATGCGGAAATCATTGTGCGGCCCGTGGTCGGCCGGGAAGGTGAACGTCTTGCCCGGAGTGACCGGCGCAAAGCCGTCGGCGCTGTCGGCGAGGCCCGCAAAACCCTGCGCGCCGGCAAGGCGCGGCAGCATCAGCAGGCCGAGCCCGCCGATGAGACGACGTCGCGTGATGGTCGCTCTAGCGCTCAATGGTGAAGGTCCTCACGAGTTGCGCCGGCTGCATCCGCGCCAGCCGCAGCACCGGCAGCAGCGAGGCGACCAGCGCCGCGGCGAGGGTGACGACCAGCAGCCGGATCAGCTGCAGCGGAAACACGTCGAACGGCAGCCGCCAGCCGAACGCCTTCACGTTCACGATCGCGATCAGGCACCATGCCACGACGAGCCCGAGCGGCAGCGCCAGCAGCGCGGTGAGGCCGGCGAGCGACAGCGTCTTCAACAGCTCGACCTCGGCGAGCCGCCGCCGCGTCAGCCCGATCGCCCATAGCGGTGCGAGCTGCGGCAGCCGCGAGTTCGCCAAGGTCAGCAGGCTGGTGAGCAGCGCGATCGCGGCGACGCCGAGCGTGAAGGTGTTGAGCGCGCCGGTCACCGCAAAGGTGCGGTTGAAGATCTGCTTGGACTCCTGCTTGATGTTGGCCTGGTCGACGACGTTGCGGCCGTCGAGGCCGAACTTCTCGCCGAGATCAGCGATCAGCCTGGGCACGTCGGCGGGCGCTGCGCGCACCGCCATCCGCGTGATCGGCGTCGCCGGAAAACGCCGCGTCAGCGCGGCGACGTTCACGGTGACCTGGCCCTTCGGATTGCCGTAGTCGGCATAGATGCCGGCCACCGTGATGTGCCAGTCGCCGGCCGGCGCGGGAATGTCGATGGCATCGCCGAGCGACAGGTTGAGCCGCCGCGCCAGCTGCTCGCTGACGAAGCCGGCATCGCCGCGCACCAGCTGCTTCCAGGCGTCGGGGCCGGCCTGCAGCAGCGGCCAGTGGTCGCGATAGGTGGCGTGATCGGGCAGGCCGAGCACGTCGATCGGCGCGCCCGCGAGCTGCGTCTCGGCGCGTCCGCCGGGCAGCACCGCCTGCGCCTCGGGCTGCGTGCGCAGCCAGCTCTGGATGTCGCGCGCCTGCGCCTCGTCGGCGGCGCTGATGTAGATGTCGGCGGCGAGCCGGCCGTCGAGCCAGACCAGGAAGGTGCGGCTGAACGTCTCCACCATGGTCGCGACGCCGACATTGACGGCGAGCGCCAGCAGGAGCGCCATCAGCGCCAGCGACAGGCCCGAGATCTGCTGCCGGCTGTCGGCCCAGAACCATTGCGGCAGCGCCGCCTTGGCGCCGCGCTCGCCGAGCCGCAGCACGAGCTCGAGAATCGCCGGCAGCAGCAGCGCCGCGCCGAGCATCATCGCCGCGAGCACGCCGAAGCCGGCGAGCAGCGATTGCCCCAGCCACAGCAGCAGGCCGGCGGCGACGAAGAAGGCGAGCGCGACCGCGCTCTGCAGCCGCAGCCAGCGCCGCTGCGCCTCCTGCCACGCATAGGGCTGCGCGGTCGACAGGATCGGTAGCCGCATCGACTTGACGAGGCTGGTGGTGGCGGCGGCGAGCGCGCCGGCCACGCTGATGACGAGGCCGGCGAGCCACCATTCCGGACGCAGGCTGAGCTCGCCCGGCACCTGCGCGCCATACAGGCCGCGCAGCGAGGCGGCGACGTTCGGCAGCAGCGTCGCCGCGATGACATAGCCGCAGACGAGACCGACCACGCCCGCGACCAGCGCGAAGGCGATGAGCTCGCCGATCAGCACGGCGTTGAGCTGCCGTGCCGACACGCCGCAGGCGCGCAAGGTGCGCAGCACCGGCAGCCGCTGCTCGAAGGCGAGGCCGATGGCGGAGTTGACGATGAACAGGCCGACGACGAAGGACAAGAGGCCGAACGCGGTGAGGTTGAGATGGAAGCTGTCGGTCAGCCGCTCCAGGTCGGTCTCGGCCTCGGGCTGGACGAGCTGCAGCCGACCGTCGGCGAAGCTCTGCAGCGGCGCGTGCTGGCCCGCCGTCTTGCCGACCAGCAGCCGCGAGATCTGGCCGCGCTTGTCCAGCAGCCGCTGCGCGTCGCTGATGTCGACCACGAGCACGCCGGGCGCCAGCTGCTGCTGCGCCATCAGCGGCGGCAGCTGGGCGTCGTTGCTGAGCCGCGGCGTCGCGCCCTCCTTGAGATCGAGATCCGCGAGCGTCTCCGGCGCGATCAGCGTGCGATGCGGCGGCGTGAGGAACGCCTCGAGCTCGCTGCGGCCGACCATCGGCGCATCGCCGACCTCCTTCGGGATGCTGAACGGCTCGATGCCGAGCAGCCGGATCGACCGCCCGTCGATCTGCACGCGGCCCTCGACCACCGGCGACACCGGCCAGCCGGCGCGGCGCAGCTCGGCGAACACGCTCGAGGGCAGCATCTTGCCGTCGCGCGCGACCAGCATCGGCGTGCGCGCCCCGCCGAAGATCGCGGCGGCGCGATCATAGGAGCTGCGGGCCTGCTGGTTCAGCGCCTGCACGCCGCTCCACAGCGCGGTGGCCGAGATCAGGCCGATCAGCAGGGTGGCGAGCTGCATCGGATGCCGCCGCCAGTGGCTGAGCAGCACGGCGAGGATCCACAGCGCCCGCCTCATGCGACACGGCCGG
>NZ_CAFJ01000681.1 GCF_000239795.1 Bradyrhizobium sp. STM 3809 | reverse complement strand
AGTGCTGCGACTTATGCGACGGCCGTAGCCCGCGAAGCAAGCTCGCGGCGAGGAATCAGCCCTGCGGTGGCGTCGGCGCCGCCCACGGCTCCTCGGTCGCGGCATTCTCGACCGCGTTCTTGGCCTTGTTGGACACCGGCTGTTCTCCGACGACGTCGGCGAGCTTGCGCAGCGTCTCTTTCACGCCCTCTCCGGTGGCGCCCGACAGCAGCAGCGGCGTCTTCTTGGCCGCGCGCTTCAGCCGGTCCCTCTGCTTCTTCAGCTCGTCCGGATCGCAAGCATCGATCTTGTTCAGCGCGACGATCTCGATCTTGTCGGTCAGGTCGCCGCCATAGGCCTCGAGCTCGTGCCGCACCGTCTTGTAGGCCTTGCCGGCATGCTCGCAGGTGGCATCGACCAGGTGCAGCAGCACGCGGCAGCGCTCGACATGGCCGAGGAAGCGGTCGCCGAGACCGGCGCCTTCATGCGCGCCCTCGATCAGGCCGGGGATGTCGGCCAGCACGAATTCGCGGCCGTCGGCATTTACGACGCCGAGCTGCGGATGCAGGGTGGTGAACGGATAGTCGGCGATCTTGGGCTTGGCCGCCGAGACCTTGGACAGGAAGGTCGACTTGCCGGCATTGGGCAGTCCGACCAGGCC
>NZ_CAFJ01000682.1 GCF_000239795.1 Bradyrhizobium sp. STM 3809 | reverse complement strand
CCGCGACCACGGCCTGCCGGACGGTGCTGGTGAACGGCGTCTGGGTCCGGCGCTGCGTTTAAGTCGCGCTTAATCGGCATTCGGTATCGGGTAATTGGAAACGGCAATCGCGGGGCGCAAGTTTCGCGCGCCGTTTGCTGCTTTGCGTGACGAAAGTAAGCTGTATTTAACAGTGCTCCCGGCAAGGTGCGACCGGTTTCACCTTAGCAATTCTATGGGAGAGGGCCATGTTGAAGTGGCACTGGCTGCGCAATGCAGCGCTCGTCGCTGCGGTATTTGCGTTGTTCAGCAACGGCGCTGCTGCGGCCAGCTTGAAGGAAGAGATCGCGCCGACCGGCAAGCTCCGTGTCGCCATCGCGGTCGGTCCGGCGGGCGGTGCGTTCTGGTGCGTCAAGTCGGATGCTGGCTATGCGGGCGTCCCGGTCGAGCTCGGCAAGGCGATGGCCGCCCAGGTCGGCGTACCTGTCGAATTCGTCGAGCATCCGAATTCCAACACCATCACGGACGAGGCCGGGAAGGGTATTTGGGACGTGGCGTTCATGCCGAAGGACGCCGAGCGCGAGACCAAGGTCTCGTTCGGGCCGGCCTATGACTCGGTGGAAACGACATTCATCATCCGCGCCGGTCTCGACGTGCCCAACATTGCTGCGTTGGACCATGACGGCACCGAGGTGGCTGCGATCAATGACACGACGGTTCTGCGCGGCGCGAAGGCGTTTCTGAAGAAGGCCACCGTGACCGGCTTCAAGTCCTATGAGGAAGTCTACGCCCTGCTGAGCGCCGGCGAGATCGATGCGCTAGCCCTGGCGCGCGACCAGCTGACGCTGATGGCCAAGCAGATCCCCGGCACCAAGGTGCTGAGCGAGACCTTCAAGAAGACGGACACGGCTGTCGCGGTGCCGCAGAAGCGGCCGCAATCGCTGGCCTTCGTGACCAAGTTCATGACCGAAGCCAAGACGAACGGCGTGCTGAAGAAGGCCTACGGCGCCAACAATCTCAGCGAGTCGACGCTGCTCACGCAGTGAGCCCGCCGGCGTCCCTCACCTGAACGGTTTCGATCATGGAGCTCTCCCACGCTGGACGCGAGGGAGAGCTTTTCCGTTTGTGCGAGACCTCCGAACGGATCAATTCGGCGACCTCCTGACGATCGGATCCAGCCCGCTCTCGGTGATCACCTTGCGCGCATCCGGCGATCCCAGGAAATGGATCAGCGCCTTGCCGGCCTCCGGCTCCTTCGCCGCGGTGGCGATGCCTGCGGAGAACACGGTGATCTTCTGCAGGCCGGGCGGCAGGGGGCCGACGATGTCGATGCCGTGCACGGGTTTCAACTCGCTGATCTGCTGGAAGCCGATCTCGGCCTCGCCCTGGGCGACGATCTCGCCGACGGGCGTTGCCGGGATCATCCGTGCCTTGCCCTTCATCTCGTCCCGGATGCCGAGCTTGTCGAACATCTCGGTCGAGACATAGACGCCGCTGGCGCTGTCCGAATAGGCGATGGTCTTGGCGGCGATCAGCATGCGCTTGACCGCGTCGGCGTTCGAGATGTCGGGATGCGGAGTCCCGGACTTCACGGCCACGCCGATCGGCGAATTGGCAAGCTCGACCAGGCTGTCGGGCATCACCTTGCCCTTGGTCGTGAGGTCGCTCAGCGCATAGCCGACCATGATCAGGACGTCGGCCGGCTCGCCACGGTCGAGGCGGACCGGGATGGCATTAGTGGTCGTCCCCATCGAGGGACCATAGGCGATCATCACCTTGTGACCGGAGCGCCGTTCGAACTCCGGTACCAGCGATTTGAATGCGGCCGTCATGCCGCCGGAGATCATGACGTGAATGTCGGCGGCCTGCGCTGCTGTCGTCAGCAGAAAGGCGGCCGAGATGGCCAGGCCGAGGGTGCGGAGACGGATCGAGACGGTCATGGAAGGCTCCGAAGCAAGCCGGCCGGAGGCCGAGGGCGCCCTGGATAGCCCGGCCGCGCCCGCAAGGCTAGGCCCGCGGACGGCGGCGTGATGGTCCGTGCCGTTCCGCCCGCCTTTTTGGTGACGCAGTTTGGGCGGGCAGGGGGCGGCGTTGCTGTGCCGAGCCGCCCCGCCTCAGCCGGCCCGATAGGCCGGCGCGGATGCCAGATAGTCGGCATAGGCGTCGGCGTCCGGCGGTGTGAACATCTCGGCCAGCGGATTGCGCCGCCGCTTCGTCGCGCCGATGTCGGCCAGCAGTTCGTCGAAATGCTTGAAGTGATAGGGCGCCACGCACAGTCCGCCATAGACGCCCGCCGCCGGCCGCTCGACCCGCTTGAAGTGCAGCATCATCTCGATGTTGTCGCGCATTTCGCGCTCGCTCGGCTGATGCGCGAGCTGCTTGTCCGCGTAACGCACCAGCCAGTGCGCGGCCATGTCGGCGCAGAGCACGGTGCAGAAGCTGGAATTGAAGCCGACGAAGCCCATGTCGGGCAGGTCGGGATTGGCGATCAGCCGGTACAGGCGATACTGCCCGTCGGGGTCGACCAGCCTGGCGCGGTCGGCCTCCGGCAGGAAGGGAACGCCGAGCTTGTAGCCGATGGCGAGCACGGCGACATCGGCCGCGATCCTCTCGCCGGTGCTGGCGACGATCGTGTTCGGCTCGTAGTGATCGAAGGTGCCGAGCACCGCCTTGATACGGCCATCGGCGACCATCGGGTAGAAGTCGGGCGTCGCGATCGGCACCGAGCAGTTGACGCCGTCCTCGATCCGCTCCTTGGGCACCATGTTGCATTTGGCAAGCTTGAGCTGCGCCTTGAGCAGGCTCTCGAGGCCGCGCCAATTCGCCCACACCAGCGGCTTGGCGAGTAGATGCGCGAGGCGCGAGAGCGGGCCGATGTCCCAGCTCGCGAACATCTGCTCCTGCGCGCGGATGTAGAGGATGCTCTTGAAGTTGATGAGACCGCCGATGAAGTAGGGGATGCGCCACACCGGCTCGCGGAACACGATCGTCACCGAACGCGCGCCGGCGCGCACCGCGTTGACGGCGATGTCGGTCGCCGATTTCGAGCCGCCGAGCACGACGACGTTGCGCCCCCGGGCGATGGCGGCGTCGTTGTATTTCGACGAATGCATGATCGCGCCGCCGGCCGCCTTGAACTGATCCTCGCCGGGAAGCGCCAGCGTCTGCGGCTCGTTGAACTGCCCGGTACAGACGGCCACGAAATCATAGTCCTCGCGGCTCACGCTGTCGCCGGATTTCAGATCGAGACTCCAACCCGGCTTGCCGTCGGCGCGCCGCTGCATCGCCAGCACCGTGGTGTTCAGCCGCATCAGGCGCGCAAGGTCGTGCGACCTCGCGTAGTCGGCGAGATAGGCATAGACCTGCGGCCCTTTCGGCCACTCCGGATAGCTGTCGGGCATCGCCTTGTCGGTGTAGCGATAGAGGTCCTTGGGACTCTGCGTCTGTACGTCGGGATAGGAGCGGGCCGGCTCCCACACGCCGCCGAGATCGGCGCTGCGCTCGATGATGGTGACGTCGTGGCCGCGGGCGGCGAAGGCTTTGGCTGCGGCAAGGCCGGAGACGCCGGCGCCGATCACGCAGACCGTCTTGCGAGTGATCATGGAGACCTCCTGATGTCGAGCACGGGAGCCGCGAGCGGACAGACTCGACCGTCCGCGCCGCAGGAGCCCGCTGAGAGAATGTGATGATGATGACGCGGTCGCCCGGCGCGACCGAAGCATGCGACGATGGACAGTCCAGCGTCGGCGTCACGGCGAGCATGCGCTCGCCGATCCCTGGCCATTCGGGCGAAGTACCTGCTCAAGCCGCAGGGCGTGCAAAGCCGATCGCGCGGAGTGCGCGTCGCGCCGCGACCAGAGCAGATGCGGTGTTGCCGCTAGTCGTTGGCTTCAGGCGGCAGGAAGTTGACTTCGTGCTCGGCCGAGATGCGTACCACCTCGGCGGGGTCCGCGAGGTTGTCCAGCATGTTGAACAGCGTCTCGAGCTTCTGCATCGGCGACACCCAGAACAGCGCGCGCGCCGGCTTGTCGGACTTGTTGAAGTAGCCATGCGGAATGCCGCGCGGCATGCGGACGAGATCGCCGGCATGTGCCTTGACCCAGACGCCGTCCAGCTTGAGGTCGAGCGTGCCCTCCTGCACCAGGATGAACTCGTCCTGCGTCGGATGGACATGCACCGGCACGAACTGCCCGGGATCGCTGTTGGTCTCGAACGCGAAGGTGGAGTCGGTGACGGCCTTGGGGAAGTAGAGCTGACCCAGGATGTTCCAGGTCTTGCCGGCATAGCCGGTGCCGGCGGGCGTGATGCCTTTTTCCAGTGTGGTCATGGCGGATCTCCTAGCTGCACACGCGATGAGGATCGAGCAGATCGCGGCGCGGTGTCTATCCAGAAAACGAATCCCTCGACGCCAGATGCTAATTATTATAGGTTTCAAACGATTTCGGCCGACGAGTGAGCCATGACTGCAGAGGCAGCCGCTGATCTCAGTTGGAATGGATCCGCATCGCCGCGGCTTGCCGCCTATGGCCGTGTTGCAACGCACGATGTCGATGAGGCGGCTGAACAAATAGGTCGCATCTTCTGCCCGCACGGGCTGCAGCCGCAGGCGGGGACTGCGCGCGATTTCCTCGCTCTGCATAATTGCGCGGCATTCGACGGCTTCTCCATCAACTACGTCGAATATGGCGGTGCGGTCACGATCGATCCCGGCTGTCTCGATCGCTTTTTCCTGGTGCAACTGCCGCTGGCAGGGACGGCGCGGGTCGTCGCCGGCGCCCGCGAAGTCGTGACCCGGCCGGATGACGCAGCCTCGCTGCTGTCGCCGACCGTGCCGACGCGCATGGTCTGGCACGATTGCGCCCAACTGATCCTGCTGCTCGATCGCCGCCTGGTCGAGCAGCGCGCCGCGGCGCTGTCGGGCCAGGCGGCGCAGCCGGTCGAATTCCAACCCGAGATCATGCTGACCGCGCGGGCCGGATCGCGCCTGAGGCAGCACATGATGGCACTCGCCGGCGTCGCCGAGGCCCTCGGCGGCACGCGGCCGATGTCCTCCGTCGCTGCCGCGGATTGGCGCGAGACGCTGCTCGAGGCGCTGTTCGCGCAGCCCGGCCACGGCCTGTCGGAGGCGATCCGGCGCTATGCGGGGCAGATCGACAACCTGCCGCGGGCGGTGCGCACGGCGCGCGATCTGTTGCACGCCCAGGCCAGCGAGCCGCTCGACCTGACGCAGCTCGCGGCCGCCGCCGGTGTCGGCATTCGCGCGCTGCAGGGCGGCTTCCGCCGCCATTTCGGGATGTCGATCTCCGACATGCTGCTCGACATCCGGCTGGCCCGGCTGAACCAGCAACTGCTATCGGCCGGGCCCGAGGCCCGCATCATCGATCTCGCCTTCGAACTCGGCTTTGCGCATCTCGGACGGATGGCGGGCGCCTATCGCGACAAGTTCGGCGAGACGCCGTCGGCGACCCTGCAACGCGTGCAGCGCGGCCGAGGTCAGCTCACGAACTGACCTCGCAAATCGGCCTCACGAATTGACGTGCACGAAATCGCGCAGCAGCGGGTAGATCTCGTTGTTCCACTTCTTGCCGCTGAACACGCCATAATGGCCGACGCCGGCCTGCATGTGATGCACGCGGCGATAGGCGCGCACATTGGTGCAGATGTCCTGGGCGGACAGCGTCTGGCCGATCGAGCAGATGTCGTCGCGCTCGCCCTCGACGGTCATCAGGCCGATGCGCCGGACGGCCTTCGGATCGACCGGATTGCCGCGATGCATGAGCTTGCCCTGCGGCAGCAGATGCTCCTGGAAGACGTCGCGCACGGTCTCGATGTAGAACTCGGCCGGCAGGTCCATGACCGCGAAATACTCGTCGTAGAATGTCTTGATGGTCTCGGCCTTGTCGACCTCGCCCTTGGCGAGATGGTTGGCGAGATCCATGTGCTGCTTGACGTGGCGCTCGAGATTCATCGACACGAAGGCCGTCAGCTGGACGAAGCCGGGATAGACTTTCCGGAACGCGCCCCGGCACTGGAAGGGCACGTAGTGGATCAGATTGTCCTCGAACCACGCGATCGGCTTGCTCTTGGCGAACTCGTTGACCTTGGTGGGCTGGATGCGGGTGTCGATCGGCCCGGCCATCAGGGTCAGCGTCGCCGGCCGCGAGGGGTGATCGCCCTCGCACATGACGGCGGTCGCCGCCAGCGCCGACACCGACGGCTGGCAGATCGCGACCATGTGCGGCCGCGGTCCGAGCTGGCTCAGGAAGGTGATGAGATGATCGGTGTAGTCTTCCAGCCCGAAGCGGCCATGGCCCGGCGGAATGTCGCGCGGATTGTGCCAGTCGGTGATGTAGACGTCGTGGTCCTGCAGCAGCGTCTTCACCGTGCCGCGCAACAGGGTGGCGAAATGGCCCGACATCGGCGCGACCAGGAGCACCTTGGGCTGGTCCGACGCGCCGTCCTTCTTGAAATGCAACAGTGAGCCGAACGGGGTCTTGAACGTCACCTCCTCGGTGACGCCGAGCTCGCGATTGCCGACCATGACGCTGTCGATGCCATAGGCCGGCCGCGCATAGGTCAGGGCCGAGCGCGAGATCAATTCCAGCGCCGCCGATAGCCGCCGCATGGCCCGGCTGGAGACGCCCGAGGGGATCAGATTGAGATAGCGCATGGCGGCCGCAGCGCCCTGGCGCCATGGCTCGGTCAGGTCCATGTGGTTCTGATAGGCTTGGTACAGCAGCGCCATCGGGTCCGATCCGTTACATGCTCACACCTATGCAATATCGGAGCCAGCGCCGGAGAGTCTTGCCTCAAAAACTGGCATGTCGCTTGCTCAATGAAATCCCTGGAGTATCCGGCTCCGCGCGGGACGCCGCCGACCGCGAGCCGGCGCGACAGATCGAGCGATCAGCGACAAAACGATGAGCGACAAACAGGGTAGGGTGAGATGTCCAAAGCGACGTTGACGATCAGCAGCAAGAATTACTCGTCATGGTCGCTGCGCGGCTGGCTGCTCGCGAAGTTCGCCGGGCTCGATTTCGACGAGGTCGTCGTCGGCCCCGACGATGCCTCCGCGCGTGCCGAGATCCTGCTGCTGTCCTCGTCGATCCTGGTGCCCTGCCTGCGGCACGACGGCGCCACGATCTGGGATACGCTGGCGATCGCCGAGTACCTCGCCGAGACCTTTCCGCAGGCCGGCCTGCTGCCGGGCGACCGCATCGCGCGCGCGCATTGCCGCTCGATCTCGGGCGAAATCCACTCCGGCTTCACGACCTTGCGCGCTTCGTTGCCGGTCAACCTCAAGGGCCATTTCCCCGGCTTCAAGGTCTGGACCCGCGCCCAGGCCGACATCGACCGCATCTGGGCGATCTGGCGCGACTGCCTGGACAAGTCGGGCGGCCCGTTCCTGTTCGGCCAGCAGCGCGGCATGGCGGACGCGATGTATGCGCCGGTGGTGACGCGCTTCGTCACCTATGACGTGAAGCTCGAGCCGCGGCTGAAGGCCTATGCCGACCTGATCATGGCGATGCCGGAGATGCAGGAGTGGATCGCTTCGGCCAAGGCCGAGCCGGAGGAGATCGAGGAGCTCGAGGTCGAGTATTAGCCCGCGCCGGTGACACAGCGGCCCATCGCTCGGGCAGTTGCTGCTCAATTTGAAGCCGGATGAGCCATTTCGTTCGCTGAGGCTTCCGTAGTTCGGCGGCTCACGCGCTGCCGGGCCGCTGCGGAGAAAGCTGGTTGTTAACAATCAGTTCGGATCGGCGCACGGCTCCGGTCCGCCGATCCCTTGCGCTGCGAGCAGGGCGTGGCGTGGTTTTCGCATAGCACAATGGGCTTTCGGGCGTGGTGGCCGTTGCGGCCGGTCGATGGGCCTCAGGGGTTGCCGATGCCGCGATCAACCGGTGGAGGCCGTCATGAACCAGCATGCAGTGATGACCAAGTTCTCGCACGTGAAGCCCGAAGACACCGACTACAAGGGCGGTGGCTTGCGCGACTTCTTCCTCTACCGCGATCTCGGCATTGCCGACGCCACCGGCGGCCAGGTGATCTGCCATCTCGTCAAGGCCAATCCCGATTGTCCGCCGGTCGACGGCACCGGCTGGCACCGCCACGATTGCGACTTCCAGATCGTCATCATGATGAAGGGCTGGGCCCGCTTCATGTACGAGGACAAGCCGACCCTGGTGAAGGCCGGCGATGTCGTGCACCAGCGGCCGGGCATCGTGCACTATCTGTACGATTATTCCCCTGACATGGAATACATGGAGATCGTCAGCCCGGCCGACTTCAAGACCGTCGAGATGCCGCCGGCCACCGACAAGGTGCCGCCGGTCACGCCTTGGACGTGAGCGGGCCCACGCCGACAACCAACAAACTCAGCCGTTAACCTTCCGCATCCGGTCGCGCCCGCGCGGCCGGATGCACGGCGTCGGCATATCGTGGGTCTCTCCACACACGGCCGATATCTAGTCGTGAACAGGCGTCGTACCCGGCGCAGCGTCCGATTCGGACGCGATTCGTTCCGGCCGCGTTCCAGAGATTAAGGCAGCAGCCCAGCACCGTTACATTTTGAAACAGCGTCGACGCACACGGGGCGGTGCTCGGCGTGAATGCTCCGCGGCAAGCGACGCCTGGGCCGATTCATCCCGCGCCGATACATAGCGGCGACTCGACCATGACCTTGACCATGCTGGCCTTGCTCGCGCTCGCCGCCCATGGCGCGCATAGTCTCGAGGAGTAAACCTTCGATTGGCGCAACTGGGCGCGTGCGGTGATGAAGTTGCCGGTCGAGTGGAGCGGATTCTACGTGACCAATGCGCTCGTCGTCGTGCTCGGGGCGGTGCAGGCGGAACTCGCCGCGACCTGGCTGCTGGCGGCGCTCCTATGCCGCGCTGATGATCATCAACGCGGTGGTCTTCCACGTGCTGCCGTTCGTGCGCAGCGGTGGCCGGTTCTCCCGGCCTCGTGACGGTGCTGCTGCTGTTCTGCCCCGTGGCAATCGCCATCCGGCGGCAGGCGTAGAGCGACGGAGGGGATGGATGGCGCGACGGCCGTGGTTGCAATCGTGGCCGGCGCGCTGCTGATGGCCTATCCCGTCGTGATGCTCAATCTGCGTTCGAAACCGAATATTCGGCAAGACCGGCCCTGAGCCGAACTCAGGGCCCGGTGTGATCAATAAGACGAAGCGCGATCAGAAACGAAGTTCGGCTGCGGGCGGCGACCATTGCGCTCGTCGTAACGCGCACGCGGGAAGCGCCAGCCGATCACGGTGGCTTCGAGCGCGCCGCCGGATTCCTTGTTGTGCCACTTGCCATCAATAAAGAAACACGGGAACGGCAGCTGATAGGTGCCGCTGTGATCCTCGCACAGCACCTCGACCGTCTGTCCGGGCGGTGGGTCACCGCTGCCGTCGAACTGCGCCAGCCGTTTTTCGCGCGTAGCCATTCTGTACATCTCCCTGAAAACGGGTCCCCATTGTTAACTTCAATGCGCGATTGAGGTCTCAGTATGGTATCAATCAGGAAACTCCGTCGGTTCCACGCAAAATCATGTGTTTGGCAAGCCAATGAGAAAATTGTGATGAAGCGAATCATGGCCGCGAGTGTGCTCGCAATGTGCGCGAGCTCTGCCCTTCACGCGCAGGACATTCCAGGCATCGAGATCTGCACTGCAGAGAAGGCGATGGATCGCCGGACCTCATGCTTGCAGAGCAACATCGATTTCCTGCAGAAGACCATCACCAAGCAGTCGCTCGATCAGCAGCAGAAGCTCGACGCCGCATATCGCCAGATTCAGGCGCTGAAGGCGGCGCTGATCTCTCAGCAGGGTGCGATGGACGAACTGAAGGCATCGCAGTCGAGGCTCGCGGACGAGCTGAAGAAGAAGGCCGACGCGCCGGGTGCCAAGGAGACTGCCAAGGATCTTGCCAAGGATGCCGTCAAGGATGCGGCGCCGGCGAAGCCGGGCGGCAAATAGCCCGGCGCGCGGCGCAAGAACGATCAAGCGGCCGAAGCGGTCTGCCGACATGCTGGGCGGCTTCGTCAGGAGACAGGCGTGTCCAGCAACCCCGCCCAGAAGGCGCTCTGGTACATCGAGAGTCATCTGTCGGCACCGCTGTCGCTTGATGACATCGCCGATATCGCCGGCGTGTCGCGCTTTCACATCGTCCGCGCGTTCGCAGCCGCAACCGGCGTGTCGGTGATGCGCTATGTCCGGCTGCGCCGTCTCAGCGAGGCGGCGCGGGCGCTCGCCGGCGGTGCGCCCGACATCCTCAGCCTGGCGCTGGAGGCGGACTACGGCTCCCACGAAGCCTTCACCCGCGCGTTTCGCGATCGGTTCGGCGTCACGCCGGAAGCGGTCCGCGCCAACGCGTGCCTCGATGGCCTCGCTCTGCAGGAGCCGATCCTCATGGACCAGACCCCGCTCGATGATTGTCCCGCCCCGCGCTTCGTCACGTCGGAGCCGCTGCTCGTCGCCGGCCTCGGCGAGCGTGTCAGTGTCGACAATGGTGCCGGCATCCCGGCGCTGTGGCGCCGCTTCAACGAGATCGCGCCCGAGGTTCCGGCGCGCCGCGGCGTGATCGCTTACGGCGTCTGTTGCAACGGCGACGATGCCGGCAATTTCGACTACATCGCCGGCGTCGAGGTCTCTGATTTTTCCGACCTGCCGCGGGCGTTCAGCCGTGTGCGGGTTCCGGCGGCGACCTTCGCCGTGTTCACCCATGCGGGCCACATCTCGTCGATCCGGCGCACCGTGCACACGATCTGGAATCGCTGGCTGCCGCAGTCCGGCTGCACGATCGCCGACGCGCCGAACTTCGAGCGCTACGACCAGCGGTTCGATCCGCTCACCGGCAATGGCGGGCTGGAGATCTGGCTTCCGGTGATCCGCTGAACCGGCGCAGATCGCGCCGACTTGCGTCGACACGCTGCCGGCCTCTCGCGAAGCAGGGCTGCCCTGCGGTGTCGCGTCCCGTCGCTTGCTTGGCAAGCCGCGGCGGCTTTGCGATAACATCCCGCATAACAACAAGGCGCCGCATCGCGGCGTGACCAGCGGGAGGTCGTCCGATGTCCAACATGCGCGTGCTCGCCACTGATCTCGAATTTCCGGAAGGGCCCGTGGTGATGCCCGACGGCTCGGTGGTGCTGGTCGAGATCCGCGGGCGGCGCCTGACGCGGGTCCATCCCGACGGCCGCAAGGAGATCGTGGCGCAGATTCCGGGCGGGCCGAACGGCGCCGCGCTCGGGCCGGACGGCAAGATCTACATCTGCAACAATGGCGGCTTCTCCTGGATCCCGACCGGCAAGATGATCATGCCGGGCCCGCAGCCCGAGGACTATGTCGGCGGCTCGATCCAGCGGGTCGATCTGCAGAGCGGCAAGGTCGAAACCGTGGTCAGCCGCTGCGGCGAGCACGAGCTGCGCGGGCCCAACGATCTGGTGTTCGATCGCCACGGCGGGCTGTGGTTCTCCGACCTCGGCAAGCGCCGCGCCCGCGACATGGATGTCGGCGCGTTCTATTATCTCAAGCCCGGCATGAGCGAAATCGTCGAGGCCGTGCACGGCATCCTCCCGGCCAACGGTATCGGCCTGTCGCCGGACGAGAAGACGGTCTATATCGCGGAGACGCCGACCGCGCGGCTGTGGGCCTATGACGTGCCGGAGCCCGGCACCGTGAAGCCGCGCGAGGTGATCTATCGCGGCGAGCGTGGCCGGCCGATCTGCGGTCTCGGCGGTTACCAGATGTTCGACTCGCTCGCGGTCGAGGCCAATGGCAATGTCTGCGTCGCCACGCTGATCTCGGGCTGCATCAGCGTCATCGCGCCGGACGGCAAGCTGGTGGAGCAGGTGCCGACCGGCGACCGCGTCACCACCAACATCGCCTTCGGCGGCCCCGAACTGAAGACCGCCTACATCACGCTGTCCGGCAAGGGTGAGCTGGTGGCGATGGACTGGCCGCGTCCCGGCCTGCCGCTGAATTTTCTGAACAAGTGACTGGCTGAGCATCGTCATCAGAGCACGCCAGTGATAACCAACTCGCCGGAATGCCCTCGAACGTGCTCCTCATGGTGAGGAGCGCCGCAGGCGCGTCTCGAACCATGAGGCCCGACCGCGGCCTCATCCTTCGAGACGCAGCGCTTGCGCGCTGCTGCTCGGGATGAGGGGAAGGAGTCATGGATGCCCTTTCTCGAACCGGTCACCCTCCGCGGCCCGCACGCCAGCCTCGTGCCGCTCGCGCCCGACCACCACGACGCGCTGGTCGAGGCCGTCAGTGATGGCGAATTGTGGAACCTGTGGTACACCGCAGTTCCGAAACCCGAGACCATGGCCAAGGAGATCGAGCGCCGGCTCGGCCTGTTCGCCACGGGGAGCATGCAGCCCTTCACCGTGCTCGACGCCGACGGCAAGGTCGCCGGCATGACCACCTACATGAACGTCGATGCCGCCAACCGCCGCGTCGAGATCGGTTCGACCTGGTATTCGAAGCGGGTGCAGCGCAGCGCGCTCAATACGCAGTGCAAGCGGCTGTTGCTGGCGCACGCCTTCGAGGCGATGGACTGCATCGCGGTCGAGTTCCGGACCCATTTCTTCAACCATCAGAGCCGCCGCGCCATCGAGCGGCTCGGCGCCAAGCAGGACGGCATTCTGCGCAGCCACCAGATCGCGCCGAACGGCACGCTGCGGGATACCGTCGTCTACAGCATCACCGCGGCGGAATGGCCGACGGTGAAGGCGCATCTCGATTATCAACTGCATGACAAGCCGCGCTGATCGCGCTATGGCCGCCTGGCCGCGTCACGCGGCCAGCATGACGAGACCGGGACGACAGACGAGATGGATACTTTCGACTATGTGATCGTGGGCGCCGGCTCGGCCGGCTGCGTGATCGCCAGCCGCCTCAGCGAGGACCCATCGGTGACGGTGTGCGTGCTCGAGGCGGGGCCCCGCGACTGGCACCCCTACATCCATCTGCCGGCCGGCTTCATCAAGACCTTCTACATGAAGAGCATCAATTGGGGCTACCAGCAGGAGCCGGGGCCCTACACAGCCGGCCGCAGCATCTACGCGCCGCGCGGCAAGACGCTCGGCGGCTCCTCCTCGATCAACGGCCATGTCTACAACCGCGGCCAGCGCCAGGATTTCGACACCTGGGCGCAGATGGGCAATCGCGGCTGGAGCTATTCGGACGTGCTGCCGCACTTCCGGCGCATGGAGAAGCGGATCGGCGCCGGCGACGAGCAGTATCGCGGCCGCGACGGCAGCCTGCATGTGACCACCATGGAGTGGAAGGACACGCTGTGCGAGGCGTTCATGGACGGCGCGGTGTCGCTCGGCATCCCGCGCAATCCCGACTACAACGGCGCCATCCAGGAGGGCGTGTCCTACGTCCAGCGCACCATCCAGAACGGCCGCCGCGTCTCCTCGGCGACCGCGTTCCTGAAGCCTGCCAGCAAGCGGCCGAATGTCGAGATCCGCACCCATGCGCATGCCACGAGCATCATGCTGGACGGCAAGCGCGCCGTCGGCGTGCGCTACAGCCGCGGCGGACGCGGCGGCGTGCCGGTCGAGGTGCGGGCGCGGAAAGAGGTGATCCTGTCCGGCGGCGCCTACAACTCGCCGCAGCTGTTGCAGCTCTCCGGCATCGGCGCGCCCGAGCTGTTGCAGGAGCACGGCATCGAGGTGCGCCATGCGCTGAAGAGCGTCGGCGAAGGGCTGCAGGACCACTACGCGCCGCGCACGGTGGCGCGCGTCAAGAACATCAAGACCATCAACGAGCTCGCGCGCGGCCTCAATCTGTGGGGCGAGGCGCTGAAATGGGCGGTGACGCGCAAGGGCATCCTGTCGCTGTCGCCGACCATGGTCTATTGCTTCTGGCATTCCGGCGAGACCGCGGAGAGCTCCGATCTGCAGCTCACCTTCACGCCGGCGAGCTACAAGGAAGGCGTGCAGGGTCAGCTCGAGGACGAGCCCGGCATGACGGTGGCGTCCTGGCAGCAGCGCCCGGAGAGCCGCGGCTATGTCCGTATCCGCTCCGCCGATCCGTTCGCTCAGCCGATCATCCAGACCAACTATCTCACCGCCGAGCTCGACCGCCGCGTCATCGTCGCCGGCATGAAGCTGGCGCGCCGGCTGCTCGCCTCGGCTCCGCTCGCGCCGTACTACGCGTATGAGGACTTTCCGGGTCCGAAGGTCAACAGCGACGACGAATTCCTCGCCGCCGCCATCCAGCGCGCCACCACCACCTTCCACCCCGGCTGCACCTGCCGCATGGGCCCGGCCGACTCCACCTGGGCCACCGTCGACGACCAGCTCCGCGTCCACGGCCTGCAGGGCCTGCGCGTCGCCGACGCCTCGATCATGCCGCGCATGATCTCGGCCAACCTGAACGCCGCGACCTTGATGATCGGCGACAAGGCGGCGGATCTGATTTTGGGCAAGGCGGAGGGGGAGAGGCTGTCGGCGTAGAGGCGGGAGGCTAGGCTGAGGGGGAGCCGTCGGCGATGGAAAGGTTCGTGACCGCTCGGCTGGCGTCCAGCGCGGCGTTTTCGCTCGCCTTCATCCTGTTCATGATGTTCTATTCTTGCTCGATCTGGGGAATGTGATGTGGCTTTCAGTTCCCCGCCTCGCGCTCGTATCTGCCTTGCCTGCATTCGCCGTGCAATTCGTCTACGGCGGCGCGCTCTATCTGATCTTGCCGCGGATCCGTCTCTGGCGCTTCTCGGCGGTGTTCCTGGCCTATCTGCTGCCTTTGGTTCTGATCAGCCAGTATGGCATCGACACCGAGCGCGAGACCTACGGAATGATCGCGTGGGCGCTGTTTGCGCTGATCGTGGCGTGGATCTTCTGGCGATTGGGGTCTGCATAGAAAGCAACGGGCTCATAAGGTATTCGCTCCCATCCACTCGAGCTGTCGCCGCGAGCG
>NZ_CAFJ01000683.1 GCF_000239795.1 Bradyrhizobium sp. STM 3809 | reverse complement strand
GCGACCAACCGGCCGGAGATTCTCGATCCCGCGCTGCTGCGCGCCGGCCGCTTCGACCGCCAGGTGCTGGTCGACCGCCCGGACAAGCCGGGCCGCATCCAGATCCTCAACGTGCATCTGAAGAAGGCCAAGCTCGCCGCCGACGTCGATCCGGAGAAGGTCGCAGCGCTGACGCCGGGCTTCACCGGCGCCGATCTCGCCAATCTCGTCAACGAGGCGACCTTGCTGGCGACGCGGCGCGGCGCCAACGAGGTCACGCTCGACGATTTCAACAATGCGATCGAGCGCATCGTCGCGGGGCTCGAGAAGCGCAACCGGCTGCTCAATCCGAAGGAGCGCGAGATCGTTGCCTATCACGAGATGGGCCACGCGATCGTCGCGATGAGCCTGCCCGGCACCGATCCCGTGCACAAGGTCTCGATCATCCCGCGCGGCGTCGGCGCGCTCGGCTACACCATCCAGCGCCCGACCGAGGACCGCTTCCTGATGACGCGCGAGGAGCTCGAGAACAAGATGGCGGTGCTGCTCGGCGGCCGCGCCGCGGAGCTCGTGGTCTACGGCCATCTCTCCACCGGCGCCGCGGACGACCTGCGCCGCGTCACCGACATCGCGCGCTCGATGGTGACGCGCTACGGCATGTCGGAGCAGTTGGGCTCGGTGGCCTATGAGCGCGACAACCAGTCGTTCCTGGCGCCCGGCGCCTCGCGCAGCGCCGAGTATGGCGAGGCCGCCGGCGACGCGATCGACGCCGAAGTGCGGGCCATCGTGACATCAGCGCTCGACCGCACCCGCAAGCTGCTGCAGGACAAGCGCGACGTGCTGGAGCGCGCCGCACGCCGGCTGCTCGTCAAGGAGACGCTGGACGAGACCGAGCTCGCCGCACTGCTCAAGCAGGATCAGCGCGCCGGTGATCTCGTGGCGGCGGCGCAGCCGGTGTAGTTCGTGCTGTGTAGGGCGGGCAAAGGCGCGGACGGGCTCTTTCCACGATCGAGGTCGCCGTGGCACCGTGCCCACCATCTGGCCGGCGACCCCTGCCGCACGACGGTGGGCACACTGCCGCCTGCGGCGGCCGCTTTGCCCACCCTACGGTCGCCGTTGCGTGACGATGTCGTAGCCCGGATGAGCGGAGCGATATCCGGGTTCATCGCGGGCGCCTGTGTTGAACCCGGATGTCGCTGCGCTCATCCGGGCTACAAAATCATCCCCGCGGCCACATCCGGGCCAGGGTCTCGTCTTTCTTGACGAACTCGTGCCAGAGCGTGGCTGCGATGTGGAGGCCGACGACGAGATAGACCACATAGGCCAAGGCATCGTGCGCGATCTCGCCGGCGTGGGCGACCGCCTTGTCGCCCGCGAACAGGCGCGGCCAGCTGAAGGTCCAGAAGTAGCGCAGCGAGTACCCGCCGGCCGAGGAGAACATGTAGCCGGTCACCGGCATGACCAGCAGCAGCGCATAGAGCGCCCAATGATTGAGCTGGGACAGCGCGCGGACCATCCGGCCGAATGTCGCGGGCGCATCCGGGGCGGTGGTCCGCGCACGGACGATCAGCCGGACGATCGCCAGCAGGAACAGCGTGATCCCGAGCGATTTGTGAATCTCCAGGAGCTCGCGCCGCGGCGAGGTGCCGGCCGGCTGCAGGCCGCAATAGAGTCCGATCAGCATGGCCGCAATGAACAGCAAGGCGGTCGCCCAATGAATCCGTCGCAGCAGGGGATCATAGGCAGTCTCGATCGGGGGCACGTGCAGCTCTCCATGTGGCAGGCGATCGCCGCTCCATAATGCACATCGTCGCTCTTGTCGGCTCACAAGTCGATGACCGCCCGGGTGACCTTCCCGCGACATCCCCAAGGCGCCACCGTGTCCTAATTAGTTTCGAATGATTCCATTTCGGCATAGCACCGAGCCGCCTTAAAAAGGTTCCATGCGTCTTGGAAGCAGACGAGATCGCAAGTGGGAAGTCAGACATGATTAGAAATACGGCATCGAGCTGGGGTGGCGTCGCGCGCGCTCTGCATTGGGTGATCGGCCCGACCATCCTGGTGATGATCGCCTTCGGCTGGTGGATGAACCACGTCCCGGCGCGACCCGATCGGTTCTTCTATCGCTCCATTCATGCCGACATCGGTTACGTGCTGCTGGTGCTGCTGCTGGCGCGCATGGCCTGGCGCCTGTTCAATCCGACACCGGCGCTGCCGGCGGACACGCCGCGCTGGCTCGCGGCGGTCGCGCGCGCCAACCAATGGGGACTCGATCTCGTCACGCTCGTGGTGATCATGCTCGGCTGGGCGCATTCGGGCGCGCACACGCCGGACTATTCCAGCTGGTTCGGAGTCTTCCACGTGCCGCAGTTCACCTCGCCCGACAAGGAGGCGGCGCGCGCCTGGGAGGACCGCCACATCTTCTTCGCCTACGTGCTGCTGGCGCTCAGCGTGCTGCACATCGCCGCCGCGGTCTGGCATCACCGCGTCAAGCGCGACGACGTCGCGCTGCGGATGGTAAGGGGTACGGGCTAGCGCTGGCGCCGAGACGGGGTAGGATGCAGGCTCAATTGCCTGCGAGGATTACCATGGCCCGACGACGCCGGACCGGATGGACATCGCCCCTGGCGCTTGTCGCGCTCACGCTCGGCGTCGCGGGCGCCGGTGCCGCCGAGCGCACGATGTCCTGGGACAGCGGCTGCCGTTTCTCGATCCGGTTCGACCCCGCCAAGCAGGACGAGACGCGGCTGCGCAACACCGTGCATCTGCTGTTCGGCCCGTCCGATTTCGACTCGCCGGGGACGCTGCCGGCGTTCGATCCGAAGGCGGTCGCCGCGCTCGATCCCGACAAGATCGACCGCGCCTGCAAGGCCGCGCTCGACGTCGCCACCCGGCTCGAGTTCATCGCGCTGCCCGGCGTCGACGATTACCGCCGCGCCAGGGTCGCGGAGCTCAAGGACAGCTGCGATTTCGAGCTGGCGCAGACCCGCGGCTTCAAGTCGCCCTCGGCCTTGCGCGACTATCAGCCCGCCGCCGCCTGTGCGCGCTTCGTCGACGCGATCGAGGGCAAGACCGACCTGCAGCAGATGTTTCGCCAGACCGTCGACAAGGGCTGCGCCGACAACGCCAGTCCGAAGGCCTGCGTCGCCCGCTATGTCGCCGAAGCGCAAAAGCCGGACGGGCCGGAGCGCATGCGGATCCATCTGGTCAATTTCGGCTGGAGCAATTGCGCGATCAATTACAATCTTCGCAACACGGGCGCCACGAAGATGGAGTCGATGCGGAGCGCGCTCGAGACCCAGTTCCGGAAGATGTTCAAGGTCAAGCAGGACAAGTGCGAGGAGGCGGACTGACGCGGCGTCAGCCCGCCCGGCGCGCGATCAGGCCGCCCCGAACACGCGCCTGAAGATCGTGTCGACGTGCTTGAGGTGGTAGCCGAGGTCGAACTGCTCGTCGATCTCGGCATCCGTGAGATACTTCTTCACGTCGGCGTCGGCCTTCAACAATGTGCGGAAATCGCCTTCGCCGCGCCAAACCGGCATCGCGTTGCGCTGGACCAGCTTGTAGGAATCCTCGCGGCTCGCGCCCTTCTGCGTCAGCGCGATCAAGAGGCGCTGCGAGTGGACGAGGCCGCCGAGCCGGTCGAGGTTCTTCTCCATGTTGGCGGGGTAGACCAGCAGCTTCTCGATCAGGCCGGCGAGGCGCACCAGCGCGAAGTCCAGCGTGACGGTGGCGTCCGGGCCGATCATGCGCTCGACCGAGGAGTGCGAGATATCGCGCTCGTGCCAGAGTACGACGTTCTCCATCGCCGGCGTCACATAGGCGCGGACCATGCGGGCGAGGCCGGTGAGGTTCTCCGACAGCACCGGGTTGCGCTTGTGCGGCATCGCGGACGAGCCCTTCTGACCCTCCGAGAAGAACTCCTCGGCCTCCAGCACCTCCGTGCGCTGCAGGTGACGAATCTCGGTGGCGAAGCGCTCGACGGAGGAGGCGATCACGCCGAGCGTGGCGAAGAACATCGCGTGGCGGTCGCGCGGAATGACCTGGGTCGAGACCGGCTCCGGGGTCAGCCCCATCGCCTTTGCAACATGCTCCTCCACGCGCGGATCGATCTGCGCGAAGGTGCCGACCGCGCCCGAGATGGCGCAGGTCGCGACCTCCTTGCGCGCGGCGACCAGGCGCTCGCGGGCGCGGCTGAACTCGGCATAGGCATAAGCGAGCTTGAGGCCGAAGGTCACCGGCTCGGCATGGATGCCGTGCGAGCGGCCGATGGTCGGCGTCATCTTGTGCTCGAAGGCGCGCGTCTTCAGCGCGGCGAGAACGCGGTCGAGATCGGCGAGCAGCAGGTCGGCGGCGCGGGTGAGCTGGACGTTCAGGCAGGT